>CAYMZV010000077.1:0-15263 GCA_964394965.1 uncultured Chryseobacterium sp.
ATGACACCGGCGACAATGGCATTGCCTGCGAATTTGCCGTTTGCACCGAAAGTGAGTGGCTTGACTGCAAATTACACGGCGAACCAATGTTACGATCTCAGTGCTGTTCCAAGTTCGTTTCCGTTACAGTTTTTTTATTACTCGCCATTTTCAAGTTACATGGCTTATGATAATTCGCTCTCCACGACTTTTAATGGCATCGTTTATAATTCAATGGTTGGTCCCGCAACAATTGCAACAAATGAATTGTTCCTGTTTCCGGCATTTCCAACCAATGGTGCCCTGTTCATTGAATTGACAAACCTGATTTCATCGAATAGCGTCAATCTTTTTTTTGAATTGGCAAGGAATTATGCGGCAACCACTTCAGAACAAATCCCGAGCTATTATTATTTGAGCAACACCGGATGGAATGTATTGCCGTTGTTGCAGGACGGAACAAATAATTTCAGTTGCTCCGGAATCATCACGTTCAACATTCCGGATGACATTGCCAATCAAAGCCCCGTTATGCCCGGTTCCAATTGTTGGATTGCCATTGTTGAAAAAGGAAATCCAACTTCATTTTCACAAGCCGTCTTGATGACGACAAATGGAATTGAATTGCAACGATCCGGAGATTCATTTTCAACCGATACGGTCGCACCCAAAATAAGTGGCAATGTCATTTCAAAACCACAAACGGCCATTCCGCAAATATCTTCCATCACGCAACCGTTTCCTTCGTTTGGAGGAAAAGCGGCGGAAGACCAATTACAAATGAATGAACGTGTAAGCAACCGCATCAAGACAAAAGACAGGGTGGTCAGCAGTGGGGATTTTTTCAGATTGATCCGGCAGGAGTTCAGTGACATTTATTATTCCAAGGCGATTTTCAATGAGGAAAAAAATGGAGTGGACGTTTACGTGTTGAAAGGATTTGATGATGCCGCGCATGCAAATGCATTCACACCAATGGTAAGTGAATGCGAGGAAAAGGAAATCAAGGCTTTCCTGAAAAAAAGGGCATCGGTGCATTCTCGGATCAAAGTGTCGAATTTTAATTTCCAATATGTCGAAGTCACTGCAACCATTTTGATAAAACCGGGATTTGTTTTTCAGGTCATTCAGAATAACATTATCCAGGCATTGAATATTTTCCTGTCGCCATGGATTGCAAACGCCGGTCCGCAAATCGAAATCGATCAACCGTTGAGTGAAGCGCAAGTGGCGCAGTTTATACAGGGCATTGAAGGTGTACAGTCTGTAACGGGCGTTTCACTTTTGACATGGATGAACATGAACTTCTCACCCAATCCGGTAAACGATAAGCGGCAACAGGGTTCAATATTCCCATTTCCCGGAGCGATTTTGGTTTCCGCAATGGATCACGTCATTAAAGCTGCAGCATGAGTTCAGAACGATACATACTCGATACGCCGCTCCCATTAAGTCAGGATTTCAAATCGCTGAAAGAGAAAGGTCTTGCTTTCATTCAGGATCATGTTGGAAATGAATGGTCGAATTTGAATACAAGCGATCCGGGTGTTACCATCCTCGATCAGGTTTGTTATGCACTTACCGAACTCGGGTATTGCAACGATTTTCCGCTGAAAGATATTCTAACCGGATTCGATGAAAAACTGCAAATCGAAAACCAGTTTTATTTGCCCGAAGATATACTTACAACTTCAGCGGTAACTTCCGATGACTACCGAAAATACATCATCGATGGCGTGGATAATGTGAACAATGCAATTGTGCAGGGTGGCTTGAAAAATTACACTTACATCAATCGCGCCTGCCAACTTTTTTTACTGATCGATGAATCCGTCACGGGTGCCGGAATCGATGATGTTTGCCGATCTGCATATTATTATTTGAATAAAAGCAGGAACCTCGGTCAGCTCTTCGCGAAACCGAAACCACTCGATTCAATTGTTTTTTACTTGAATGGGAATATAGAAATAGGAAATGAAAATGACCTGAACAAGATTCTGGTTTTGATCAATCAGGAAATCCGGAATTATATTTTCCCTGAAGTGTTTCCAAGCGGATACAGCAAGCTCGTTGAAAACGGGGTGGCAACCAACGACATATTCGACGGCCCATTTCTTCAAAACGGATGGATTCCAACAAGCTCACTCGGAAAAAAAAGGAATGGATTGACTGCACTTGAGTTGGTATCCGTCATCGGCTCGATAGCCGGAATAAATTCCGTTTCGGGATTGAGTTTCGCCAGAAACGGGAATACCTATTCCAACCTGGTTTGCGGAAAGGACCAGATACTGACAATCGATGTGATCGATTCTTTCAATCAAGGTTGTCTTCAAGTACAATCCAATTTCACCGGAAAAAATCCTCCGACGAAACTCAGCCTGACTTCTTCATTGGGGAAATCACCGGAATTCGATCCGAACATCATACTCGGTTCCGCTGTTGACATTCACGCCGATTTGCCGAAAGGGAAATTCAGGCATATCAATTCCTATTATTCCATTCAAAATACCTTTCCTGAAATTTTCGCGACAGGTTTGAATTCGATCGTTTCGAATGCAACCGAATTTCAAATTGCGCAATCACGGCAGCTGAAAGGTTATCTCACCTTATTCGATCAGGTATTGGCCAATCAGTTTTCGCAATTGGCAAACATCGACAGGTTATTCTCCTTCAAGAATTCGATGACAGGAGCTCCAACGGATAGACATACTTTTTTTGAACGGAAAGATGATTATCAGAAAAAGCACTTGGAGTATCCGGTTCCCTATTTGGAATTTTCCCCCACTTACTTTTATCAATCACTCTATGAAATCCCGCACATACAGGCATTGTTGAAAAACAATGAAACGTTCAATTTCAGCAGGGAAATCGAACCTGAAAAAGTGCTGGAGGAAAATAGCTGGAGGAAATATAAAATGGATCCATACAATCCGTATATAAAAGGATTGATGGAATTCATGGAGAATGAAAAAACAAGCCTTGAAAGAAGAAATGAAATGCTTGATCATTTACTCGCAAGGCATGGCGAATCCCCATTGCTCATCAATGCCATGGTTGAGGGTTCAATTTACTCCGGAGAAAGTTTAAGCGACAAGGTGATTTTCAAAAGTCAGTACTTGCAGAATCTCGGATTGCTTTCTTATTACAGGTACAAGGCGTACAATTATTTGTCTGCCGACAGAATCGCTGAAACTGTGGAAGGGAAAGTTTCTGTCGACTTGCCCGCTTTCACGCCCGATTTTGAACAGCGGATATTGGGTGGAGAAGATGTTGATTTCATTTTCAATTCGAGGAGGAGCAATTGGGTTGAAAAATTAACGGAGCGCGATTTCAATGATTATGCCGCACTGGAATTGAAATTGTGTCTCTTGTTCGGATTGAAAATCAGGTACATCAATTATATCATTGAAAACACGGATGATATTGTGATACCGAATCCCGAATCGAAAATCCCGATTACCAATATTGATCCGACGATCAATCAAGCACTTTGGTTCATTGAAAAACGCCGTGGACTCATCATGGTGGAAATGGCTTTGCTTTTCCGGCACTTCAGTTTCCAGATTGTTTTGGTCAATGAAATGACAGGAACATGTTACCAGGTGGGAGGAACTCTCGATTATGATAATGCCACTCATGTTGTTTGCGGCATGTGCAGCGGAAAACAACAGAATCTGGATGCGAAGGTTACCAAGACAAGAATGAAAATCGGTGAAATGTATTATAGCCTGATGAATTCCGAAATGATTTTTGACGAGAGTGTCAAACCCAAAAAGATTCCCGGAACGCATTATTCCTTATTCATCAATGCAATCTGTTTTTCAGCAGAAAGCCGTTACATGGAGTATTCAACATTTAAAAACGCACAACTATTTCCATCATCCAATCCGAAAGAACAATTCAACTTCCGAATCAACCTGTTCGATTCGACAATTGGAAAAAATTACGTGATCAGCAACAGCCTTGATTACGACGATGCTGCGAATGCACTTGCGCTTTTGTTCAGCTCATCCGAAAAGGCCTTGAATACACTCATCATGGACAAAACCTTGGAAGTTGGAACAAACCATTATGAGTTGGAAAATGTTCCTCTGCGTTCAATTGAAAGTGTGGATTATGAAAGAATAGGCGACACACTTTATTTTTTAGTCATTGAGGTAACGACTGTCAGTGAGAAATCGCAGGAGTTGGATTATTCGATTTTCAGGAATGGATTGGAATTCCTGTTCCCGCAATTTGTACAGGACTTTCAACAGAAAGAATTTTCCAACCGTCTCAGTCTGTTTTTGGAAAATGAAATTCCGTTGGGCATAATGCATAAGCACCATTTGGTGAAAAAAAAGCAACTCGATTCCTTGATTCCCGCATTCATAAGATGGCACGAAAGTTTGATCTACAAACCCGGTGACGTTAACGAGAATGAAATCGTAAAAACTGCTTGGGAACTGTTGACCGAAATAAATCAAATACACGTTGCCGATAAGAAATGAAAAATTCAAACAGCCATATCATTTCAAGCTTGAACTGGAGCACTTCCTTTGATAAAAAGGAAAGGGCTTCGGAACTTCAGGAACGTTTGAGTGGCTGGAGCAAGATCGGTATGCAAAAGGATTTTGCTGCTGTTTTCGATAAGATTTGCCCTCCTGAACAAACATGGAGAATCCAATCGCTCGAATTGGATCTGGGTGCAATCGATTACAGCGATCTCGAATCCGAACTTTCATTGCGGTTGCGGAAACAATTGGTGGAAAAATTGATCGACCTGATCATTTACACGAACAGGAACAACAGCAACAATATTGAAATCCTCGATGAAGTCACTTCCCAAATCGGTTTGCTGCAAAGTTTTTTGCTGCAAGGATTGCTTCCATGGAATCATAAGTCGGTTGACGGATCGGTGAATCAGATGATGTCGGAGCAACTTCGGCAGAACAGGAAAAAAATAATTGAAATGCTTTGGGAAGTCGGGGCAACACATGAGAATGTCAGGAAAAGAATGGCGTGGCAATTTGATGAAAGCAATGTCATCAAAATCATCGAAGGACTCGAGCCGAACAATCACCATCAGATTGTGGATTTTACCAATGGACTGACCAAAATCCAGGAGAAAGAAAAAATTGTGCAAAGCAACATAAGCGATTTCAAGAAGAACCTTTGGCTTTGGGTGCTCAACTATTTATTTACAGAACGCGGAACCATTTACAATAAGGTTGCTTTCATGAAAAGCAGCATCCGGCAAATGGCGAGCCATCACAATATTGCATACGCGGAACTTTTTGAATTGATTGAACGTGCCGTTGAAACGGTAAAAGAAAGTTCATACATCAAGCCGGATTTCATTGTGACACTGAAAGTATTGTCGAAGGAAAACAAGGCGTTGAAAATGAAAATCGATTCGGCAGGAGAAAACACGATTGATTATTGGAGCCGCTTGGAAATCCTTTTTCAAAACCGGTCATTGCGGAAAACGAAATCACAAAAGATTGAATTCAATGATTTGGTCGTTAACCTTGGCAAGGAAGACAACGCAAGATTCACTTCACTGATTTTAGCGCTTGGTGATTCGGAGGATTTATGGTTGCAGGCGATTGATGACTTGAATGATGTTTCGCTTGAAACGATTTTTTCCGTGTTGAGTCCGGCAAAATCGGATCTGTTGGTGGAGAGCATTTATTTCCTGGATAAACTCAGCGATGAAATGAAATTGAATGTAGAACACAAGACGCTGTGGCAAATCGGAATGGAATTTCTCCACAACCACAAGAATGTTTCGTTCGACAACAAGTTGTTTTTGAATTACTGCATTTCTGCATTGAGCGAAAAAAATAAAATGGTGAAGGAACAAGTGCTCGATCAACTCACAAATGCAGAAATATCCTCTTCGGAAAAAACAATTCTTTCGCTCGGCATTTATACTGACCTCACTGAGATTTTCATATCGGAAATTTCCCGAAAGGGTGCGACCTTTTTCGGGAAAGATTTTCAGCAAGCGTTGTATGCATTCGGCAAACAGGTTATAAACCGCACTGTCAGCAGGGAAATGTTTGTTGCGATGCAAAAATCGCTCGCGAAAAACATTCAATCGAATCCGAAGGAAGCGCTTCGGACTTTCATCGCTTTCACCGAAAAGGATGTATTGCATCAACTGCTTCCTTACCTGTTGAATGAGCATACGGTTCAATTGCTGATAAGGAATTCGGAAAATGAAATGCAGGCTGTTCTCCAATTGTTTCAACCTGTCTTGACAGATTTGAAAATGCAAAAGGATTTCGGAGAATTTTCGCAATGGATGGATGAAAATTTCCTGTCGTTGGGATTGCATGCAATTGTTTTTCACCCCGAACTCAAGGGAATAGCATTCCTGGAATTAATTCTTGAAGAAATTTCCGAACAGCTTAGCACTTCACAGATTGCACAACTCCGTTTGTTCGTGGATGAAATTTCCGGTCATGCAAAAAAGCATTCCTTGGAAATTTCAGCAGATGTTGCGGCAAGAATACTTGGAAGCCGCGCAGTGAAAAAACAATCGGTAACAGAAAGGGTGATTCAATTGATTGCCAAATCGACAAAAGCGCAAATTGAAATTGAAAGGATACTGACCGGCAATTTTAACGACAGGGGATTTGTGGAGTGGAGAACTTCAGGCAACAGGGAAAGTGCGGTTGTGTTGAATTACCTCATGCCCAAAGGAGAACAATTGATGCAGGCGCTTGTGAGTGAATATTCGACGATTCTCCTGCGTGAATTGAAACAGGTTTCTGAAAAGGAAATTGTCACCCTTCTCCGCGAACTGTATTGGAAATGCATATTGGATTATACAAATCACCGGGGAATAAGTGACCGACTGAAAAAATCTTTTGATAAAGCGGTTGTGTTTCACTTTTCGGTTTCAGGAAAAATTGCACGCACCGAGATTTCCAAAACCGGCGGTGTTGAATCCAAAGGCAAAAAGCATCTCTTGAAAAGCGGACAAGAGATATCCTCTGAAAAACTTTTTTTATTGATTGGAAAATGCCTTGCAACAGGTTCATCGGAAATTACTGAGAATGGAGTTGGATTTCGATTGGATGAATTGCTTAATCTCGGATTGGAATTGAACCCCGGGGAGATCAGGAAAATCATTGCAAAGACTGTCATTACGGAAAAACGAATTCAATTGCTGAAAGAAATCATTCCATTCCGCGAATTGTCCTTGTGGATCATGTCGGATCAGCAGGGAGAATTGAACAGGGCGATGGAAGCGATGCGATTGTTGTATGACATGGTTGCACACATGGCATCCGTTCAAGTTGCCGACAAGTTGATTGACGATTACTGGAAACAGACATGGAAACTCATCCGGACAAATTCATGGTCGCAGGAAGATTTTAAAAAACTGCTACAACATTCATTCATGAAAATGGCAAATGAAATGGACCTGAGCGCTGACCTGGTGATTTCCGAAATGAAGAAAAAAAATATCCGCATGACACCTGCACTTAAAAACAGTTTGGTTGAATCTTTTCCCGCTTTCTCCGTTCTTGAAACGGATGAAATGGAAAAAGGTACAAGTGATAAATTGGCGGAGTTTGAACGCAAGGGGTTGCTGGATGATTTGTGCCATCATCTCATTTTTCAAAAACAAGTTCCATTGTGGCTTGGAAATCCAACCGAACAGGATACAAAAGACCTGTTGAATGAAATCCTGATTTTCCATCCGGCCAAGTTTTTACAGGCATTGAAGAAAGAGGTTGTTTCTGAAACCCGAATGCGTTGGTTGAATCGATCCGTCGGTTTCAAGGAACTCATCCGGTCCATCGGCTACCTGAATAAGGATCGGCAATCGCTGTTGGATATTCTCGAGGAATTTTATTTTTTACTCGGGAAAATCCCTGTCCGTGGAATTGCGGCGAATGAATTGCAGGAAATGCTTTTCAGGAAAGTGTTGCAAGCATGGACGAACAACAATTGGAGAATCATTCAAATTGAGAATATCTGGAATGAATTGGTGTGGGATGTTTGTGTGAAGCGGGGCATTTCAAAGAAGGGTTTCATCCAAGATCTCGGCAAGTCAAAATCTTTTTTTCCACCTTCCTTGCAAATTTCATTGGAAAAAATAACAGAGCAGACTGAAAAATCGGTAATTGCAGTGAGTAAAAAGGAAATTCAAAAACCGATAAAAAAACTCTTGTTGAAAATGGATTCACCGAAAACGAATAAAGGCGGTATTGCCGTACGCAATGCTGGAATTGTATTGCTCAGCACTTACATTGAAATGCTCTTCGAGCGATTGGGAATTGTGAAGAATAAAAAATTCCTGAATGCGGCAGCCCAAGCGGATGCTGTGCATTATCTGCAATATGTCGTGACTGGATTGTGCAAAACGGAAGAAGCGTTGTTGCCGCTCAATAAGGTGCTTTGCGGTTTGCCGCTGTCGGAACCCATTCACGATGAAATTATCATTTCGGATGAAAACAAGAAATTGATCAACGGACTTGTCAAGGCCGCCATCAGCCATTGGCCTGCAATAGGTGACACTTCCATCAATGGTTTCAGGGGAAATTGGTTGGTGAGGGATGGATTGTTGGTGGAGCATGATGACAAATGGGAATTGACACTCGAAAAGCGTGCGTACGATGTATTGATTCACAAATCACCCTTTTCATTTTCAATCATAAAATATGCATGGATGGATAAACCCCTTCATGTCACTTGGCCTTATTAACCAACGAATAAAAAGAACTACGATGGAAACAATTATCCTGAACAAAAAAATGGACAGCAGTTGACGTACTGCATGATTAAAACGTTTATGTGAAACAAAAACCAATTAAAAACAAAATAATAAACCATGAATTCTTACAACGATAATCTACACACGGTAGTCGTAAACTCGCTGTTCACGCAGGAGCTTGATCAGAAACAATTGAAATCACAAAAGGTGGCTTCGATGTTTACGCTCTATCATGCCGAAGGGGCAACAATTACGGCAGAAGAAAAACTGCAATCCGATACGATTCTTTTGGGACAAAAGAATGCGGTCTATGCACAGGCTGTGGACAACAGCAATATTGCAATCAATCTTTTGAGTTCCGCCACTCAGGCAAGTACGTACTTGAAACAATCCGTTACGAATACTTCCGTTGCCGCTGCAAATGTTCAAGTGGCAGGAACCGCAATTCTCAAATTGGCCAGCGATTTGGGAAGCATTTTCAGCATCGTGAATGCGGCCGATTATGATACCGACATTTATGCACTGAGTGAAGAGGCGAGAAAATTAATCAATCACACCGCTTATCTCGCTGAAGTGACTTCACAGAAAGCAATGGAAGCTTCCATCAACACTTCTGAAGTTTCAGGTTCAATTGTTTTGAGTAAAGCGAAAAATGCAAATGGCCTGATGAGCAACTTGCTTCAGGTTGTTACCACCGATTTCAATAATGTTTCGCAACTGGTGGCAAACGATACAGCCAATGTTGCAGCGACAAGTGTTGTTGAAAAAGCGGCGGAAGGCGATTATGAAGATATCGTTGCCGATTATGCAGCTGCTGCCAATGCTTACACAACAATGAACAATGAACTCAATCTCGGCTTATCCGTAAATCCGGCAATAATCACGCAGACAAGTGACATTCCATTGACTGCACAGCAAAAAGCGGAGAACGTTACAAAACGGAATATTGTATTCAATGCAATCGTAAGTCCGTTCAACATCAAGAATGCGCCTGATAATTATCCGGTTCAGCAGTACAATATCATTGTCGTACCGAATCAGAAAAAAACGGTTTTTTCCATTACCGATGCTGAAAACATCATGTTGCAGTATCCGCAACGTTTCATTCCACTTATGGTTGCCGCTCCCGTGGAGGGAAGTGAATCGGTAATTACAGATGGCTTGAATGCTGCAAATGTGGTGAGTTTTTCATCGGGCCAAATAAGTCTGGAAGTCGATTTTTTCAATATCGACGGTGATGGAACTGTCCTGCAGGATTCCGATGGAAAGAATGTTACACTCGGAAAAGGTTATGTGGTTTTTGTAATGGCAATTTATGCTCCCAACTACAAAAAGAAGCTGAACAATTTCGATGACTTCATTTCGGCGGCTTCTCCACGTTTCTCATTGAGAAATCCGTTGGTGCAAGCGACCAAGGTAACAGTTGGCATGAATACGGCGGCCAGCAACACGACAGCCAAAACTGCGACAAAAGCCGGCAAGTAGGAAACCGTTACCGAAACGGATGTCGTTACCACAACAAAAAATGTTGATCCGTTTGAAATCACATTCAGTGTTGCGGAGAACATCGACTATTGCATGAATGTCCAATACAGGTGTTTGATTTTGCCGACATTGGCTTTGAATCAAGTCCCAAGTGGATTGCTTACAAGAACGGGATTGGAAGATATCGAAGATGAGGTCAATCAAATGCAATTGATAGCTCAACAATACGAACCGAAAATTGCAGCAATCACCGAAAAGATAAATGCTGCGAATTTGCGTATTGACCAGGTTGGATTGCAAGGGCCGGCTGATGATCCGAGTATCGTAGCGGGTGCTGCAAATACCGGAGGCACCGCTACAAAAACGGACACAAAGAAAAAAGCGGCGCCGGCTTCAGGAACAACGGGTGCAACAATGGCGGATGAGATTGCGACATATAATGCCGAACTTAAAGTCTTGACCGATGCAATGACCGTTGCCATGAACAACATTCAGGAGACAAAAACGAGCACGTTTGCATTTTTCTTCAATCTGAAATTGGCAGAACAGGTTGCACCGGGAAATTATATTCCGGTACCGGCATTGTCGGTGGCTGCAGGTACAACCATTCCGGCCACTCAATCCTACACTGCAACTTTCGGTCCCGATGCAACAGACAACTTTGGAAACATGATGACGCCCGGAGGAACTTATGATGTTGTCGTGCTTTCGATTTATAATCAGGATTTGCCGGATTATGTCATGTACAAGAATACTTGGACAGGAAGTCAAAAATTCCCTCAACCACTTGTGCAATTCCAATATGTTGATGAGACAACAATCATTCCAGCTAACTAACCCTTAAAAAAAAACTTATGACAACTCTAATGAAAAGCACGACACCATCCTATTCCAATTCCAAACGCTACGGTGTTACCGAACGGAAAAAAGCGGAATTGGATTCCTTGGCACTCCAGGTTCTGGATGCACAACAGGAGGTTGATCAATTCCAATCCATTGTTACCGCACTCACTGCCAAGCTGACGAATTTCCAGGGATTGCTTGCCATCGCAGACACGAATCGCGCGAGTGCCTTGGCCAACAAAAATCTTGTTGACCAATTGAAGCAAAGCTTTTTGGATTTGCAAAATAATTCCAAGATCGCCTTTACTGAAATGTCCTTGGCGGATGCCACCACACAAACATTGGCAAAAAATATTTCCAATGTCATGGACAAGTTGATTTATTCGGCTGAAGTGATCAACAAACTGGCTACTTATGTTGTTCGCAAAAAAGCGTTGAATCCACTCATCTCCGATGAATTGGTCAGCATGCTTGGTCAAGCCGGCACCGATGCAAACAATGCTGTTGCACTTACACTTGTTGCATTGCAATCGACTTTCGCGGCACAGGCTTCGAACTCGGAATCACAATCGGCAACTGCATTGGAATATTTGCAAGCGCAAGACCTGTACCAATTGATGACAGGATCCACTCCGACAAGTACAGATGCGAATAAGTCTACCTGCCTTCATTATTTGCTGCACCAGGCTTATGAAGCTGCGAAAGAATATTACAAATTGATTTACAACGCTTGCAAGATCACCACCGACGAATTGAATGCTGCACAGCTTTCACTCAACGAGGCACAGGTTTCATTGCAATCGCTTCAGTCAGGTTTGGCGGCTGGCAATGCAGCGGCTTTCGCTTCGTAATTATTCAATCAGCATATCCACCGTTTCAAGATAAATTGAAACGGTGGATTAATCCGAAACAAGATGGAAAGTTCTTATCTGAATTTTTACAGGAATTTTTACATGAGAACAGGTGGTTTCATTCCGACGAAACCATTGAATCAGAATATTTATCCAGGAGATTTTTTTCAAATCAGGAATGGTGAGATGATTGTCCTGGGAAATATTTTCCGTAACAGGATTGTGGATCCTGACGACATTGAATTCGGAGAGGTGATCAAGTTGAATCCGGCCAATTGGAGTTTCAGCGATGGCATCACAAAACCCTATTCGGGAAGGGGAAGCGGACACGGACCGATTGAAGGCGAATTTGAATTCAGCAAGCAGATCATCGCTTTCTCCGCAAAGGGAAGTTTCTTTTTCAAGGGCAATAATCCCGAATCGATAAAAATCATGAATTGGAATGAAGTGCAGCAACAGCTCATCATCAAGATGACGCAGGTCCTCTTTTCATTCCGCGAACTTTACATCGTTACTGAAACCGCCACGACTTCCGATTGGACATTGGCCATCTCGGGTTCAAAAAAAGGTGAATTGGAAATTGCCACGGATTCTGAAAATTTCGGATTGGTGGATATTTTCGGACACCATGCGGCAAAGACAATTCAATCCAAGGAAATCGAATATTATCACAGGGAGCCCAATCGGAAACCGGTTTTTTACAAGGCGAAAAAATTGGTTGTTCAGGATGAAAAACTGGAAGTTTTCATCAGCCAATTGATTCTTCAAATGCAAAATAAGAATGAGTGGGCCAATGATTTTTTCAATTACGAATTTTTTCACGACCCTGTTTATTCATCGCACGTGCCCACGAGTGCACAGGGATGCCTGCTCGATATGCTGCAGGCAAATGAGCTGAATCCGACTACGGCGCTGCTTTATTTCAAATGGGCGGAAGCCAACCTCGATGACATTGAAAAATTGTTTTTGAGTTATGGAAACTGACCTCTCATTATTGACACTCTACAACGAAATCGATTGGTTGCAAAGTGTGATCGACCAAGTCATCTGTTCTTACCTGTTGCAGGAAGGACATGAAAAACATTGGCTCGATATCCCGTTGCCTGATTTGTCTGAAACCGATTGCCCGTATGCGAATTCAATCAGGGAATGGAACCTGAATGTCTTTGGACGGTTGGCCTTGGCGCTTTCCATTGCACCGCATCTGCGTCCGGAAGTGTTGGATGTTTTTTTCGGCAAAAACCAGATTTACGACAGGGGATTTACCGAATTCGGCGGAGTGGTCGACAAGAACCACAGTGGTTTTTTGCCTACAGGGCAAACGTTGTGTTTTATTACAACTGCCACCAATCCCGAATTCAGGGGTGAAATAATTCAAATTCTCGGAAGGGAAAGTATCCTGATGAAGGAACAGGTACTCCTTCTCGGCGAAACGGATAATTATGTGCCGCGCTTCAACGGAACGCTCACCTTAAGTGATCGCTGGTTCAATTATTTCATGACCGGTGAGCATACACAGGTTGAAAACAGCGCAACATTTCCCGCACAGAAAATCACGACGAACATGGAGTGGGAAGACATTGTGCTGGACGATTTGGTCATGGAGCAAGTTATGGAAATCAATACATGGCTCGAGCACGGTTCGACGTTGATGAAAGATTGGGGGTTGATGAAAAAAATAAAACCGGGTTACAGGGCGTTGTTTTATGGTTCTCCGGGAACAGGTAAAACATTGACCGCAACCCTTCTTGGAAAAGCGTCCGGCCGTGATGTCTACAAAGTCGATTTGTCGATGATCGTTTCCAAATATATCGGTGAAACGGAAAAAAACCTCTCGAAGATTTTTGACATTGCGCAGCACAAGAATTGGATTTTGTTTTTTGATGAAGCCGATGCATTGTTCGGAAAACGCACTGCCGCCAATTCCTCGAATGACAGGCATGCGAATCAGCAAACGGCTTATCTCCTGCAACGCATAGAGGATTTTCCCGGCGTGGTTATTCTCGCTTCCAATTTGAGTGCGAATATGGACGATGCCTTTACAAGGAGATTTCAATCCATCATCCATTTTACAATTCCATCCGTTGAAGAGCGCCATCAACTTTGGAAAAGCGCTTTTTCGGGAACGTGCAAACTGAGTGATGAAATCGATCTGTATAAAATTGCGGAAGAATATGAATTGGCCGGCGGATCAATCATCAATGTGTTGCGCTACTGCGCCATGTCGGCCATTCGCAGGAATGATTCGACCGTTACCCGACAGGAATTATTGTCCGGCATCCGGAAGGAATTCAAGAAAGAAAACAAGACAATGGTTATTTCCCATTGATAAATGACGATCAGGTGAAAAAGATGAACAAGCTTAGTGTTTTGAAAAAGGAAGAGTGGGACGATTTGCCGATCTCATCACTGACATTGAAAATCGGTGATTGGAAAATGCTGTTTACCGAACAGGAATACAAGGTGCTGATTGCGGAAACATTGAACGTTTGTCTGCATGAACATGAATTCAAACATTCAATCGTAGGTTACCTGATTACAAAAAGAAGGGTATGTCTCGTCCTGAAAATGCATTACCGTCATATTCCGAAGATGCTGGATTTTTTTTATGATTCGGTAAAAAGAAAAGTCATTGACCGTTTTGAACGGATGAAAAAAACATTCTTGAAAAGGACAATGCAACATGGATCAATGGAAATGAATGATTTGTTCGACGATCTGTTCGAACAATTTCCACTGGAGAACGACAGTTTGGTCAGGTTGATTACAGGACGTGAGGTTGAATTGCCCTATTACAATCCGCATCTCGCAAGATTGAAGGATCGGATAAGGAATTATAATTTTTGTTCGGCAATCGATTATTCCGGAGCGAAAAGTCCGGTGTTGGTCACATTGCTGAAAGATGGGATGATTTTTTAATTGGGAAAATCAGCTGCATCGGATGAAACACAAATCGAATTCAAACCGGAAATGATATGGGCAACAAGCATGATTTTTCGATTCAAAATAAAAGCAATGAATCAGCCTATTCCGTTTCACATAAAAAGAGTGGAAAAAATTCTGCTACTGCACTTGTCGACAATCGCACAAAATCAGTTGCGCAAAAAAGAGGGAAGAATATAAAATCGGCTGTACAGCTAAAAGGGAAAGCCAATGTGAGGAATGATTCTTCGATGGAGAAAAGAGCGGATGTGATGAGTGTGAAAGTTTTGCAAAGAAAAACAACAGTTGATCAAAAAAATAAATCGCCGCATTCTCCCAATGGGAAAATAGTTCAACGCATTCCGTTTTGGAAAAAGGCGCTTACCGGTTTGGGAGCGGTTGGAGGAGCTGCGGCATTGGCAGCTGGAGCAGTCATCAGTTCTCCCGCGCTCGCAATTGCAGGAGGTGTG
>CAYMZV010000078.1:0-14662 GCA_964394965.1 uncultured Chryseobacterium sp.
CAGGTGAGGAGGGAGGATAAGGTGCGAAAAATTTACGCGCTTCGTTCGTTGCTTCAGTATCGAAACCTGCGAACACAGTGGCAAGTTTATTCGGTTTTTTTCCGTCACCGCCAAGAGAAAGTTTCACACCCGGACGGGCAGCGCCTGCAGCGCATCCACACACGGAATTCACAACAACAAGTACAGTTCCTTGCGACTGAATGGCCGCATCAACTTGTGCCGCTGTACTCAAGTCTTCAAAACCCACATTTACCAGTTCGGCTTTCATGGGCAATACCAATTGGGGAGGATACATCGTATTTGGTTTTTTAGTTTCAATTAAATGTTGCTACAAAGATACGGAAGGAATTTTCAATTTGTTCACGCAAAAACGGGTTTCAGATTTGTTGTCCCGAAATTTCGGAAGTCGATTTGCAATTAAAAACAGTTAACGTTTGTTATAATCGAAAATTCCCTTCTACATTCCGATCACTTGTCCGAAAGTGATTCCAATGGCCCACTCCCCGTAAATTCCATAATTCCCCTCGACGCCTAAATTCCTTACCAGATCATTCCTGTTTCTCCAGCGGATTCCCGTCATGGCATTCGCAGTGAAATATCCGACAAACTTGAAAGGAAGCGATTCCTGCGCGGGTGTTGTATAATTGAACGTGTAATATTTTTCGAAGATGCAAGGCTTGTTGTAACCGATTCCCGCTCCAATGTAAGCGCCGAATCTTTTGTCGGAATTTTCATACGATGCTCCCAGTCCATGATTCATCGTTATCATTCCCGCACCTGCAATCCAAATGCTGTTGCTGTATTTCGGAACACTTGACGACGGACCTGCAGTGGTCACCCAACCGAGTTGAACGGGTGCTTCCGCTGCGAAAGAAACATTGCTTTGCTTGTCAAAAAAAATCGGATAACGGAATCCCACTTCCAATCCGAAATTGGAATAGACGGGAGTGGAAAAATCATATGGAAGTGGAGTGCCTCTTGGAATTACCAAACCATTTGCACTGCATGTTCCTATTGCCGCAACTTCATTCCAGTCGATGATGAGATCGGAATTGCTCCCCGGTTGGGGTTGTGTTGTTTGCTGTTGACCATTGGGTGGCCGTTGTGCAAAAGAAAAAAGCGGCAACAATAAAAACAGCGGTGGCAGTAACTTGTTTTTCATTGGCTGAAGAAAAAATCCGATTCGGGATAATTTGGATGGATGGGTGAATGCTTATGTTAAAGGTAGTGGTAAAGTGGAAAATGAGAGTATTTTTGCAATAGAACAAATCCATCCCATGAAAAAAACAATCCTTTCCCTCGTACCGTTTTTCTGTGCGCTTTATATTTCTGCACAGGCGGTTCCGCAAAAAGCGAAATTGGTTGAAACCGTTACCACCAATGGTGCCGGAAAACTTTGCATTCCCTATACAAAATATGTTTTGCCGAACGGTTTGACATTGTTGGTCAGTGAAGATCATTCCGATCCTGTTGTGCATACGGAAGTGATGTATCATGTGGGATCAGCGCGTGAGACGGAAGGCCGTTCAGGCTTCGCACATTTTTTCGAACACATGATGTTCCAGGGAAGCGGGCACGTGGCGGATGAAGAACATTTTCGCCTGGTGACCGAAGCCGGTGGCCAGATGAATGGAAATACAACAACCGACCGCACGACTTATTTTGAAACATTGCCTTCGAACAACCTGGAATTGGCCTTGTGGTTGGAATCGGATCGTATGGGATTTTTGCTGGATTCGGTGACCCAGAAAAAATTTGAAGTGCAGCGCTCCACAGTGAAAAATGAACGTGGACAAAATTATGACAATGCACCTTATGGATTGGTTTGGGAAAAAATCGGACAGGCCATGTATCCCGAAGGACATCCTTATTCATGGGAAACGATCGGTTACATTGCCGATTTGAATGCAGCAAATGTCACTGACCTGAGAAATTTTTTCATGCGTTGGTATGGACCGAACAATGCGACATTGATCATTGCCGGTGATGTGAAAACAGCTGATGTGGTTGCGCTGGTGGAAAAATATTTCGGACCCATTCCGCGTGGACCTGAAGTGAAGCCAATGCCGAAAATGCCGGTGACACTTCCTTCCGACCGTTACATTTCGTATGAAGACAATATTCGTTTTCCGCAACTGACAATTGCACGTCCCGGCGTTTCGACTTTCGACGCGGATGAACCGGCACTCGATGCATTGTGCAATATCATTTCGGAAGGGAAAAGTTCCGTTTTTTATAAAACGTTTGTGGAATCGAAAGTTGCACAAAGCGCAACGATGTATGATGCAACCGAAGAGCTTGCGGGATTCATTGGAATAAACATCAAGACATTTCCCGGACATACACCGCACGAAGCGGATAGCCTCTTGAATGTTGCACTCACCGAATTTGAAAAACGCGGTGTGACCGATGACGATTTGAAACGTTACAAATTATATGTGGAAGGTGTGCAACTTGATCAGTTGACAACCGTTTCCGGAAAATCCGGATTGCTTGCCGTTTACCAGACATTCTTCAGCAATCCGAATCTTATCCAGAAAGATTTGGACCGTTACCAAAAACTCACGAAAGAGGATTTGATGCGCGTTTACAACAAATACATCAAGAATAAACCTGCGGTCATTCTTACTGTTTACCCGAAGGGAAAACCTGAATTGAAAGCGCATGCCGACAATTACACGCCTCCGCCCTATAAATCGGGAACGGGTGAAAGTGCGGAATACAAGAACCTCACTTACCGCCGTCCGGTGGATAATTTTGACCGCAGCATTCATCCTGTTCCCGGACCGACTCCCGTAGTCACTGTTCCCGGAGTGTGGAAAGATAATTTTGCAAATGGAATGCAATTGATCGGAACGCAATCCACCGAAATCCCACGAACCTATATGCTGCTCACGCTTGCCGCAGGTCACCGACAGGAAGACACGGCCCAGGCGGGAATTGCAACGTTGCTTGCAAAAATGCTTGACCAATCAACGGAAAAACATTCTGCGGCCGACATTGAAACGCAATTGGAATTGCTCGGAAGCCAGGTCACGGTTTCCATTACCGAAACGGAAATCACGGTTTTTGTCAAGTCACTGACGAGAAATCTTGATGCTACGCTTGCCTTGGTGAATGAAAAGATATTCCAGCCGAAATGGGATCCGGCAGAATTCGAATTGATGAAAAAGCAACAACTCGAAGGAATCGCAAGCATGTCGACCTCGGCAAGTGCCATGGCAGGATTTGTTTACAACAGGATGATTTTCGGTGCCGACAACATCATGGGGTATCCGCGCGTCGGAACGCAATCCACTGTTTCACGATTGACACTTGCAGATGTGAAAGCGTATTACAACAAGATGTTTTCACCGAATATTGCCAAGTTCATTGTGGTATCGGATCTTCCATCGGCGCAGTTCGAACCCAAATTGGATTTTTTACGCAACTGGAAATCGACAAATGTTGTTTTGAAAACAGATGCATCGCTTCTCCCGAAAGGAACTCCGGGTCCGACAAAAATCTATCTCTTCAACAAACCCGATGCGGCACAATCCGAAATCAGGATCGGCCGTCTTGGAATGCCTTATGATGCAACCGGAGAATTTTATCAGGCGACCGTAATGAATTATGAACTCGGCGGAAATTTCAATTCGCACATCAATCTGAAATTGCGCGAGGAAAAGGCATGGACGTACGGAGCCGGTTCCGCTTTCGGAGGTTCACATTACACAGGCACGTTCACTGCATACGCAGGCGTGCGCACGGATGCGTCGGACAGCAGCGTGGTGGAATTCATGAAAGCGATCAAGAATTATGCGGACAATGGAATCACACAGGGCGAATTGGATTACACGAAAAAAGCGATTTCACAAAGTGAAGCCTTGAAGTACGAAGACCCTTATGCGAAATTGTTTTTCCTGAAAAACATCATCGATTATAACCTTCCGAATAATTATGCGGAAGAACAGAATAAGGTTTTGCAAAACATGACGGTGGCTGATGTGGATGCGCTCGCGAAAAAATGGCTCAATCCTGACAACATGGTTATTTCCGTTGTTGGCGACAAGGCGAAAATCGGCGATGCACTTTCCAAACTGGGTTATGATGTTGTTGAATTGGATGCGCAGGGAAATCCTGTTCCAGTTGCCGCGAAACCTGCACCGACAAATGATCCAGTAATTGACAATGGAAAACAAGCGCCAACACCTCCGCCTGCCAATGGAAAGAAAGACAAGAAGGCGAAGAAAAAACCGAAAGGCGCGAAGTATGATAGCATTACGAAATAGCGATTGGTTATTGGCGAATAGCGATTAGAAAAAATCCCCGTAACATTTTGTGACGGGGATTTTTTTATTGCCATTCGTAAAACATTCCAAGAAAAAAGGATGAACAACTTTTGTCATTCATCCTTGATTCAAGAATAATTTGTCAATCTGATTTTTCTTGCGAGTCTTGTTGAAGACTATTGCACCATCATGCGTTGTGTTGCGAGAACCTTATTCTTGTCGGTCACTTCCACAAAATACAATCCGGTAGAGAATAAATTCCTGTTCAACATGAGAATGCTGTTTTGAAGATTGTTCTCATTGTAAATCACTTTTCCATTGATGTCATACACATTCACATTGAGATTGTTCAAGCCGTAATTCGCGAAATGATCGAGACGGATGATGGCCTGATCGGTAACGGGATTCGGGTAAACATTCAACTGGATTGGCGACTGATCGAAAGAGGAATGTGTGGACAATGGAGAACCGCCTTCGATAATATTTACCGTTTGATCGGCAGCAAGGGTTGTGCTCGCATCGACTGTTCCCGAAGGCCAATGAACAACTACACTGTCAACCTGTGTGGCCTGTCCCAAACCGAAATGAACGGTGAAAGAATTCTGCAAACCATAAGCTTCACCCGAACGCACTTCGCGTACCTGCACGCCCCATGGTCCATAAATTTTCACGATCGCACCGATTCCATTTTTGTTCGACGCAACTCCTGTGAGATAAAATTTGATCCAGTGATTCGTATTTCCTGCAGCAATGGAATTGTTCATCCACATCTTATCCGATTTTGAATTGTTCGGCGTGTTGTAGATGTCACAGTAGGTTGCATACAAATCCAGAAATCCGTCGTTGTTCAAATCGCCCACGGCATGTCCGGTAATGGTATTGCCGGCGTACACGAAAGCGTTTGCATCCTGAGTGAATGTTCCATTTCCATTGTTGATGTACATCAAATGATGGTCACCTGAAATGAACAGGTCCACAAATCCGTCATTGTTGAAATCCTGGAATGTTGCGTTCTCCCCGAAAATGGTTGTCGTGGTGGCAATTCCGGAAGACGCAATTACATTGGTGAAAACACCGCTTCCGTTGTTGAGGTTCAATTTTGAATCCACATCATAATTCAAGACGAAACAATCCATGTCACCGTCGTTGTCAATGTCACCCCAAGCGGTGCTCCATCCTTCGGCTCCATCACGGAGATTTGTCCAGTTGGTTACATCCTGCGTGTAAGTTCCATTTCCATTGTTGATGAAAATCTGGTCGATGCGGCGTGGATCGGAAGAATTGTTCACACCCTGACGGCAATGTGTAATCATCAAGTCGATCAATCCGTCATTGTTGACATCACTCCAGATGGAAGCGTAATTCCCGCTGTTGTCGGAAACCGGAACTGTTGCAAGCGGCATCAGCGCCTGATTGAAAACCCAACCGCTGGAAGTTCCATTGCCGACATAAATATGCGGCTTGCCGGAATCATGACAAACGAATGCATCCAATTTTCCGTCATTGTTGATGTCGAAGAAATTGCAACCCTGAACGAAAATGAATCCGGCTCCTGTGTTTGTGGAAACATTGTCGCTGGTATAATTGGAACCTGTTGCGTCGGCAGTGAGAATGCGTGTTGAACCGTAATCGCCCCACAGCACATCATTGAATCCGTTGTTGTCATAATCGCCTACACACATTCCCCACGGATCACCGATTGCCGCTGAGGGAAAACTCGCTTCGGTGAAATTCCCATTCGCAACACCTTGGTATTCGATGTACATGGTTGCATTGTTGGATGCTCGCACAACATCATCTTTTCCATCATTGTTCATGTCGCAAACCCCCACTGCATTTCCGCTGTGAAAAACAGGAGTTACAAAAAGCGATGATTGGTCAATGAAAGGGATCTGGGGTGTTTGGGCTGTAATCGCGAGCGGGAATATCGCGCAGGTGGCAAGTAAAAGGGTTTTGGAGTGTAGATTTTTTTTCATGAGAGACGGTTTAATACGAGTACTAGATTAGTCAATAATTACCAATAAGTCAAGGTTTACCCATTGGTAAAAGTGATTTGACAGGAAAAATTTTACATTAGCATTGCTTACCTTTAAGTTTCAAAAGATACAACAGTGGCAAAACGATATTTTCCCCGTTACAAATATTTCATCGTTGCAAGTGCTGCAATCATTTTTGTTGTATTGATTTCCGGCATCAGCGGGAATTTTGCGCAGGCAAAAACATTTCATACCGAAGCCGAAAGAAGGGTGATCGATCATATCATGACCCTTCCTGTCGATACGAGTTTGTGGTTTGCCGCTTCCGGAAAATGTGGCGGTTGTCATGGCCACGATCCTGCCGGAATTGCAATGGTTACTGCATCAGGCGAAGACATCAACATTGCGGATGATTGGGCGGGAACAATGATGGCGAATTCTGCGAAAGATCCTTTCTGGCGCGCGAAAGTGAGTCATGAAATTCTCATCAATCCGCTGGAACAATCCAATATTGAAAATACATGCACACGTTGCCACGCACCACTCGGACGGTTTGAAGCGGAGTATACCAATCAACTTCCCTATTCCATCGATTCCATGATCAACGATTCGATTGCGATGGATGGCGTTTCCTGTTCTGCCTGTCATCAGCAACAGGATACTTTGTTCGGGAATAATTTTTCGGGCAATTTGCATTACATGAGAAAACACGTGTACGGACCGTTCTCGAATATTTTCGTTGGACCGATGCAGTTTTTTGATGGGTTCACCCCTTCGTATGGCGCACACATCGACACAGCTGCCTTGTGCGGTGCATGTCACTCGCTCATTACCGACACGCACGATCTTGCGGGAAATCCAACGGGCGGACATTACATTGAGCAGGCTACTTATCACGAATGGAAAAACTCCATTTACTCCGCGTCGAATACAAAATGCCAGAACTGTCATATTCCAAGCATAAACGAACCGATTCGTCTGGCAACAAATTATCCTTTCCTCACACCCAAACAGCCATTCGGAAAACACCATCTCGTTGGAGGAAATGCATTCATGCTGAAGCTGATGAAAAACAACATGACGGCAATTTCCGCAACCTGTCAGCCTTCGAATTACGATACAACCATCGCACGCACGACACGCAATCTGCGAGACAGCACAATGGACATGCATGTGATACAAACCGCACGCACGGTGGACACTGTTTTTTACGATGTGCAATTGCAGAACAAGGCCGGACACAAATTCCCTTCCGGTTATCCGTCACGAATTGCGTGGGTGCAATTTGTCGTAACGGATATGCTTGGCGATACACTTTTCCAATCGGGAATGCTGGATGGAAATGGGAATATTGTGGGACGTGATGTTCCATTTGAACCGCATCACAATGTGTGTTACACGAACAATGATGTGCAGATTTATGAGATGGTGATGGGTGATGTGAATAATAATGTGACAACCGTTCTCGAGCGGGCGGACACGTGCTTGAAAGACAATCGTCTTGTGCCGAAAGGATTTTCAACTTCACATCCATCGTATGATTCCACCTTGATCATCGGAGTGGGCAACGATCCTGATTTCAATTATTCGGGTCCGACGGAAGGAACGGGTGGTGATGTGGTGCATTACCATGTTTTCCTGAATGGTTACGGTGGCTCACTCAATATTTCATCTTCGGTTTATTACCAATCCGTTCCGCGTGCGTGGCTGCAGGATATGTTTTCCTATTCATCACCTGAAATAAGTTCTTTCCAGTCCATGTACAATTCCGCCGACCAGACACCGATGCTCGTTGCGCAAGTGACGATGAACAACACAGTGACTTCCTCCGATCAGAACCCAATTCATCCTGAAATTTCTGTTTTCCCCGTTCCATCTGCCGATGGACACATTTCAATTTCAGGTTGGCAGAAAAGCAATTTGGTGGATGTGCGTGTGTATGATCTTGCGGGAAAAGAGGTGATGGATGAAATTCCTGCCGCACAATTCACAGGCACAATTGATTTGCCGAAGCGCGGTGTTTACCTGTTGGTGATGGATACGAAGGAAGGAAAAATCGTAAAGCGTGTGATGTGGTAAAGTCATCGCCGGCAGTCAATTCGATTTCCTTGTAGAAATAAAAACAAGTCATAAAACGTGAAAACAAAACACATCCTCGTTGGCGGATTGATCGCATGTCTCTTCATTGTTCCAAAGGAATTTTTTTTCAAGCCTGAAAATTTCTGGTTGAACATGTTGCTCAATACTTTCGGTTTTGTCATTGGATTTGTCGCCGTGAGCCTGATTTTCAGGAACGATGAAAAGGAAATTGTGGTGGAGGAAAAACCGGAGCGGATCATTGTCGAGGCGCCTCTTCAGGCTCCAACGAAGGAGGAAGAATACAAGAATTATATGCCGAAATAAATGATGGAAATGTTTCTCGCGACAAAGGTGAGTCAGGCTCTGAGGGTTTCATCGATTCGGAAAATCATCCTGTTCGCATTCCTTTTTTCTTCCTGTGCAACGAACTCCCAAAACAATCATGCTGGAAACGGTTCCGCAAAAATGGATTCAGTTGCGACGGCAAATGCAAGCACGGAAATAAAATCGGATTCAGCCGGCAAGACAAAAACGGATTCTTCCGCAGCCGTTTCTTCTGGAAATATTCCACAAGCGAATCTTCCGCTTTTCACAACGTTTCCCGAAATAAGAAAACAGGGGAAGTCGGTCACCGATTTCATTCCTGATGGATGGAAAATCATGGATTCGGTTTCTGGCGATTTGAATCATGACCCGTTCAGGGATTTCGTAATTATCCTGCAGCACAGGGACAGTGTGCGGATGATCGATTTCTCGAATGATTTTGTGGATACGCTGATCACCCAACCCAGAATGGTGATGGTTGTATTATATGACAACTCCAGTTCCGGCTTCCGATTATCGGCCAGCAATGATTTTTTCATTCCCAATCACGATCGCGACAATATGCAGGATCCTTTTCAGTCGATGACCATTGCAAATGGAATCCTGCAATTCAACTTCTCCTATTTTGCAATTGTAGGCAGTTATGAAGCTTCCAATCTCACCTACAAATTCCGGTTTGAGAATGGCGATTTTGAGTTGATCGGTGGCGAATACCTGGATTACATGCGCAACACGGGAGTGACGGATGAATGCAGTTATGATTTCCTGACGAAAAAAATGAAATGGACAGCTGGCGGAAGCATGTTTGATGAAAGGAAAAAAGGAACTGCGCAGTGGGAAACATTTACGCTTGACAAAATGAGAACACTTTCAACCATGCAGCCACCCGGAACATGGGAAGTGAAGAAGGGACATTATTTGTAATTCCCGAAAGAAAAAATGCCGGAAATAAAATTGGTTACGGAAATACACGCACCCATCGAAACCTGTTTTGATGCAGCGCGAAGCATTGATTTGCACAAGCAATCGACTTCGAAATCCAAGGAAGAGGCGATTGCGGGAAGAACTTCCGGTTTGTGCGAAAAAGGCGACACCGTCACTTGGCGTGCAACGCATTTGGGTGTGCGGCAAAAATTGACTTCGGAAATCACCGAGATGAACCGTCCGTATTTTTTCGAAGACAAAATGTTGAAAGGCGCTTTCAAGTCGATGATACACAAACATTTTTTCGAATTCAGGAATGGGAAAACAATATTGACAGATAATTTCCAATATGAATCCCCATTATGGATTTTCGGAAAGTTGGCCGACAAACTCTTCCTTGAAAGATACATGCGCAAATTTTTATTGGAACGGAATGCCTTTTTGAAAATGATTTGTGAGAAGCAAATACGATGATTATTGAAAAAGCCCGGACTGCCAATGAAATACATTTTCCTCTTTGCCCTTCTTTTTTCCTTTACCGCATGTGTTACAAAAAAAGATGCGACAGGAAATCCCATTGGCAAAAAGGCAAATCCCAAAGTGAATTTTCACATTACGCTTACCGCAGAAAATCTAAGCGAAGACGCGACGATACTTTCTTCGCAGAATGATGAAATTGTTTTTCTGGCTTACGTGATCAGTCCCGATACAACGCAACTCCCGCAATTGATTCTTTCCGAATACCATGTTTACGATTCGCAACACATGAGCTATGATTATGTGTCGGACAGCATTGCCTCTCCGGTAAAAGGCGATTTGTATTTTGTCGTGTTGGAAATTGACGATGACAAAACAAAGGAACAGATTGAACCCGTTGTGCGTTTGAATTTCCGGACAATCAACAGGGCGTTTCTGGCAAATGACCTGCAAACACTGACAATTTATTTCGGTGATAATGATGTGCTCGGCATTGCATCCGCACAAACGGAAAAAACCGATTTCAAGAAGGAAAATTCAATTGTCATTTCAGGTGATTACCTGTTTGATTCCTATAAATACGATTTGATTTTCAAGGAATGAAAATGCGATCGGATGATGACGATAAATGATTTTTTGAAATCGTTTCCCGCTTTGATCTTTCCTACCTTTGAATGAACCAAAAAAATCCTGATCATGAAAGCTACTCGTGTGATTTATAAAACAAGACCGGAATACGTCGAAAAAAACAAGGCAAACATCGAAGCCGTCATGAAAGAGGTTCGCGCATTGAAAAATCCCGGATTCAAATACGCAACTTATTTGCATGAAGATGGATTGACATTCATGCACTTCGCCGTTGCCGATACCGAGGAGAATTCAAAAATACTTTTCGATTTGCCTGCCTTCAAGAAATTCAGGGAAGAACTTTTGGCAAGCGGACCGGAAACACTTCCCAAGACAGAACAATTTTCGGTGGTTGCTTCAGGTTATGATATTTTCTAAAAACAAAACAATGGAACTCAAGGGAAACACAATACTCATTACAGGTGGCGCAACCGGAATCGGTTTGGCGATGGCTGAAGAATTCCTGAAACTCGGAAATGAAGTGGTCGTTTGCGGTCGCCGAATGGAAAAGCTGAATGAAGCGAAGCGGAAATTTCCCGCCTTGCATATTGTACAGGCAGACCTTTCAAAAAAAGAATCACGCATCAATTTTGCAAAATCCATTCTAGAGAAAACACCCGGCATAAATATCCTCATCAACAATGCGGGAATCCAGAATGAAACAAACATCACCGATCCCGATTGCAACGATTCCATGCAGGAGGAAGTGGATACGAATTTTGTTGCGCCCGTGCATTTGAGCGCATTGTTCGTTGCGCACCTGAAACAAAAAAAGGAAGCGGCTATCATCAACATCAGTTCCGGACTTGCCTTTGCACCTCTGGCAATTGTTCCCGTTTATTGTGCAACAAAAGCGGCGTTGCATTCTGTTTCGCTTTCGCTGCGCCATCAATTGAAAGATACTTCGGTCAGGGTTTTTGAAATTGCACCGCCGATTGTGGATACGAATCTGGATCGCGGCGCGCGCGACAAGCGTGGAATGGAAAATCGCGGAATCACGGCGAAAGAATTTGCGGATGGAGCGATCGATGCGTTGAAGAATGATGTTTTCGAGGCGGCGATCGGAATGGCGGCGGGTTTGCGTGAGAAACGCGAATTGGCTTTTCCCTTTATGAACAAATGATTTTCCGATGGAAAAGTAAACGGTGAAAATCCATGATGCAATCCGAAACTGTTTTCAAACGTCTCGCTTATATCTACATCGGCACTTCTGATTTTGTGGCAGACAGGAAGTTTTACAAGGAGATTTTGGGTGCGAAGTTGGTTTGGGAATTCGAGAATTTCGGAGCGAAGGTGGCTGCATTCGACTTGTGCGGCGAACCTTATTTGCTCATTGCCGATCACGTGCATGCTCCTTCGAAAAGATTGATTTACGAAGTTGAAAATATCGACAAGGCTGCGAAGGAATTGAAAGCGAAAGGGTGGAAAGCGGATGGAAGCAAGTTTGAAGTTCCGGATGGACCGTGTTTGAATTTCAAGGACAAAAGTGGAAATGAATATGCAATCATGGAAATGGCACGGCCGCATGCGTGGGAGAAGGAATTCGGGAAAGGGAAATGATTGCGAATTACGGAATGACAAATTACCAATTGAAAAAAATCGGACAAGGCATTTTTGATAAAAAATAAAAAATGGGTTTTGAAACACCTGAGAAATCCTGGATTGAATTTGCAAAGGAAAAGCAAGCGAATGCCGAATTCCATTCGCAGGGTGGACGATGGTCTGATGCATGTTGGTCGATAAGCAGGGAGAGCGAGTTCATGATCAATTTTCTGTGGGGAATGCAACCCAATGTGGGGAGAAGTTTGGAAGTGACCAAGCGAACGGATTATTTTTTCTTCCTCAACACCGACAGTAATTTTTCTTTCAAAATGTATCGGAACGATTTCCTGACAAGAATTGCCTTGATTTTCAATTTCAAGAGGGTCAAGGCAGGAGACGAGGAACTTGACCGCGATTATGTTTTCATTTCCAATGACGGATCGCTTGTGAAATCATTTACGCCCGCAATCAGGCAATTTGTGCAGAGAAATACTGCGATGGATTTTCTTATGGAAATAGAAGGGGCGAAAGTGGGTATTGAAGGAAAGTGTTTGCTGATTCAGGTAAATGAATTGTTGAAGGAAAAAGAATCGATCGAAACTTTTTTCGATTTTGGAAAGACGATGCAGGAAATGATCAATAAGCGATTTTAATTTACTTACTTTGAAAACAGTGAATGAAACCTGATATAATGAAAAAGAAAACCGTCACTAATTTTTTCATCTCCACACTGATCCTCGGCATCTATTTCGGATTCGGATATTATTTTTTTGAAAATCATTCGATGCTGCAATTGGTTTCTTACCGGAAGGTTGCCCTATTCTCCGTTTATTATTCACTTTTGGCAGGATTCATTTCCATGCTTTATGCGCTCACGAGCAAGCAGGGATGGAATGCCTTTTTGTACATGAACACGCTGCAAATGAATTTTTGTCTTTCAATTGGCGTGTTCGGTTTTATAGCGGAATACGGAATGGTTTTCATGCGCGGAAAAATTCTCCTGTACAGTGTGGCTGTCATAGCGATGTTTGTTTTGCAACTGTTCGTGTTTTTTGCACAGCGGAAAAAGTCGAGGGAAATTCCCGCACCAATCCGGAAATGATTCCTTGCATGAGATACGAATAAGGGATACGCCCAAACAAAAAAGGTGGCAGTAAAGAAGCGGCAGCGGCAGGAAAAATGTCACGGTAAATTGAAATCACAACGTTTCCATCCCTTCATTCGCCCACCTGCAATCCATAAATCCGTATAATCCGTAATCCATACATCAGTACAATCCGTAATCCGCACCCTCTACCAGTTACCAATCGTGTCGAACCATTCCCGCCATTCCACGTAAATTCGTAATGAAATGCGTGTGGAATTCCATTTTCCATGCGTCCTAACAACAGGAACACAGCTTATGAGGTTCTTCCCCTGGAAGCGAAAAAGCAATTTGAGCGATGACGATCTGCTGGCGGCCTATCGTGCGTCGGGCGACAAGGCGCTTGTGGGCGAGCTGTATACGCGTTATGCGCATCTCGTATACGGGTTGTGCCTGAATTATTTCCGCGACCGTGAAGTTGCGCGTGATGCGGTGTTGCAGTTGTTCGAGAAATTGTTTGTGTCGCTGAAAAAAAATGAACCGGAGAATTTCAAGATGTGGCTGACTTTTGTGGCGCGGAATTTTTGCATTTCGGAATTGCGGAAACAAAAAGTACAGCGTGAGCGGACGGAAAATTTCCTGCGTGATGAAAATGAAAATGCAATTGACGATCCGGAAAATTCTGTGTTGGAAGATGCACAAAAGAAAGAGGCCAATCTGAAAAAACTCGAAAATGCAGTGATGGCTCTCGAAGACGAACAGCGAACCTGCATTGAATTGTTTTATTTCAAGGACAAATCCTATCGGGAAATTTCGGATATCACCGGATTTTCCGAAAAAACAGTGAAGAGCCATTTGCAAAATGGGAAACGTAATTTGAAACTCATCCTCGAAGAAAAATCATGAAACCATCCTCGGAAAAAGATTTTCTTTCACAGCAGGAACTTGAAAATATCCTCAACGGGAATTCAAGTTCCGAAGAAAAAGCGCGCGTGAAAAAATTGCTGGAAGATTGTGAACTGTCGAAAGAGGCGGTGGCCGGATTCACCGCTGTGCCCGCTGCGATGGCGGATATTCCCGGTTTGAAAAAAAGCATTGCCGCAAAATCGGGAATGGTGGCTTCGGCATGGATGAATGTTTTTGTTGTCGGATTGGGAATCGTATTGATTGCAGGAATGGGTTATGCACTTTGGCCGCGACACAATGAGCCACAGATTCCGCGGACGGTGCAGATTGATTCCGTTGATAAAAATGCGATTGCAAAAAATACACCTGTGATTACAGATGTGGAAATCACTCCGATGTCTGAACATTTTGTTAATCCTGAATTGAGTTTGACGCCGAAGGAAGTGATTTCT
>CAYMZV010000079.1:0-14655 GCA_964394965.1 uncultured Chryseobacterium sp.
ATTCAAATACTTTTCCACGCATCTCGATGAAATTGTCCCCATCTCCAATAAGCGAATCCCGCTCATCCTGCGATTTGGCAACTTTTACAGCAAACAACGATAGGAATAAAAGAAAAACTGCAACCGGACGGAAGTAAAAATTACTCGATAACATGATCGTTGAAGTGGGTTAAACTTGATCTTACGCGAATATCAAATTTACATCTTATATACACCAATGTCAATAAAAAAGCCTCCCGAATCTTCGGGAGGCTTGTGTACCTATAGGTTTCCTGACTATTGGATCAATGCCTTGAAATCGGCATCGTCACGGAATTTGAGGAATTCAACATCTGTTTTAGCATGATCTTTCAAGGAAGGATCTTTGCCGATTGCAGATTTAAGGTTGTTGATGATCATGTCCTTGTTGCCTTTGCGAGCGCCAATGACAGCTTTCAGGTAGTAAGAAAGTGCATCATCTTTTTCAGCGCTTTTGTCAAGTGTGGTCAAGGCTCCATCAAGATCACCTGCAAGAACTTTTGCAAGGGCTACGTTGAAGGTATTGTAGGAACCGAAATCAGTTACTGCATCTGTATATTGACCATCCTGAACGGCGATCAATCCCATGTTGTAGCTTACTTCCGGACCGGCAGATTTTGCTTTGTCGAGCATGGCTTTCGCATCTTTGCGATTGCCTTCCCAACGCATTACAATTGCCTCATTGTTCATCACAATCGGATTGTTTGGCGAATTTTTATCGGCTGTTGCGAATTCACCTTTTGCATCCTGCAATTTGTTCTGCATTAATTCAATGCAACCAACGTTGTTGGAAGTTCTCCAATCGGTTGGATACATTTTCTCAGCCGCCTTGTAGAAATTCAATTTCTCATTCAGGTCGGTTGTCAATGTTCCAGCATAAAGGATTTCCTCAACAGAAAGGCTATCGGGTGTGGAACGTGCAAGCTGAAGAATACGTTCATCGGAACGGTTATGCTGAATGGCGTTGACAGTAATCATCGAACGGCGAAGTGAAGGAAGAATGTCAACTTTCAATTCGTTATATGTTTCAGCCATGTTCTTGATTTCAGCCTCACGTTTATCTCCGTCAGGATATTGTGTAAGAACACGAAGGATAAGGTCTTTGTCTTTTATTGTTGAAGCCGAAACCGCTGTCTGGAATCCAGCCCAATCTTCCGCTGTAACTTGTTTTGTGTAGAAAGCATCAGCTTGTCCTGCAACAAAAGGAGTCTTTTTGTCTTTTGCCATTGCAACCATATCCTTTTCGGATTTGGTGAAACGGTCATCTGCAAGTTTCGCATTTCCGTTTGTTTCCCCATCAGGTGAAGCGTAAGAGGAAATGGTGATGCCCTTGATTTCCATGTTCGGATCGGCATGATGTGCTGTGATGAAATCAACAACCGGTTTCATTTCATCGCCTTTCATGTCTTTTTTGGCAATGTAAGTGGTGCTGCTGATTACAAAGTGCGCTTGGCCATCCACATTTTTAGGAACGGTTTTTTCAAACTTGTCCTTGCCGATGATTGGCTTGTCATCATTCTTCAACAGATAAGGTGTAATGATTGTACCATGACCAATTACACGCATCGGCATGTCTTTGGTTTTCTTTTTTACTTGACCGGTTGCACTCAACTTCAAATCGGCATCTTTCATGTCCGATGTGTAAGCCTGTTTATCTGTATAAGTATAGGAACCACCGGTTTTGTAAGCGATTTTTGTTCCTGTTCCAACCGCTTTTTCTCCAAGGAGAGTTGCTGATTTGAACTTATGGTCGCCACATTGTGGTGTAACTGTCAATGTTGCTTTTTTGGAAAAATATTTGGGCGGGTATTTCACTGTAATGGTAACCATAACGCTGTCGTCATGCATCTCCAGTGGATTTGGTGCTACCGTGTAGTTCACGGTCGCTTCTTTCTTGGCCATTTTACTCAGGCCTGTGCACGAGGCAAAGCCCATTGCTGCAACAACAGCAAGGCCAAGGATTTGAATTTTAGATTGTTTCATGATCTGGTCAGGATTTTTCTTTGGTACGGCGCAAAAATAAACAAATTCCTAAAAAAAGAAAGGAAAATCTCGTTTCGTTGCGTTTTGCCAGTTTCCTTGAAATGCCTGATTTTTCAGGGATTCAGGTGCAGTCCGTTCATAAATTGTTTTCCAACCAATTTTATCACACAATCGGTCAAGGCTTCCGGACCCGCATCGTTGTCCAGCCAAATCACAGGCACCCTTTTTTCCGATGCAAAAAAGTTGCGGTAACCGGCGCTGACTTTTCCAAGATATTCAATCGGAATGCTTTTTTCAAAATCACGTCCTCTGCGATTGATTTGATGCAACAGTTTTTCCGTCGGACGGTGAAGATAAATTACGAGGTCGGGCAATTTCGTTTGCAAAGCCATCACGCGATAAATCCTTTCGAACAAACGCAATTCCTCTCCCTTCAAATTCACACGCGCAAACACCAGCGATTTTTCCCAGAAATAATCCGAAACAAGCATCCCCCCTTTTTCCGAAGCTTCACTCATTTGCCGGAATCTTTCCTCGAGAAATGAAAGTTCAACCGTAAAGGCAAAACGCTCAGGATCGGAATAAAAATTTTTCAGGAATGGATTGTCTTCAAATTGTTCGGGTAGAAAACGTGCATGCAATCGTTCGGCTAAAAGTTTTGCAAGCGTGGTTTTTCCAGCGCCGATATTTCCCTCGATTGCGATATGTCGGTAAATGTTTTTCATTTACAACTCAAGTTTCCCTTCCTCAATCACGGATGATTCATCCTCACAATCATCCAAAAGTTGAGCCATGTTTTTTTTCAGGACAGGATGGAAAATCTGCGGATCCAAATCCATCAGCGGCACAAGTACGAATTTCCTGTTTTGCATTTCAGGATGCGGAATGGAAAGTTTTTCAAGATTTATTTTTTCATTCCCATACAGCAGGATGTCGATGTCAATGATTCGCTGTCCCCATTTTTCCTTTCGCACACGTCCGAGTTTTTCTTCAATCAGGATCAAGCTTTCCATCAGCACTTCGGGCTCCAGGAAAGTTGAAAGTGAAACGACTAGATTCAAGAAATCGGGTTGGTCTTTTTTTCCCCATGCAGCCGTTCGGTAAAGTTTTGAAATTCCATCCACTTGCGATTTTTCCAATTGTCGAATGGCCATGATCGCTTTCCGCAAATGTGCACGGCTGTCACCTTCATTCGAGCCGAGCGAAAGAAATGCTTTTGTTGGAAAATCTTTCATGTCGCGAAATTACCTGAAGCAACGAATATCCAGCAACAACTTTACATTATAACAGAGTCTTTCTTTTCCTATCTTCGAACAAACTAAAGCGCCAGTCACATGAAAATCACACGTTTACTCCTCCTTTTGACATTCCTGATGCCGGCACGATTTCTACATTCGCAAATTTACACCACCACTACGGTCATTACCGGATTGGACTATCCCGTGGCATTCGATTTTCTTCCCGACAATAGGATTATCCTCACGCAAAAAGGTGGAACATCCGGAATGGCGACAGATGCAAGAATCAGAATCTACAATGCGAACTTCACTTACATCGGGGTTTTTTATGACCTGACCGATTCATGCTACTCCGATTTTGAACGCGGACTTTTGGGAATTGCAGTCGATCCGGATTTTACCAACAACCATTATATCTATTGCTACTACATTCACCTTTTCAACAACAGCCAACGCATCCGCATCGTCCGTTTTACGGAAGCGAACAATGTGGGAACCAATCCGCAAATAGTTTTCGATCTCGACATTACATCTTACAACATTGCGGGAAATCACGTTGCCGGAAATATCCACTTCCGCCCTTCCGATCCCAACCATCTTTATTTTACCATTGGTGATCTTGCCTATCAGCAAACGAACGCAACCTTGAATTACGCCAACAAACTGACCAAACCTTTCGGGAAAGTCTTGCGCATCGGAAAAGATCCGATCACTGTCGGCATGCCTACGTATGACGTTCATTCCATAGGCGGTTTCGGATGCAATGTTCCAACCGACAATCCCTATTACGATGATGGAAATCCATTGACAGGAAATTGTGATATCATTTGGAGTTACGGTCACCGCAACCCTTTCGATTTCTGTTTTTCTCCCGTGAACGATTCGATGTATGTTGCTGAAAATGGTTTGAACGCTTGGGATGAAGTCAACATTATCCATCGCGGAGGAAATTATGGTTGGGCCACTTGTGAAGGCGATTACATGAACAGTTCCAATACCGTTCTCTGCAATTTGCCCGGTTCAATCCTTCCGATCCAGGAATGGGGCGCACCGGTTCCCGCATTGACAGGAATCCTTTATTACACCGGTCCAACAATGCCCGAATTCGACAATCACTTGCTCGTCGCCGATAACAATTATGCGAGAATCTATGATCTCACGCTCGGGCATTCGCCTGCGTATGACACTGTGCTCACACGTACGCAATGGCAAGATTTGCCGAATGGGTTGACAACCTTGAAACAAGGCACCGATGGTTGTGTATATGCAATGACCGGCGGTTACGTTACAAATGGCAACATCAAACGAATCTGCCCGCAAGGATTGGGAACGGGCAATTATGTCAACCCTTATTTTTCATTGCAACAATCGGAACCTAATCCATTCACCACTTCAACGGTCTTGAAATACTCCATGAAACAGAATGCACCTGTAAGAATTGCAATTTATGACATGGAAGGAAAGGAAATTGCCGTTCTCAGCGATGGAACACAGACAGCAGGCGACCACACGGTTGAAATAAATGCAGCCTCGCTTTCACTCGCACCCGGACTCTATTTCTGTTACATGGAAAGCAACACCTATTCACAAAGCATAAAAATTTCCGTTGTCAAATAATTTTCCGTGTTCGATTTCATTGGAGAGTTTGGGAAATCCAAACTCTTTTTTTTATTCTTGAATCATTGAATCGTACTTTTGGAAAAACAAAAAACATGGGTTACATCTGCATCGCTTTCTTCGTCATGTTTGTTTATTTCGGCTACCTCAATTTCAATGATCCAGATGCGCCATTGTGGGTTGCCATTTATTTTGCCGCCGCCGCTGTCTGTCTGCTCGCATATTTTAAAATGGCTTGGTGGTTCATCGATGGTCCGCTGATTTTATTTTACATCGGCTATTCGATAAAAAATTGGCCGGAGAAATGGATGGGAGTGAAAATGCCCATGTCGCATGATATCAATATTGAAAAAGGAAGGGAGTCTCTCGGATTATTGATTGCAGCGGGATGTACTGTTTTCAGCTATTGGGTGGGAAAAGGCGGATGGATATTTTAGAATGAAATGATTTTAGATTGGAAAAGAATCTGCGGAGTAATTTGAATATACATGCTTAAAAAAATCGCAGACAAATTACACCAACGCATTTTTCAAAATCCAAAACACATCCGTCGCTTCTATTACATTTTCATTTTTCTCGCTTCCAATCAAAACCGCCCAATCGTTTTTTGATTCCGGAATTCTTCCGTGCGAACCTTTTACCAAATCCGCATTGAGTGGAATGACATTCATCAGGTAACGGAATCCCATTTTCTTTTTCAACAGAACGGAACCCGCCTTGAAAATCGGAACTGAAAATTTCGGGTCGAAAAACAATTCCACCGGATCATAACCCGGCTTCTTGTGAATTTCCACTGTACGCGCAAAATCGGGAGCGACATGATCATCGAACCAATAATAATAGCTGAACCAGGAATCCTTGTCGGCCACACAAACCAAATCGCCGGAACGTTCGTGCTGGAGTGAATATTTTTCCTGTTCATTCTTATCCAATACCATTTCCACACCATCCACTTTCCGCAAAAGGTCTTTCACTTTTCCAATATTGGTTTTGTCCTTCACATATACATGCGCGAGTTGGTGATCGGCAACTGAAAACGCTTCGCACATTCCGGCATCCAACAATTCCAACCCGCTCTCTTCGCGAATGGCGATGAAATTGTTTTTCCGCAAAATGCGGTTCAGGTGAATGGGGCGATTGACTGTGGTAATTCCATATTCGGAAAGCACAATCACTTGCACATTCCGCTTCTCATAAAATAGAATCAGCTTTTCGCAAACACGATCGATCTCCCTCAAATCCTTTTTGTTTTTCTCGACATCATTTCCGTTGCGCTGGAAATTGTAATCGAGATGCGGCAAATAAACCAATGAAAGCGTCGGCGAAAATTTCGTTTCCACTTTCATCGACGCTTCTGCAATCCACTCGGAAGACTTGATGCCGGCTTTCGGTCCCCAGAAATCGAAGAGTGGAAATGCGCCGATTTCGTTTTGCAATTCGTCACGCAAATTGGCGGGAACAGAATAAATGTCGGGCAATTTCAATCCGTCGGAATGGTATTGCGGACGGGGCGTCACACAATAATCAACGGTTGAATACATATTGTACCACCAGAACATATTTGCGCAAGTGAAATCCGGATTGTTCTTTTTCATCACTTCCCAAATTTTTTCCGACTGCACCAACTTATTCGATTGACGCCAGAATTTTATTTCGCACTCTTCCGAAAAATACCAGCCATTTCCAACGATTCCATGCTCACTTGGATTTTTCCCTGTGAGATAAGTTGACTGAACGGAACACGTCACCGCAGGAAGCACGGGAGTGACAACCGAAACATTTTTTTTCTCCGACCATTTTTTCAGGAAGGGAGTGTGGTCTCCAATGAGCGATTTTGTGAGTCCGACGACATTGATAACAGCTAGACGATCCATAAGGGATTAAGATTTTAGATGGTGCAAAACCCAATTCAACTCACGAACAATCGATTCGTTCATTGGTAATCTTTCATTCGCCGGCAAAACCTCCCAAGTATAAGTTTCCACTTCGAGGTGATGGGTGAATTTGTTTTTTTTCAGGATTTCAAAAACACGGAAAATATCTTCTTGTGTGGATTGCAATTCATTATACGCGGACATGAATACGGGCACATGATAATGTGTACGCCACTCGCGAAAATTTTCGTTGTCAAAATTTTTCAACGCTTCAGGAAGATCGGGAAAATAATGGAGTTTCCCTTCCCGGTCTTTTGCAATGGTTTGATGCAGATAGGTTGATTCGGCGAATTTTGAATAGTGTGCGAGTATTTTTTTTCGATCTGCATTTTCTCCCGTCAAGACTTTCAACGCAGAACTGATTTGCACTTTACCGATCTTGATTCCCGCATTGGAGAATTTTCCGATCACATTTTCTGCGCTCTGGAATTCAACGGCGAAATGGCAAACATCATAACAAACCCGAATATGGTCAAGAATCATTTTTCTTGATTCTTCAGCAGGCAAGGCATGCTTGTCCTTGAAATAATTCATGCCGAACGGAATCAAATAATTCTCGAAAAAGAAAACGGTCTCTTCGCAATTTTCCAATAAACAGGACGGCTCGGGCTCAATGTCAAGATGAATCAGTTTTCCGGTTGTATTGTAAATCATTGACAATTCCTCCACACATTTCATCAAATGGAAACACGAAGACTTGATTACAAAATCCAATTGTTTCGCGTCCTTGATCCAGGGTTTATACGAAAGCGGAGACGTTGAAATTCCGCCTTCCTGATTTTCCGGAATCAATTCCGCCAAGACATTTATCAGATCCAATGTGTATTGCAAACGCAAATCGGTTGTCCAATCCGGTTTGTAAACTTCGTCCTTCACAACTGCATCATGAAAATTCCCGAATGGAAATCCATTCATGGTAAAAACATAACAGTCATTTTCTGTCAACCATTTTTTCAACTCATCCAGATTATTTTCCATCAACAGAACTTCCGCCGCTTCCGCACTCAACCGCAACCCTATTCCGAAAGGTTTATCGGGAGAAATATTCCTCTTGATCTCGGGAATATTTTTCTTCAAGACGCCAAACACTTCCTCCCAACTTTCACCGGGATGAATATTCAAACAATAGGTAAGATGTAAATTATCGGAAACCTGCATTTTCAATTATCAATCATTAACCCGCACATTTTTAATTATTGATTGTGAATTCATTTCTTTCAAAACAGAAATCGCTTTCAGAAGCAAAATATCATCCAACTCATGCACTTCAATTCCCTTTCCGATTTTTTCCAACAGCATAATCGTCAATTCTCCACCGAGGTGTTCACGGAATTCCTGCAAACCCGAAAGCAAAGCATTATTCCCCGAATCATTTTCCATTTCCATTTCACCGCAATACAATTCGAATTGCAATTTTTTCGAGAGATGGATCAGCCGCAACAGCTCATTGTCATTCAAGAGTTTTTTTTCATTCGCATAAATTGCATCCAGACACATCCCCATAATCACCGCTTCTCCGTGACGGATTTCATAATCACTCATCTGCTCGATCTTGTGTGCACTCCAATGTCCATAATCGAGCGGACGCGAATTTCCCTGCTCAAAAGGATCACCGGAAGAAATATGCTGCAAATGGAGTTCCGCACAACGGACAATCAACTTTTGTATTGAAGCATCATCGCGTTGATTCAGTTTTTCGGCATTCGCTTCTATGAAATCAAAAAGTGAAACATCTTTCACCAATCCGACTTTTATCGCTTCTGCAATTCCACAGCGGAAATCGCGATCCGACAATGTTTTCAGGAAACTGAAATCATTGATAACGGCAAACGGCGGAGTGAATGTTCCAATGAAATTCTTCTTGCCGAAATAATTGATCCCGTTTTTCACCCCGACACCGGAATCATTTTGCGAAAGGACAGTTGTGGGAAAACGCAAATGCCGAATGCCGCGGTGTGCAATGGCGGCCGCAAATCCGACCGTATCCAAAACAGCGCCGCCACCGATTCCCACCAGATAAGAATGACGATCGATTTTATTCCTGTCAACTGCTTTAAGGATTTCATTCACGGAATCGAAATTGTTCTTGGAAATTTCACCACCCGGAATGATCAGTGGAGTGCCGATCAATTTGTAATTGGAGGTTTCAAGATATCTTTCAATCCCATTCACCAACTCATCATTGGCAGCGACAACATTGCTGTCAATTACAAAAAAGAATTTACTGCCGGGAAGGATTCCACTCTGATCGAAAATATTTTCCTGTTTATTTTTTTCTCCGTTGAAAAACGAATCGACAAAATAGACGGGATAGGAAAAATCAATTTTGAAATTCTGGCGAATCACTTGCGCTGGATTGGATTCCGAAATTACGCAATAGAAATGCCACTAAAGCACAAAAGCACGAAGGATTTCAGGTGACGGCAAAAATTTTTGCGAGGAGAATTGAAATCGGTAACAAGGCGAGAATGATCAAACCGTATTGCCAACCTTGAAAAGAAGTCGCTATTGATGCATCCATGACGATCAATGAAAGCACACCGGCCTTCACTGCCTTGCGGATGTTTGTCGCATTCGGATTCGGGTAAGCGGCGAAAAGCGGTTGATAAATGAGAAGCAAAAACAGGAAGACAAATCCCTCCACAAAAAAAACGTTTCTTGTTTTCAGGATGAAAAGCGGAATGAATATCAGCAATCCGATCACCAACAGATACATGAATCCGGCAAGTACAATCGCCTTTTTGTTTCCACCGACCACTTCTCCCCGACTGATCATGGTAATGGCTGCAATGTAAATGACGGGAATGATTGCAATGGGATAGCAGTTGAAATAAATCCACGGTGTTGCTGTCATTCCCAACAATAAATTCCCACCGCGGCACAATCCCATATTCAGTGGACCGAAAAATTTATGGTGCTTTCCGAAAAGTTGATAAACCAATGCCAGTGCCGCCACACAAAAAGCGATTTCCCCACTGAGAATTGAAACCATCGAGGCGAAACAGATTCCAAAAAACAAAAGTAAAATCCCAAGGATTGCCGCTCCCCTTCTGCTTGCGAGTCCGCTTGGAATCGGCCGCTCGGGCCGTTCGATTTTATCCAATTCAAAATCCGCAACGTCATTCATCACCACACCGCCACCATACAAACCGATCGTCGCCAAAATCAGGAACAGTACATTCGAAAAATGATTCGGAACCGTGTCATAATCTTTCCACAGGCACAATGAATATCCCGCCAAAATATCAGCAACAGCCGTGACAATATTGGCAGGACGGGTCAAACGCAAATAGGCAACAATTTTTTTCACGAAATTATTTTTGAATCTTTTCCCTCGACAAAAGGGGTTTGCCCACCGCGCAAAATCGAATTGCCGTGGTATTTCAAATTCTGGTCAATCGGATCTGCATTCAACCAATCACTCTCGTTGAATTGTCCGCTCTGTCCGAACGCTTCAAGCGCATTCGAGTAACAGACTTTTTTCACATCCTCTTCAGAAATTCCACGTTCCAACATCAACGCTGCGGTTTTCGGAACGGCAAGCGGATCACTCACGCCCCAATCGGCAGCGGAATTGATGAAAATATTTTCCGTTCCGTATTGCCTGACGATTTCCACCATCCGCTCATTTCCCATTTTGGTGTGCGGATAAATGGTGAATCCCGCCCAGAAACCGCGGTCCAACACTTCCTTCACCGTCTCCTCGTTGTTGTGATCCACAATCACCATCTGCGGTTTCAAGTTGTGTTCCAACGCAACATCCATACTGCGCGACGTTCCTTTTTTCTTGTCGCGATGCGGTGTATGAATCTGCACGGGAAGTTTCGCCTCTTTCGCCAATTCCAATTGCAGGCGGTAATATTTGTCTTCCAGATCGGTCTGGTCATCATACCCGATTTCCCCGATGCCCACCACACCTTCCTTGTAAATGAATCGCGGCAACAGTTCCATCACCTGTTCCGCAAGCGCTTCGTTGTTCGCCTCTTTCGAATTCAGACCGATGGTGCAATAATGCTTGATGCCGAATTGGCTCGCGCGGAAACGTTCGAAGCCGATCAGCATATTGAAATAATCCAGAAAAGTTCCGGGTGAGGTGCGCAATTGTCCCTGCCAAAAGGAAGGTTCGATGATGGCAACAATTCCCGCCTTGCGCATCACTTCATAATCATCCGTCGTGCGGGAAACCATGTGAATGTGTGGATCGATATAATTCATTTCGAATTTTGAGTTTTGGGTTCAGGACTTTGAATTATCAATTTGCACATCCGCATATTATTTTTTCCAAACATCATGGCCCAAATTCTTCCAATTCAATTCGCCGTTTTCCACTTTCATCCGGTAGGCACTCATCGCATAAATATCTTCGGCTTGCGTGATTTTGCATTGTGAACAACAGATCGCCGCAGCTTTTCTCTCCAATTCATTTTCACTGTGCGAAAGTCGGTGCATATCTTGCATGTCATCCGATTGCATGAAATTACAAACGAGTTGCCACAACTCCGGATTCAATTCCCTTCCCGCAGCCCAGCGTTCGTGTGCATAATCACTCGCCATACGTGCAAGATTCTTATTCAGGCGGCGGTGGAGATTTTCGATTTTATACAATGGCTTTCCAACGAACAGGCATTTCAATGTCATTTGATTGAACGCATCTTCAGAAAGGAAATTCGCCGGAAAAGGATTGTCATTGGCGATCGCTTCAAAAACCTCTCCCATGTTGGAACGGATTCCTTCCATGCATCTTGGAATCAATTTTTCGGGAAAGGGAAATAATGCCAGCGAAGAATAAATGACAACCTGTTCACCGACATCAGCCGTAGCAAAAAGATTTTCAATCGCTTTCACGAATTCATTTTCATTTTCCATCGGGATTTCAAGCAGAATCAGAATGCGAACGGCCTTGTCAATTGAATTCGGCGGTGTCCATCCACTGCAAAACGCTTCCGTCCCTCTCCTTTCTTCAATGGAGTATTTCAATCCCGATTTTCCGAACAAACGGACCGCTTTGCTGAATGCAGTGTATAAATAAGTCAACGAATCATTTTCACGCAATCCACTCAACACACTTTCCAACTCCTCCTGAATGCTCTTATCCAAAACTTCCGCCAATTTCGATTGCAGAAATCTTTTCACTTTTGAAATATCGGTTTTGGCAGTGGAAATTTCACTCACGGAAACGAAGGTTGTTGAACAAAGATAATAAGTTGGGCGTGCCCTTCCTGCGTCAGGTCGGCTTGCGGCACTTATATATAGCCGCGGATTGTGCGGATTTTAAAAGGGATTCACGATAGTAAGTATAAACCTGCAAATTGAAACTGAGCCACTAACCACAACACCGATCACCGATTATCAATCACTATTCCCCTTACCTTTGCATCAATGTCTTCCCAAGTAACTCCATACGATTCTTCCACTGGAAAAAAAGAGCAGGTTGCCGAGATGTTCGACAACATTGCGCCGAAATATGATTTCCTGAATCAACTCCTTTCAATGGGAATTCACAAGGGATGGAGAAAAAAAGCCGTAAAAATCCTGATCCCCTCACAACCGAAAACCATTCTCGATGTGGCAACCGGCACAGGCGATTTTGCCATCGAGGCGAATAAAAGATTGAATGCGGAAAAAATAATCGGCGTGGATATTTCGGAAGGGATGATGAAAATCGGAAGGGAAAAATTGAAAGCGAAAAATCTCGACCATAAAATAGAATTGAAAAGCGGCGACTCTGAAAATCTTCCTTTCGCTGATAATTCTTTCGATGCCATCACGGTTGGATTCGGTGTACGCAATTTTGAAAACCTGGAAAAGGGAATGGCGGGAATGTTCCGCGTATTGAAACCCGGAGGAACTTTGGTGGTACTTGAATTTTCCCGTCCACGGAAATTCCCGATAAAACAGTTGTACAATTTTTATTTCAACCGGGTGACTCCCTTCATCGGAAAAATGTTTTCAAAAGACAACCGCGCCTACAAATACCTTCCCGAATCCGTCAATGCATTTCCCGATGGCGAAAAATTCATCGAGATCATGAAAAAAACGGGCTTTTCTTCCGCCGACTGGCAACCTTTGACCTTTGGAATCGCCTCTATATATAAAGGGCAGAAACCGATTTAGAAAATCGCTCGAGGGAAACTGCGATGCAGCAATAAACTTATCTTTGTCACGTTATAAAAAAACCATGATGAAATTCAGATTCTCATTCCTGATTCTTCTTTCATTTTTTTCAATCGCGGCTTCGGCACAACAGCAACCCGGCACAAGGGGAAATCTACAGACCTATTATGAAAACAAGGTGAACTTTGGTTTTTACCTTGGAGTCAACCGCACCAATTTCCTCATTACACCCGTGCACGATTTCCAGGCAGCTGCAGGCGATTCACTCAAGTCGATTCTTTCTTCGCCGCAAACCGGTTTCAATTTGGGAATTGTTTCCGAGTTGCGTTTGCAGGAATATGTCACTCTCCGTTTTTTGCCCGACATCTCTTTCGGTGAACGTGATCTTGAATATCATTTCGCAAGTGTGCATGATACTTTCGACATCGTAAAAAAAATCGAATCCACCTTCATTGATTTTCCACTCGATTTCAAGGTGCGTTCAAAACGTCTCGGGAATTTTGCCGCATACATGGTGGGTGGTGGAAAATATACACTCGATCTCGCTTCGCAAAAAGACGTCAACAATGGAACCGTCACTTCCGCACAGCAGGTTGTCAAACTCGGGAAAAATGATTTTGGTTATGAAGTCGGTGCGGGAACGGATTTTTTCCTTCCCTATTTTAAATTCGGATTGGAATTGAAATTCTCAATGGGAATAAAAAATCTCCTGATCAAGGACCAAACCATTTACGCACAATCGCTCGATCGGCTGAATTCAAAAGTCTTTCTCATTTCGTTCACCTTCGAGGGTTAGCAGGAAAAAATCCAAATTCCAAATGACAGATTCCCAAAAAATGAAATTTGGAATCTGTTTTTTGTTTTTGAAAACTTCATCTGGAATATGATTCACTCTCTCAATCTCGCACTCACACCCGAACAGGCATTTGACACGCCCGCTTTACGTTTGTGCCTGTGCGAAGAGATCGGCATTTATGAAGAACAGCTTTCCGGTTACAGAATCCTGAAACGTTCCATTGATGCACGTGGACGGAACATAAAAGTGAATTTGCGTGTTGAAGTGTTTGTGGATGAACCGATGCCGGAATCAAAACATGAATGGATTCCGCGCGATGTGCATACGGCAAAACCGGTCATTATCATTGGAGCAGGACCTGCGGGAATGTTTGCAGCGTTGCGTCTGATCGAGTTGGGAATGAAACCGATCATTCTCGAGCGCGGAAAAGATGTACAACGCCGCAGACGTGATTTGGCAATCCTGAACAAAGAACATTTTGTAAACCCCGATTCGAATTATTGTTTCGGTGAAGGTGGAGCAGGGACTTATTCCGATGGAAAATTGTACACGCGTTCAAGCAAGCGCGGTGACGTACAACGCATACTCGAACTGTTTGTCGCACACGGAGCCGATGAAACCATTCTCGCGGACGCACATCCGCACATTGGCACAAATAAATTGCCACAGATCATCATCAGGATGCGGGAGAACATTCTCGCTTCGGGAGGAGAAGTTCATTTTGACACACGCGTTACCGATTTCGAGGTTTCCGGTGATAAGATAAAATCCGTCGTCGCCGAAGAAAATGGTGCGGTGAAAAATTTTGTTGCCGAAAATATCTTATTGGCAACCGGACATTCCGCGCGCGATATTTTTGAATTGCTGCACCGAAAAAATATTCTTGTCGAGGCAAAACCTTTTGCGATGGGTGTGCGCGTCGAACATCCCCAATTGCTGATTGACTCGTTGCAAT
>CAYMZV010000080.1:0-14306 GCA_964394965.1 uncultured Chryseobacterium sp.
TAAATAATATGTTGTTTGTTTTTTTCATGACAACATTTTCACTGCTTTTTCCAAAGAAATAATAAATAAATCGATCTCCTCTTTTGTATTGTACAACCCGAATGAAACACGAACCGTTCCGGGAATTTCAAATTTTTCCATCAACGGTTGTGTGCAATGATGTCCTGTTCGAACTGCAATTCCCTGTTGATCCAAAATTGTTCCAATGTCAAACGGATGAAGTTTTCCAACGACAAATGAAATGACACCCGCCTTATTTTTCGCAGTTCCGATCATCCGCATCCCGGAAATTGCATTCAGTTTTTCAGTAGCATATACGAGCAACCCATGTTCGTGCGCGGAAATATTTTTCATTCCGATTGCATTCACATAATCCAACGCTTTCGCCAAACCGATTGCACCTTCTATATTCGGAGTGCCCGCTTCAAACCGCAACGGACCATCCACATAAACCGTTTTCGAAAATGAAACAGTCTTGATTGTGCCACCGCCCACTTGATACGGAAGCATATCATCCACAATTCCCTCTTTCGCATACAGCATTCCGATTCCTGTTGGTCCATACACCTTGTGTGCGGAGAAACAATAAAAATCACAATCCAAATCTTTCATGTCCACCTGCATGTGCGGAATCGCCTGTGCGCCATCCACGAGCACGGGAATGTTTGCAGCGTGCGCGAGTTCAATCATCTCTTTCGCAGGATTGATTGTGCCGAGTGTATTCGAGACATGCGTGAAAGCGAAAAATTTTATTTTCGGCGAAAACATTTTTTGCAACGAAGCGATTTCCAATTCACCATTTTCGTTGACGGGAACAACACGCAAAATTGCACCACGCTCTTCACACAATAGTTGCCAAGGGAGAATGTTGGAATGGTGTTCCATTTCGGTAATGAGAACTTCATCACCCGGAGTCAGTCGTTGGCGCAAAAAGGAATGTGCAACGAGATTGATGCTTTCCGTTGTGCCGCGCGTGAAAATGATTTCGTTGGGAGAATTCGCACCGATATGTTTTTGCACTGTTGCGCGCGCATTTTCATAGGCAGCCGAAGCTTCCTGACTCAAATGATGAACGCCGCGGTGAATGTTTGCGTTGTATCGAGAATAATATTCCGTGATGGAATCGATTACCGCATTCGGTTTTTGGGTAGTCGCACCGTTGTCGAAATAAACCAAACGCTTGTCATTGACCGTGCGGAAAAGAATGGGAAAATCCTTGCGCAAACGATGAGCATCGTAATTCATTTTGAGATTCTCCTTGTCGGTCAGTGTACTCATTTCAAAATTTCATCAATCCGTTTGTCAATGTAATCGCGCAACTCTTCAATCTTCACTTGATCCACCACCTCTTCCGCGAATGCACGGATGAGCAATGCACGTGCACTCTCGCGACCGATTCCGCGCGCCTGCAAATAGAACAGCGCATCCTCATTCACTTTTCCCGTTGATGTTCCGTGCGAACATTTCACATCGTCGGCATAAATTTCCAATTGCGGTTTTGTGTTTACGGTTGCATCGTCGCTGAGCAGGATATTCCTGTTTGTCTGATACGCATTTGTTTTCTGCGCGTCGGGACGGACGAAAATTTTTCCGTTGAAGGTTGCACTCGCTTTTCCATTTACCACACCTTTGTACAATTCATTGCTCATGCAGTTCGGAACGGCATGGTCAACGACAGTGTGATTGTCCACAACCTGTGAATCCGTGATCGGATACAATCCGTACAGATGCGCCTCTCCGTTTTTCTCCGTGAAGAGAATGTTCAGGTTGTTGCGTACAAAATTCCCGCCGAGTGTGAATGTGTAGGTATTGTAAAGTGAATTTCCGGAAACCGCAGCGCACAGCGTATTCATCTGCTGGCCCGCTTCGCCTTCCGATTGAATCCTGTAATGATCCAGTTTTGCATTCGGCGCGACAAAAACTTCTGTCACTGCATTCGTAAATGTTTTCACCGGACCGATTGTTTCGTAGGATTCAATCAGCACCGCTTCGGCACCGTTTTCAACGACAACCAGGTTTCTTGGCTGGAAGAACGATGCGACTTCATTGTCGGAAATGTGAATGATCTGGATGGGGGTTTTTTCCGCAACGTTTTTTCCGATGTGAATGAAAACACCTCCGTTCGAAAGTGCCGTGTTCAATGCGATGAAAGGATCGGAATCGAACTTGGCATATTTGGAGTAGTGTTTTAACGCAACCCCATCGGATGAAATCGCATCGGAAATATCCGAAACCGCAATTCCAAGCGGAATGTTGTTTGCGGGGGAAAGCGATGGAAGATAAACGCCATTGACAATGACCAGAACGATGGCATCCTTTACCAGAGTAAATTCCTTCACGTCATTGACGGTCACGCCACGCATCATTTCATTGCGGAAACCCAAACCTTTCCGCAGGATGGATTCCGGATTTACATATTTGTAATCTTCCCATTTGCGTGTGGGAAAACCGTTTTTTTCAAAATAATTTGCGGCATTCCTGCGGAGTTGCGCATCACCCGGCAACGAAGGATGCTGTTGCTCGAAATGTGCGAGCAGGAGATCCTTGAATGTGATTGTTTCTGTTGCGTTCATGATTTATGCTTCAACAGATTCGGACTTCAACCAATCATAACCTTTTTCCTCCAGCTCCAATGCCAATTCCTTTGTTCCTGATTTTACAATTTTCCCGTTGTACAAAACATGGACAAAATCGGGAACGATATAATCGAGCAGACGCTGATAGTGTGTAACAACAATGAATGAACGTTTTTTGTCGCGCAACTTATTCACGCCATTCGCCACAATGCGCAGCGCATCGATGTCGAGACCGGAATCCGTTTCATCGAGAATTCCCAATGAAGGTTCCAGCATCGCCATCTGGAAAATCTCATTTCTCTTTTTTTCTCCACCGGAAAATCCCTCATTCACCGAACGTCCCGTCAATTTTCCATCAAGCTCAACGAGTTTCTGTTTTTCCTTTACCAATGCCAAAAAATCTTTCGGTTCAATGGGAGGAAGATTTTTGTAGGCACGGATTTCGTTGATGGCGGTTTTCAAGAAATTGATGTTGCTCACACCGGGAATTTCCACCGGATATTGAAATGCAAGAAACACACCTTCGCGCGCGCGGTCTTCGGGAGAAAGGTCCAACAGGTTTTTCCCATTGAAAATGACTTCGCCGCCGGTCACTTCATATTCCTCTTTTCCGGCAAGCACGGAAGCAAGCGTGCTTTTTCCGGAACCGTTCGGCCCCATGATGGCATGCACTTCGCCGTCTTTCACTTCCAGATTCACACCGCGGAGGATTTCTTTTCCCTCGACGGATGCGTGTAGGTTTTTAATTGTGATCATATTCAGTTGAAATGTTGTAAAGTTTGAAAGTTGCTCTTCAATTTTGTTTTCTCGGCACCTCCATGTCTCCGTGGTTTTTTGCCACAAAGGCACGAAGGCACGAAGGTTTATTTTATCCGACAGAACCTTCCAGTGAAACCGACAATAATTTCTGTGCCTCCACCGCAAATTCCATTGGCAATTGATTCAACACTTCGCGGCAATAGCCATTGACAATCAATCCGATCGCTTTTTCCGTGTCGATGCCGCGTTGCTTGCAATAGAAAATCTGGTCTTCACCGATTTTGGAAGTTGTGGCTTCATGTTCAACAACTCCGCTCTTGTCATGAATCTCGATATACGGAAAAGTATGTGCGCCGCATTTATCTCCCATCAACAGCGAATCGCATTGCGAAAAATTCCGTGCATTCGTTGCACCCTTTCCGATGCGAACCAATCCGCGATAACTGTTCTGGCTTTTGCCGGCTGAAATCCCTTTCGAAATAATTGTGCTGCGTGTGTTTTTTCCGATGTGCAACATTTTTGTTCCCGTATCGGCTTGCTGCATATTGTTTGTTACGGCAACGGAATAAAATTCTCCGACGGAATGATTCCCTTTCAAAATGACACTCGGATATTTCCAGGTGATTGCAGAACCGGTTTCAACCTGTGTCCAGGAAATTTTTGAATTGTCACCGAGACAGATTCCGCGTTTCGTCACAAAATTATAAATGCCGCCCACGCCTTCCTTGTTTCCCGGATACCAATTCTGCACCGTGGAATATTTCACTTCGGCATCCTTGTGTGCAACGATTTCCACAATGGCGGCGTGCAATTGATTTTCATCACGCATCGGGGCGGTGCAACCTTCGAGATAAGAAACGTAGGCGCCTTCGTCTGCAACAATCAACGTCCGTTCGAATTGTCCGGTGCCGGAAGAATTGATCCGGAAATAAGTCGACAATTCCATTGGGCAGCGAACGCCTTTTGGAATGTAACAGAAAGACCCGTCGCTGAAAACGGCGGAGTTCAACGTCGCATAAAAATTATCGGTGTAGGGAACAACCGATCCCATATATTTTTTAATCAGCTCTGGATGTTCCTGCACCGCTTCGGAAAACGAGCAGAAAATGATTCCCTTTTCGGCGAGCACTTCCTTGAAAGTTGTTTTTACGGAAACAGAATCGATTACCGCATCAACGGCAATTTTCGATTCCATTCCCACCAAACGTTTCTGTTCCTCGAGGGAAATTCCCAATTTTTCAAATGTCTTCAGCAATTCCTGATCCACTTCATCCAGACTGCCGACCGTTTTCATTTTTTTCGGAGCGGCATAATAACTCGAATCCTGGAAATCGATGGGAGGGAAATTGACGTGCGCCCAATGGTTCGGCTCTTCCATTTTCAACCAATGGCGGAATGCCTTCAATCGGAATTCAAGCATCCATTCGGGTTCATTTTTTTTCTTGGAAATGAATCGCACGATTTCCTCGTTCAGGCCTTTCGGTGCAAACTCGGTATCGATGTCAGAAGTGAATCCGTATTTGTATTCGCCCTGCGTGAACTCTTCCAGTATTTCGTTTTTCTCAGACATCTACTTTAAAAATTATTTCCGTTTTGCATTTGCAATCAATTTCAGTTGTTCGGCATCATCGATATCCTTTGCTCTTCCCGAGTTTGATTTTTCCTCAATGAGCTTATTGATATGAATGACATTCACTTCTGTTTTTTCGGCCAATAGGAATTTTCAGACAAACCATAACATTCACCGAACTGATTTTGTTTCAATACAACCAGATTCGACATCAGGTCAAGGTAAATCCCATTACCCAATAATATTTCCGAATAGCCGGCAACGAGAGGATGGCTTAAATAAATTTCAGCGCCTTCAATCCCCGATTCTTTCAACGAATTCACCAGGTTTTTCCGATTGGTTTCAGAATCTTCCAACCACAAATCAACATAGCCTGTCGATCTTGAATAGCCATAATAATTTACTGCAAGTCCGCCGACAAGAATATATTTCACTTCGTTTTTATTGGGCAATTTCATAAAGTCAACAATCTCATCTTCGAAAATATTCACGACGTTTTTCTTTTTAAGACAATGCCCAATCCTTGCGGTTTTTTTATTGGTCCTTTTTTGAAAAGAGCGGCAAGTGCCATCAATTGAAAAGCCTTCTTCATTCTTTCCTGTGGTGAAAGCGAAAGGTTTTCCATCAACCTGCGTTCTGCAATTGATTCTTGTGTCTCGTTTTCAGTATGTAAAATGATTTTAGCCATTTTTTCAAACCGAAAAACTTTCCCCGCATCCGCAGGTGCGTGATGCATTCGGATTGATGAACACAAAACCCTTTCCATTCAATCCGCTCGAATAATCCAATTCCGTTCCGACCAGATAAAGGAAACTTTTCCTGTCCACAACAATCTTGATTCCCTTGTCTTCAAAAACCTGGTCATTCGGTTGCATCACATTATCGAATTCTAGTTTGTAGGAAAGTCCCGAACAACCACCACTATCCACGCCCACACGAATAAAAGTATCCGCCGGACGATTCTCCTCTTTAATGAGGTTGATCGCCCGTTCTTTTGCATTTTCAGTTACGGTAATCATTGGTTTTCAGTATTTTATATTTTGATCTTTATTTAGACTAAATCTAAACCGTTACAAAAATACCTGATTTTAGGTAGTGTACCAAATGAATTCGACGGAAATTACGGTGAGATGGAGCGGAACAAAAAAGCATCGATTGCTTCCTCCATTCTGAAACTATTTTTTATGATCGCCGAACTCCAATCTCCCGTCTCCGAACTACATTTGCCGCATGTTAGACAATCAATCCAAAACCGAACTTTCCCAACTCGGCGAATTCGGACTCATCAGGCATCTCACCAAACACATTGAATTGAAAAATCCCTCTTCGCTGAAAGGTGTGGGTGATGATGGTGCCGTGATCGATTATGGCGGAAAAAAAATGTGCGTTGTTTCCACCGACATGCTGGTGGAAGGCATCCATTTCGATTTGGGATATGTGCCGTTGAAACATCTCGGCTACAAAGCCGCCACCGTAAATTTTTCCGACATTCTTGCCATGAATGCGCAACCGAAACAGTTGCTCGTTTCCATTGCCATTTCCAGCAAATTCCCGCTCGATGCAGTGGAAGAATTGTATTCCGGAATCCTGATCGCGTGTGAACGTTACGGTGTTGATTTGGTTGGAGGCGACACGACTTCTTCCAAAAGCGGATTGGTCATTTCATGTACGATTATCGGTGAAGCGGAAAAGGAAAAATTGGTGTATCGCGATGGTGCGAAGGAAAAAAATCTCCTGTGCGTGACGGGCGATCTCGGTGGTGCATACATGGGATTGCTCATGCTCGAGCGCGAGAAGGAAGTTTTCAAATCAGATCCCAACATTCAACCGGATCTCGAAGGGAACGATTATATCCTGGAACGCCAACTGAAACCCGAAGCGCGGATCGATGTGATTCAAATGCTGAATGACCTCGGCATAAAACCGACTTCGATGATCGACGTTTCAGATGGATTGGCTTCTGAAATATTGCATCTCTGCACGCAGTCGAATGTGGGTGCGCAGATTTACGAAGAAAAAATCCCGATGGATCCGATGACGTTCGAGCGCGCACGCGAGTTCAGTCTTGATCCAACAATGTGTGCGATGAATGGAGGAGAAGATTACGAATTGCTTTTCACGATTGACATGAACGATTACGAAAAACTGAAAAACAGTCCGGACGTAACTTTCATCGGACACATTACCGCAAAGGAAGCGGGTGTGAATTTGGTGACGCGATCAAACACGGAACATCCGATTACCGCGCAGGGGTGGGATGCGCTGTTGGGGAAATGAATTGATGATTGATGATGTGCAGATTGATGATGGGGGTTGGGCGTGCCCTCCTTCGTCGGTCGGGCTTTCCGTTTCAAGTCCTCGAAAAATTCATTTCCGGAAAAATGATTGCAATCTGCGGGCTTTCCACTGCAATCCCTCACGCAAAAAAAAGAATTGTCACAAAAACTCCAATACAAAATCATTAATCTGCACATCATCCATCATTAATTTTTTTTGTCATGTAACTTTCCGCAACGCTTGGTATTATACAGGTACCATGACAAGAAAAATCTCCCTTCCCATCCTGTTGCTGTTTGCATCAACCGGCATTTCGTTTTCGCAGACAAATGTTTTCTGGTTCGGCGACAGTACAAATTCCTCTGTGAACAACCGGATCATTTCCATCAAGGAAAATTCCGACGGCAATCTTTTCCTGTTGGGAAAAGCGACGGACAGTGATTACAACAATATCCATCCCTATTTTGCCGTGTGCGACAAAAACGGAAACCTGAAATCGCAAAAGACGGTGCAGACGACGAATGATTTTTATGAGCTGAACAATTTTACGATTTGCGGCGCAGACAAGATCAGGATTTGGGGAACGGAAAAATCGAACAATGATCTCACCATTTCCCTGAACACAATAAATACACAAGGCGAATTGCAAAGTGCGGATGCGATGATGACCATGACAACAACATTGACGGGAGATGTTTTTCAAATGAATGACTCAAACGCCATCCTTGCAAAAACCGTGAAGAGCAGCAGTACGGGGAAATTCCACATTTCCATTTATGAATACAATGTGCAGAATGACCGGCAGGTTTGGTACAAGACGCTGATGAGCGATGACAATGAGGAGGCGTCGAAAATAGTTGTGTTGAAAGACAACTCCATCATCCTGCTCGGGAAATCGTACAGTGCCGACTTGGCGAGTTACACTTCGCTGGTGTACAAACTTTCCCCGACGGGTGAATTGGTCTGGAAAAAGAACATCCAGGCGTATGAAACCTTTTATGCACAGGGAATCGCCGAAACGAAAAACAAGAATCTGGTTTATGCCTGCAGCATCGGTTCCGAAGTGGATGCAACCGGCAGCACAAAAATGATTTCACTCGATTCAAGCGGCAATACATTAGGTACAAATGAAATCCAGGATATACGGGCGAATGGAATCCTCGCCTTGAACAATGGAAATCTTTTTTTATACGGATCGCATTACCAGAAAACCGGAGTGTATATCATTTCCAAAGCGTGTTACAAGATTTACAATCCCGATTTGAAAAAAATCAATGAGGATGAAATGGGAATGTTTGACGGACCGGATGCGGATTTGCCGAGTCTCGCAATGACAGCGTGGCCAACCGCTTCGGATTTCATCACGGCCATTCAATTGTCGGATGGAAGGATCGCTTGCGCAGGACGCGTATACATGCCCGATGACATTGCTCCCGACAAAATAATTTTATCCGGAAGAAGCAACAAGGCGTTTTTGGTTTTGATGGATGCGAACGGGAAGTTCAGGAATCAATAAGGATTTTCTAATCCTTTTTTTCAATTTCCGGTTTCATTTGTACGGGGAAATAATGGCTATTTTTGCGCTCTGCGAAAAACCAACAATTCCCAAAACACATGAAAAAAATCGTTACATCGCTTTTCATTTTATTCATCAGCAGCTGTTTCCTGTTCGGTCAGGCTGCACCTGAATTGCTTTATTACAAATTTGACGGAACAGGAACTTCGGTTCCCAATCTCGCAAGTTCTCCGCCGGCAGGCACCACCACAGCTACACTCATGGGCGGTCTCACGCAAGGTCCAACCGGACAATGCAAAGGAGCGGTAATCGGTTCGGGAAATTCCTCCTCAACGGATTATGTCAACACGGGTTACGCAACAAATCTCACAGGATCATCGTGGACAATTTCCATGTGGACAAGCAACATTACCTCGAGTGCCACCTTGTTTTACATTTTCGGAGATGCTTCTGCAAATTCTTTCCGTTGTTTTACCAATGGGGTTGCAGGTCCCAACAATTGGATTTTACGTGGTGGCGGAATGACCGATATTTATGTAAACGGTGGAGCAACTGTTGCTCCTCATGTGACCACTTTTGTTTATGACATGTCACTCAACAATGTCAAGGCTTATCTCGATGGCGTACTTGTGAGTACTGTTGCACAGGGAGCTCTTAGCATTTCGGGTGCGGGACCGTTTAAGGTTATCGGTTACGCTTCCAATGTTGGTGCGCCGGCGGGTGGATTGCTGGATGAATTCCGCATGTACAACCGCGCACTTTCCGCTGCAGAAGTTGCACAATTGGCATCGCCTCCCGCAAGTTACAGTTCATTCAATGTGTCTGCTTGCACAAGTTATACCGTACCGAGCGGCACAGCAACTTATACAACGAGTGGAACTTATATGGACACCATTCCCGCCATTGGTGGATGTGCTGATAGCATCATGACCATCAATGCTACAATCAATCCATTACCGACCGTCACAGCGAGTTCAACTGCATCTGCAGTTTGTGCAGGCAACAGTGTAACACTTACCGGCGGCGGTGCAACTTCTTATACTTGGGACAACAGTGTCACAGATGGAGTTTCCTTCGTTCCCGCTTCGACAATAACATACATGGTAACGGGAACCGATGCGAATGGATGTTCCAATACGGCGACAACAACCGTAACGGTAAATCCATTGCCGACTGTCACAGCGAATTCAACTTCATCTGCAGTTTGTGCAGGCAACAGTGTAACACTTACCGGCGGTGGCGCAACTTCTTACACTTGGGACAACAGCGTCATGGATGGCGTTTCATTTGTTCCGGCTTCGACAATAACATACATGGTAACGGGAACCGATGCGAATGGATGTTCCAATACGGCGACAACAACCGTAACGGTAAATCCATTGCCGACTGTCACAGCGAATTCAACTTCATCTGCAGTTTGTGCAGGCAACAGTGTAACACTTACCGGCGGTGGCGCAACTTCTTACACTTGGGACAACAGCGTCATGGATGGCGTTTCATTTGTTCCGGCTTCGACAATAACATATATGGTAACGGGAATGGATGGCAATGGCTGTACGAACACCGCAAGTACAACGGTCACCGTCAATCCGCTTCCAACTGTAACTGGAACGGCCGCATCAACTACAGTTTGTGTGAATGATGCTGCGGTAACATTGACAGGAACGCCAGTGGGTGGAACATGGTCGGGTGCGGGTGTAACAGGATCTTCCTTTTCACCAACGTCGGCAGGAGTGGGAGCGCAAACGGTTACATACAGTTTCACGGATGTGAATGGCTGTTCCAATACGGCTTCATTTGTGATCACTGTCAATGCGTGTACCGGTGTGGAGGAATTGACATCGCTTGATGGAATCCATATTTATCCGAATCCGAACAATGGCGTTTTCACTTTCACGGTAAATGAAAATGCAGCCGATTTGAAAATCGTGATCAGTGATTTGCAGGGACGCGTTGTTTATTCTTCAATCGAGAATAATGTCAGTGCAGGTTACTCGTCGCAAATCGATTTGCAGACAGCCTCTACAGGAATGTACCTGATGCAGGTTACTGCAAACGGCAGGCAGCGTGTCGAGAAAATTTCCGTACAGAAATAAATTTCCGAATGGATTGAATTGAAACAGGCTCCATCAATCGGAGCCTGTTTTTTTATGCGTAAAAAATTTTCAATATCATTTCTGGTCTTCAATCACCATTGTCCCTATTTCACCTTTCTCCTTGATCGAAGCGTTTTTCTTGGAACTGGATTTCTTCTTCTTTGAATTCTTGTAAAACTTGACCGTAAAAGTTTTTTGCTCTCCGGCTTTCAGCAATGGCTTGAAATCTATTTTTGTTCCTTCCGCCCTTTTTACGCAGGTTCCCGTTTCATCGTAAATCTCAATGGAAACGGACAAACTCACGGTGAGCAAATGTTTCGTGTTGTCGTAGTTTGCGGTATATGTTTTCCCTTCAAACTTGAATTCCGCATGTGTCGTTGCGGCGTCCTGCGCATGAATGAATCTTGCCGTAAAAGCCAAAATCAAAAGGAGAAATATTTTTTTCATGGAACAAATTTAGGTTTTCTTTTCCGGCAGTATTCCGCTGTGTTGAAACAAAATAAAATATAAAAAAACAATAAGCCTTTCCGAAAAATCCCCTAATCTCGGGATGAATGACTTTTTGAAAAAAATTACAATCTTAATCAGGATTTAATAGTTGCAGGTATTATTATTCGTATATCTTTAGCGAAATTTAAATCTCCCGCATGAAAACCCCCCTCCTGTTTTCCTTTGGAATTTTCCTTGCCTTTCATTCCCACGCACAAGTCAATTCCCCGAACGTTGTTGCATCGGGTGGAAATTATTTTGTAGCCGGAACATTTACCAATTCATTTACCATTGGTGAAATGGCGATGGTGGAAACATTTTCTCCTAGTGGATTTATGCTCACGCAAGGATTTCAACAGCCGGCTGATGTTTCAACCGCTGTAGTTGCTTCCGAGCATTTTCAGGGATTCTCAGCCTATCCGAATCCCTCCGGCGGATCGATTTCCTTTGAATACAATCTTACCGTATCCGGCCATGTCAACATTGATATTTTCGACGCGTTGGGACAAGTCGTTTACAAAAAATCCGAGGAAAAACTTTCAGGTGCACAGCGTGACCAACTGAATCTTTCCGCTTTTGCGAATGGACTTTATACTGTCAGGTATACAATTGAAACAACCGACGGCAATTCCGATTTTTTCGTTTCGCGCATTACACTTGCCCAATAAATCCCTTCAACTATTTCAATCAATCCTTCTCCCACTAATCCTCTCAAAATGAAAATCACACGTTTACTGCTCATTGTATTCGTTTGTTCGGTCTCCAGCCTGTTTGGACAAGCCCCTCAAGCGATAAATTATCAAGGAATTGCGCGGGATCTCACCGGCAATCCATTGACAAATCAAGCAATTGGCTTGCAACTGACCATTCACAACACTTCAGCATCCGGTCCGGTTGATTATCAGGAAACATTTGCCGTAACGACAAATCAATTCGGGCTTTATACTGTTCAAATCGGTCGCGGTACACCGGTGAGCGGAACTTTTTCCGCCATTTCTTGGGGAACAGCTTCACACTTTCTTGAAATCGGAATGGATCCGACAGGTGGAAACAATTACGTTTCTGCCGGAACAAGTGAATTGATTTCAGTTCCTTATGCCCTTTACGCAGAAACTTCCGGAACAGGTGGTCCAACTGGTGCTACCGGTCCGCAAGGTACTCAAGGAGTTGCTGGTCCTTCCGGAGTTGATGGCGCAACCGGTCCGCAAGGACTGACTGGTCCTTCCGGAGTTGACGGAGTTACTGGAGCGCAAGGCCCACAGGGAGTTGCCGGTCCTTCCGGAGTTGATGGTGTTACTGGAGCGCAAGGTCCACAGGGAATTGCCGGTCCTTCCGGAGTTGATGGTGCAACAGGAGCTGTTGGTCCGCAAGGTCCAATTGGTTTGACAGGCGCACAAGGTCCACAGGGAATCGCTGGTCCAACAGGAGCAATCGGATCAGCAGGTCCTGCAGGTCCAACAGGAGCAAATGGATCAGCAGGTCCGGCAGGCCCAACGGGAGCAAACGGAGCGGCAGGTCCAACAGGAGCAAACGGATCAGCAGGTCCGGCAGGTCCAACAGGAGCAATCGGAGCTGCAGGTCCAATAGGTCCAACGGGAGCAATCGGATCAGCAGGTCCGGCAGGTCCAACGGGAGCAATCGGAGCGGCAGGTCCAGTTGGCCCATCCGGGTCTAATGGAACAGTAGGCCCAACTGGCCCAACCGGTCCAGGCGGTGTTCTTGGAACAACAGGGTATATCCCAAAATTTACCTCGGCTACCACACTCGGAAACTCTCAAATACAGGATAACGGAACATCGACTTCCAATGGTTTGACTACCCCATCAGTGATATATCAAGATTATGTTTACCGCCAACAATTGACTGCAAACGGAGATGGTCAGTCAACATTATTCGGCTACCGTACGCGTGACAGTGAAAATGACGGAACATCTTACGCACAGATATCGTCTAACGATGCTACGCGCGGTTACAATTTCTGGGGAGATATTTACACATTCGGTGTTGGTGGGTGGAACTACAATGACTACAACCGTTGCGGTGGAACTTTCGGTGCGGATGTGAATGGTCTCAATTGGGGAGCTTTGGGTTACAGATCGAGTGCTTTGTTGAATTACGGCGTTTACGGAAATGCAGCTTATGCTTCGGGTGGTGGTCGTATGGATAATGGAATCAAGACAGGTATCGGTGCCGGTTTCTATGGGGACTTCATGGGTGGTTGGGTTCGTGGCGATGTCATGGGATTTGCAACCCAGGGTTCCATGTTCGCTTCTTACAACATCGGAAATACTTACACTACAGGATTTCATGCCGACCTTGTTAAAACCAATGGAACGGTAACACCTGCGTACGCTGTAACATCTACAACAGTGAAAGTGTATGACGATGGGTCTTCAAACCTTTCCAATGGAACGGCACATGTTGATTTCACACCTGAATATGCAGCCCTTATCAAGGGGAACGGCAATCCAACAGTGACTGTTTCTCCAATGGGAAATTGCAACGGATTGTATATTGTTTCAATTGATGAAACAGGATTTGTTGTGGCGGAATTGAACAATGGAACAAGCAATGTTGCGTTTTCTTACATCGTTGTCGGCAAACGTACAGACGCTTCCCAATCAACGGTTCCAACTGAACTTACCAATCCATCATTCACAGATCATATGTCTGCCATGATGTTCAACGAAGGAAACAAGAAGCAATCGGGTTCCGCTATCTGGTACAATGGAGCGACACTTGAATTCTCTACACCCCCTTCAATGACACGCGAACAAAAGACAGCACTCTTGATGAGCGAAAAAAGATAGTTCGCATGAAGTAAATCATAATTGAAAATTACATTTAGTCCCGCGGGTTTTTCCTGCGGGACTAATTTTTTATCTTGTATGATGCGATTGTTTTTATTGTCGGTTTTCCTTCCTGTCTTTTTATGCGCGCAAAAAAAAACGCTTGCTCCTTCCTGTACGGAAGAATATTTCCGTTATGCAATTGGAACGTTGGCGGATGATTCCATGAAGGGA
>CAYMZV010000081.1:0-14296 GCA_964394965.1 uncultured Chryseobacterium sp.
GTCGTATCCGTTTCAATTGAAAAATGCTGCTTGTCGGTGAGGACGATGTCGAAATTTTTCTTGTTCGGGAGTACGATGAAATAAATTCCACCCGGCCAAAGCGTCGAGTCCTTGAATTCCATATTCCCCTGTGCATCCACAGTTACACTGTCCTGGATGAATTGTTTGTCGCCATAATAATTGCCGAGTTCACATTTTCCACCGGTAAGGCCCTTGATGTGCACTTTCAAATCGCAGGGAGTGGTTGGTGTTGCAGACTGTACAGGTGTCACCACTTCAATCGGTGGCGGCGGCTGATCGTCTTTGTCTTTTTTGTCTTTTTTTCCGTGCTGGGCAATTGCCATTACAGGAAAGGCAATGAAAATCAGTGCTGAAAGTAATGTGCGATTCATAAGAAAAAAGTTTGCCTGATCTCCGAAGGAGGCCTTCGGACAAAAATACTAAAAAGGGGGTGCTTGTCAGTGAAATTACAGCAAAAATCTTGCCGATTTATGTTCGGGTTCGGTGTAATCGATTGGGTGTTGATTTTTTTTGATTGTGGAAGGAGAAAATGTTGAAAATAGTCTTTTTGAAAGGAACTCCGCCGACCGGCCACACTGTGATCCCTTCGGGAAAAGCAGGATGATGGTTTGTAGAATGATGAAAAGTTCCGCTTCAAATCATTTCGCCAATTTTTTCAATCCTGAAAAAACGGAGTAGGCGTTTGCCGCCAAAAATAAAAGCGTAAAACAAAATCCCCAGGCAATGACCGAAACCGATAATCCGGAAGGGAGATCGAAACCTTTTGCAGACATGAACGATGCAAAATAAATTTTAGAGAGGAATAAAATCAGGATGGAAAAACACAAGATACCGGCGTAAATGATTGAATAGTATTTCAAGTATTTCATGCCGAGTTTTCTGTAACCATAACCGATGCGGATCAGTGTTTCCAATTCGTAGGAGGATTTGCTGACCAACAATTGCGAGTATTGGAGAAACCCGAGCAGCGACAATAGAATAATGACACTTCCGATGGCGACAAGCACATTCATGACCAAACGCAGGAACGAATTGAGTTTGCTGTTGCGCAATGCTTCGGCACTTGTTTCGTAACCGTTGGAAGAAAAATAATCGATGAGTTCGGTTGTCGCCGGACCTTCGCATTGGATGATGACGCGACTAGGTGCGGTGCTTCCGGGTTTTACATCGGCAAATTTTTCATTGGCATAATCGATAAAACTTTGCGGAGCGAGAATGGTGTTGATGCGTTCGGAAAATCCTGCGAGTTTCCCCCTGTACACTGCGTCACCGTTTTTTCCGTTGATGGTGATTTTAAAACGCGCAAGTCCCACAACACTTTCTGTCACTTGCGGCAAGCCTTGTGCGGGTGCGAAACCGAAATTGTACAGTTTGATGTAATCGCGCGGAAGAATGATGGGCACGAGCGAATCGCCTTCAGTCCATTTCCAATTATCCTGATCGACATCGATGAATTCATTCGGAACGGATTCAAAAAAAAGTTCGGTATACATTCCGGGCATTCCCTGCATGCCATTGGCACCCATGGAAACACTGACCTTGAATTTGCTGGAGGTGAGTGCAGCGGCATTCTGCACACCCTTTATTTTTTTCAACTGTTCGATTTCCATTGGCGAAAAACCCTTTTGTCCACCGAAAAGTGTGTTGAGCAAATTCACTTCCTTGTTGATCACAAGAAATTGCGGCTGACTCATGTCGCTGCTTCCATTCAACACGGCACGGAAATCGAAATACAATTGCAGGGCACCGAGCAACAGCAGGAAACCGACCAACGCACCGAAGACTGCCACAAGCAATTGCGCAGGACGTTGGTGGGAGAATAATAATCGGTTTAACATTTCAGGTTTGTTGATTGACGATTGTCCGTTCGTTTTGGAGTGATTTTCAGATTGTGATTTTTCCGGTGAAGTTGAAATGGGAATTTGTTCCGAGTGAGGTGAGCAAAAGTCCGGCCTGGTTTTTTTTGCAGGCATTGGAAATCATGGCGCAGGCTTTTCTTGAATTTTCCTCATCGAGATGCGAGAAAGGTTCGTCGAGCAGAATGAATTTGAACGGTTGTGCGAGAGCGCGGATAATGGCGATGCGTTGCTGTTGTCCGAGTGAAAGCGTACCGCATTTCTGATGGAGCCGATGGGAAACACCGAGTTGTTCGGCCATGGAAATGATTTCCTCCTCTTTCAGTGTGTCGGTCAACTCATTCTTGATCCGGATATTTTCGATTGCAGTGAGTTGTGGAAACAATTTCAATTCCTGGAAAACAACGGAGAAAAAATGCTGGCGCAATTTTGTCCAATCGTGAATGGAAAAATCCTTTATGTCTTTTCCGTCGAAGAAAACATTTCCGCTGTAATCGTGACGCACACCGTAGAGAATGGAAATCAATGTTGTTTTTCCCGTTCCGGAAGGGGCTTCCACCAAAAAAGTTCCGTTGGAGTCGATCAGCGTTTCCTTTTGCCAGCACGTATCGGGCGCGAGTGGCGTATCGGCGAGGGGAATCGGCAAGACATGCTTGAATTCGATGCGCATTTTATTTTGTCATTGCACCATAATAACAAAGCAAACGGTAAAGTGAGTTTCCGTCACCGGGTGCAATGGCAATTTCCAGTTGCGAACCGTTTTCTTTCCCGGCCACGCGGATGTGCTGGAAAGGTTTGATGGCTGTGAGATAAAAATCCATTTGTTCGTCACCGAAGATCGACTTGCAGGTTTCCGTCAACGAAGCTGGAAAATGTTTTTGATCGAGATCGGTATAGAAGGAAAGTGCGTCGGTAGTGGAAATTTCCTTTGGAAGCGGTGAAGAAAAAGTTCCCTTTTCGGAAAGTGTTTCAGCGGCAAAATAATCGTTGGTGATGAGCAGGTGACCGTCTTTTGCAGCGACATAAACTATATAACCCAATCCGGGCATTGCATAAAAGTTTTCAATTTTTTCCATGCCGGAATTGGCAAGCATGTCACCCATCTTTACATCATCCGTTTCTCCAATGGAAAGATAACACATGGGCGTATTCAGCGAATAATAGGAGCGGTCGGTTTTGGGATCGAGTTTCATTTTATTCGCCACATCCTCTTTTATCCGCGGATCATAATCGGAAATATCCTTGAAATCGGTGAATGAAAGTGAAATGTCGCCCGTGAATAATTTCCGCAATGTAGTTTCATTGATTCCGAATCCCATTTCAATACCGGCAAGATCGGTACTCAGGTCGGGATCGTTTTTGATGACCGTAAAAAGTTCCGTCATGTCGGCGGCCACTCCGAGATAAACGAGTGGGGGAGCGGTTGAAATTGCGTTGAACTGTTTCGCATCCGGACCTGTTTTTTTCAGGATGGGATTATTGAGTCCCGAGGAGGAGGCGTAATTGGTGTATGCTGCAGAAATTTTATCGTTCTCGAAATTCACGATAATCTCTCCGTGTCCGTCCGACATGCCCAACGAGGAAAGTGTTTTTTCAGTTCCGCTCATTTGCGACAATTCCCTGTTGTTGAAAAACATGCCGACATCAAAAGTCTTGTCTGCAAATGTTTTGTAATCGGGATTTTCGAGAATGGAATTTTCTTTCGACTGATTGAGAAACGCTATTGCATCCGTTTTCGCTTCGCCGGAACTTGTTGAAAGCAGGATTCCCGCATCGTCATTCCACGCAATGCATTCTGTTTCGCTGATGGGGGAATAATAAATTCCGGACTCCACGGTGGTTTCACTTGCGGCAATGTGCAATTTGTTTTCAAACGTTTCCAGTTTCGCGGCATCATCCACGTTGAACACAATAGCCGCATCCTGATGATCGGCCTGTTTGGAAATGAAAGCATAAACATTTTCAATCGGATCGATGCCTGTTGCAAAAGGGTCGGAGATCAATTCATTGAGGGAAGCGTTTCCGGAATTCTTGAAACCGGGCTGCTGCAAGAGTTTCAGCACATCCGCTTTCATGGCCAATTCCTTGATGTCGATTTTTACAACGGCCGCGGCATTTTTCGGAATCAATTTCAAATGCACATCCGAGCGGTGGGAATATAATTTATAAATGACAAAGGCGATTCCGCCAATGAGAATGGTTCCAACTATGATTCCGATCTTGAGTCCCTTTTTCATTTTAAATGCAGTTGGAAAATCGAAAGGTTGGGAAGTTGAAAAAAATCAGAACGCAACCTTTCAACTTTCAAGCATTCCAACCTTTCAACTCTTTTTCCTGTCATTGAAATTTCTCTTTTTGAAAGAAGAGTTGCCACTTCTTGGATTTCCACCACCGCTTTTTCCACCGCCTTTTTTTCTCGGAATGAATTTTGCGTTTTTATCGTAAGGGGGAACTTCACCGAAAGATTCGGACAATTTCCCTTTTTCAACTTCGTAGCCGATCAATTTTTCAATGCCGTTGAAGCGGCGCATATCGTCGGGCGTGATGAAAGTGATGGCTTCACCTTTTGATTCCGCGCGTGCTGTCCGTCCTACGCGATGCACATAATCTTCCGCATCGCCAGGGACATCATAATTGATCACAAGCGAAATGTTTTCAATGTCGATTCCCCTCGACAACACATCGGTTGCAACAAGGATTTTCAAGCTGCGGTTGCGGAATTGTCGCAACACCTCTTCACGCTCATTCTGCTCGAGATCGGAATGGATGGCGGCAACGGAAAGTCCGAGACGTTTCAATTCCCGCTCCATGTTTTTCACATTCTGTTTTGTGGAAGAAAAAATAATCACGCTGATGAAATCATTGTTCTTGAAGATTTCGAGCAGCAAGGGAATTTTCTGTGTATCGTAAACGCAATAGGCGAGTTGTTTTATTCCCGCGGCAGGTTTTGAAATCGCAATGTTGACGGATTCGGGATTGTGCAGGATCTGTGCGGCGAGTGTGCGTATGCGCGGAGGCATGGTTGCGGAAAACATCAACGTTTGGCGATGTTTGGGAAGCAATTTCACAATGCGCATGATGTCGTCGAAAAATCCCATGTCAAGCATGCGGTCGGCTTCATCCAGAATCAGTGTTTTCAATTGATCCAATTTCACATAACCGAGATTCAGGTGCGCAAGCAATCTTCCCGGTGTGGCAACGATGATATCGGTTCCAGTGGACAATGCCTTTTTCTCGCGGTCAAAACTTTCTCCCGATCCACCACCATAAACTGCAATGCTGCTGATGCCGCAGAAATAGGAAAATCCGGTTAGCGCATTGTCAATTTGCAAAGCCAATTCGCGTGTCGGGGAAATGATTAGGGTATTGATGTGTGTACGATCGGCATTCTGCAAAATGCGGTGCATCGTTGGAAGAAGATAGGCTGCGGTTTTTCCCGTGCCCGTTTGCGCACACCCGATGAGGTCGCGTCCCTGCATGATGATCGGTATCGTCAATTCCTGAATTGGAGTTGCACTGGAATATCCCATTGCTTCAATCCCGTCGAGCACAGCATCAGCAAAACCAAAATCGTAAAATGTTGCCATAAGCTATAAAGTTAGTTATTAGTTCGGAGTATGGAATTCGGGTATTTGACTTTTTGAAAGCCATAATTCAAGACCCATAGATCGGGAATTTGCAATTGGGAAGTAATGGTAGGGAAAGAAAAAATCGCTGCTCCGGAAAACCGAAAGAAGAATTTCTATCTGTTGTAAAAAGTATAACTCACCGTTTCATGCCGATCGTAATTCCTGCTCCCACAATAGTTTTTCCGGTTGCTACATAAGGAATGGTTACACCGATATCGGCGGCGGCATAAAAATCATACGGCAAGTTCGATTCCACTTGCAATCCGGTATTGCAGGAAAATTCCCACGGACCTTTTGCCACCATGCCTTCGTGATCATACACCGTGCGATCCAATCCCAACGGATTCAGGTAAGGCATGAATTGTATTTTTGATTGTGGATTTATTTTGTATGTGACACCTTCGGGAACGACCATCATCATTGCTGCCAGATATCCCAATCCGCGTGTATCGCCTGAAGAATACATCAACAGGTATTTCACACCCATTGCGCAAACGGGCAAGTGCGAAAGATGCACTCCGTCGGTATTCACGAAATGATAATCGTAATTCAAATACCAGTGGTCATCGAGTTCATATTGGAAACGGAGTCCATACGTTTTGAATGTGTGGTCATTCTGTAAAAAATCATTCCGCACAACCAGACCGACATTGCTTCTGTCTTGCAACAGGTCATAAAAATCGCCGGCTTTTGCGGGAGATGAAAATATGAGTGTGAAAAAAAACGGAAGGGAAATCCTGAGAAATGAAAGGTGTAGCGTTGTTTTCATTTGCGGGGTGGATTAATGAAACACTTTTCACGTTTCTGCAAAGATCATACCCCTGTTTTTCCTGAATGTTAAAGAATGCAAATGGGAATTCAACTTTTGGAAAATAAAAATGTCAAGTACGGAGACCTGACATTTTTATTTGATAAATCCGATATGGTGAAATCTAAAACGCAGCGATTTTTTCGCTCATGTATTTTCCGGAAAGGAGTTTGTCCTTGATTTTTGCGAAACACTCGATGGTGTAATTCACGTCTTCAATTGTATGGATTGCAGTTGGAATCAAACGCAGGATGATTTGTCCTTTTGGAATGACGGGATAAACCACCATCGAACAGAATACATTGAAATTTTCGCGCAAATCGAGAATGAGGTTGGTTGCTTCGGGAATGGATCCGTTCAGGTAAACAGGAGTTACCGGCGAACAGGTTGTTCCGATATTGAAACCGTTTTTCTTCAATCCTTCCTGCAACGCTTTGGTGATCTTCCAAAGATTTTCGCGGAACTCGGGATGTTTACGCATCAACTCCAATCTTTTTATCGCGCCCACCACCAACGGAAGCGGCAATGATTTTGCGAAAATCTGGGAACGCATATTGTAACGGAGATATTCAACAATATTTTCCGTCGACGAAATGAATCCGCCGATGAGTGCAAATGATTTTGCGAATGTTCCGAAGTAAATGTCGATTCCATCCTGGCAACCCTGTTCTTCACCCGTTCCTCCGCCCGTCGGTCCCATTGTTCCGCAACCGTGTGCATCATCGACAAACAAACGGAACGTATATTTTTTCTTGAGTTCAACAATCTCTTTCAGTTTTCCCTGATTGCCGCTCATTCCAAAAACACCTTCTGTAATGACGAGGATTGCGCCGCCGGTTTCTTCCACCAGTTTGTTTGCGCGTTCCAATTGTTTTTCGAGACTCGTTACATCATTGTGCGGATACACAAAACGTTTTCCCATGTGCAGACGAACGCCGTCGATAATGCAGGCATGCGCTTCCGCATCATAAACAATTACGTCGTGCCGGTCAACCAGACAATCAATGGCAGAAACCATTGCCTGATAACCGAAATTGCAAAGTATGGTATCCTCTTTTTTCACGAGTTCGGATAAACCAGCTTCGAGTTGTTCATGGTAATTGGAATTTCCCGACATCATGCGTGCTCCCATGGGAGCGGCGAAACCGAATTTTGCCGCGGCTTCCGCATCTGTCTTGCGCACTTCGGGATGATTCGCCAATCCGAGATAATTATTCAGGCTCCAGATCAATCTTTCCTTTCCGCGGAAAACCATTTTGTTGCTGATGTCACCTTCCAGTTTCGGGAAAGTGAAATAACCGTGCGATTCTTTTGCGTGCTGCCCAAGCGGTCCACGGTTTTCGCGGATTTTATCGAAGAGATCTCTCATAAGGTTTTTGGTTTTCAGGTGAAGGCACAAATTTAATAAAAAGGAAATTGGTATCCTGAATTTTCAGGACTGCAATTCATCCCTTTTGCTGATTAAAGTCATCCGTTCCACTGAGCGCAATCATGAAATAGAAAAAACACGCCGGATATTTTTGTATCAGAAACTCAAAAAACTTTCAATCATGAAAACGAACATAAATAAATTCATTGCGATCGGGATTTTCCTTTTTCTTTTTTTGGTTCCATTCCGCATGTGCTTTTTCACCGATGAAATTGTCAGCAGCGGAAAATTCATCGGATTATTCATGACCAATCTTGTCGGATTTTTAATTGCCTTTGGAATCGGAACGAACGAACCATTTGGAAAATCGGAAACTGAAAACAGGGTTGAATCAAAACAGTCCCATCAGTACCGTAAAGCAGCATAAGGCTTGCGTGCGGATGGGTTTTGCAACGGATAACCCTCTTGGCTGGCAGCGAAGGAAGTATCTGTTTTTTTATTGAATAGAGCGATCGCAATAAACTCAAAGCTCGATCTTCTCCTCAAAAACCGGAATTGCAACCGTAGCGAATCCTTCCTGCATCAATGTTTTTTTCCAGTGTTCCTGAACCGGAAGTTCTCCGTGAACCAGAAACAGTTTCTTCACTTTTTTCTTGTCTTGGCAACTTAAAAAACGCAACATCTCCTTGTAATCGGCATGTGCACTGTAGGAATGAAGTGAAATCACTTCGGCCTTGACTTCATAATCGTCACCGAAAATCCGCACTTTTTTGTCGCCGTTCATGAGTGCGGCCCCAAGCGTATGTGCCGCGCAAAATCCAACCATCATGATTGTATTGCGTTCATCGCCGATGTTGTTTTTCACATGGTGTTTTATCCTTCCGGCGTCGAGCATTCCTGAAGCTGAAATGATAATGCACGGCTCTTTGGAATCGTTCAACGCTTTCGATTCCTCCACATCCCGGATGTAAGTCAGCCCACTGAAACCGAAAGGATCCTTGTCGATTTTCATGTATTGGAGGATTTCCGAATTGAAACTTTCCGGATGATGCCGCATGATTTCTGTTGCGTTTGTGGAAAGCGGACTGTCGACATAAACTTTTATTTTCGGAAGCAGTCCATTCGTTCGCATGCGGTCGAGTGTGTATACAATCTCCTGTGTGCGTCCGAGACTGAAAGCGGGAATGAGGAGTTTTCCTTTTTTCTCGATGCAGGTATGTTGCACCGCCTCGAGCAATTTCAAGGCGGCATCTTCTGTTGTATCGTGCAACCGGTCTCCGTAAGTGGATTCGCAAAGGATGTAATCTGCTTGTGGAAAAACTTGCGGTTCTTTCAATATCAAATCGTGATAACGTCCAATATCACCGGTGAAACTGAGATGGACGGTTCTGTTGTTTTCAGTCAGCACAAGGTTTATTGCAGCGCTTCCAATGATGTGTCCGACGTCGGTAAAACAAAAAACGATTCCCTTTTCAATCTCATGGTTTTCATTGTAGGGAACGGATTCAAAAAGTTGCATTGCCGCTTCCACATCATCTTGGTCGTACAGGGGCAACAACAATTTTTTCCCCTGCTGCTGTCTTTTTTTATTTTTCCAATTCGTATCACTTTCCTGGATGTGTGCGCTGTCGAGCAGCATCGCCCTGCATAAATCGAATGTGGCGGGAGTGGAAAATATTTTTCCGGAGAATCCTTCTTTCACCAAACGAGGAAGGCAACCGCTGTGATCGATGTGCGCGTGCGATAGGATTACGTAATCAACGATGTGCGGATCAAAACCGAAATGCGAATTGCGGTCGGCCTTGATGGAAACCTTGTCCTGAAACATTCCGCAATCGAGCAGGATATTTTTGCCGTTTACGTTGAGAAGATGCCTGCTGCCTGTAACTGTTTGGGCGGCGCCCATGAAAGAAATATTCATGGACTAAAGGTAAATAGAGAATGTGAGATTCATTTTTTGCAGGAACGGAAATAAAATGCAATGAATCTTAAAATCATTTATCCTCCTTGATCAATTTCAATCCTTTTGTCCACCGCACCAATTCTTTCAGCATGACAGCTGCGGCCTTGATTGAAATGTCACTTGCAACAAATTCCCCTTTTTCATTGATGTATTGTCCGAAAAAGGGGAGATGCACGGCTTCGGGCAAAGGAACGGTTTTGAAAGTGATCAGATCCGCCTTGAGACTGTTCGACGCCCTTGTGCCGGCGGAAACTCCACCGTAGCTGACAATTCCTGCGGGTTTGAATTCCCATTCGAATGCAAGATATTCCAACGCATTTCTCAAGGGAGCGGGATAATTGTAATCATATTCGGCCGTAACAAAAATGAATGCATCGGCTTCCTCGATTTTGGCACTCCATTTTTTGGTGTGTTCGTGTTCGTACTTTTTCATTCTCGGATGATTGGCTTCATTCATCATCGGAAGATTGATTTGACCCAGATCCAAAAGCTCAACATTAAAGCCGCCATGTTGTTTTGCAACTTCAGTGATCCATGCAGCTACAATCGGCCCTTTACGGCCGGGTCTTACGGAGGAGGAAATGATTTTCAGGTTATACATAAGTTTGTTTTTATAAATATGATTTCAGTGTTAAAGTACAATTTTGTTGGCAGGGATTATTTTTTGGGTGAATCATTGTTGAGGGTGACAAGTGGCAGGTGACAGGTGACAAATGGGATTGGTTTAACGTAATTCATTGGCGTTTTTTGTTTTCAAGGGTTTGAATTGATTTTGATAATGAACCGATTATTTCTTCCAGCATTTGAATTCTTGCCCTGACAATTTGATGATCAAGTAAAAAAATCGATCGTTGATACCAACCTCTCGCTTCTTTTGCTGAACCCCTTGAGATTCTCAAAAACTGGGATACTCTTTTCCGAATCCCCTTCCTGTCCCTTCTTCGATATTCGCCGAAATGGATGCTGTCGCCCTTATTAATTGTCGGGCTATTTCTTTTCCCCGAATATCTCGCATTAAAATTTCCGAATCTTTCCAGCACTCGTTATAGAGTTCTTTTGCTTTCTGATAGAACCGTAGATTATCCAACATGTCTCCCATGAGTTGTTTTTTTATTCCATTAGTCACTTGTCATTTGTCACCTGCCTCCTGCCACCGGAAAAAGAAAAAGCTCCCCGTTGCCGAGAAGCCTTTCCACCAACCAAAACCATGGCAAGCCCTGATCAGTCTTTTTTTCCGTTTCCGAGAAGGAGAATGTCGGAGCAGATGATTTCAGTCGAATAACATTGTTTGCCTTCCTTGTCCGTCCAGTTTTTGTTGACGAGTTTTCCGCTGATGGCAACCTGTTTTCCTTTTACCATATATTTTTCTGCAATGGTTGCCAATCCATCCCAAGCGGTTACACGGAACCACTGTGTGGTATCGATTTTCCGGCCTTCGGCATCCGTTCGGGATTCAGTGCATGCAATGGAGAAATTGGCGACTTTTTTTCCGCCGGTTACGGTTTTCACTTCAGGATTTTGTCCGAGGTTGCCTACGAGTTGTACGTTGTTGCGAATGATGTTCATAAAATAAAAGATTGAGGATTAATGATTAGGAATGAAAAATTGTGATGGATAAAAAGAATAGAATCAGCAATAGGAAAATCGATTTGACCCATAGCTTTTTTGTTTTTCCGTTATGCCGCATGGGGCAATGCTGTTTTTGTGCCGCTGTTCATGAGGATCAAATTGGTTGCCATGATTTCCTTGCGGGTCCGTTCAATTCCCTTTTTGTCGATCCACGTATTGGTGATGAGGTGACCGTAAACCATGACACGTTTTCCCTTTTCAAGGCAGCGTTCCGCCATGTCGGCCACGTTTCCCCAGGAAACGACCGAATACCATTTTACTTTTTTCTTGCCTGTACCTTCATCGGGTTCGAGTGCGGCAACAGAGAATCGCGCCATCTTGCGTCCGCCGCTTACTGTTTTGATCGTCGGTTTCGTTCCGAGATTGACGATCATTTTCACGTTGTTGTTTTGTTGAATCATGGATAAATTGTTTTAAAAAATAAAAAATGAAAAAAATAAAAATTGATATTGTCTTACGTTGCTTGCATATTCAATCTGCGAATTGTTTTTGTTGACGGTGCAAAGATGTGGCTGTGGATTTCTGTTATTCGGTTATTAATCGTTTGTAGTCGATAGTAAATGGTTGTAATTGTTTGTTATTGGCTTTTGGCTTGATTTTATTGGGGCTTATGAAATCAGGAGATGAAAAATATTTTTGAGCAGGGAAGTGTTTTGCTGTAAATTGCAATGGAAATGATGGACGATTCATTTGAAATCTCGAAAAATCCCGAAATCTTTTTTCAAAAGGAATTCGATTTCACGAAAATTTCCGTTGAGAATGTGAAACTCGATTCACATTACGATGAAATCGATCTGTATGACATTGTGGAAATCCATATCAAGGATTACGATTATTCCAATGACAATTTTACGCGGCGACTGGAGAAATTCAAAACCCACAACGGATTCATTCATTTGGCCGGTGGCATTACATTTGAAATATGCGACCAAAAAATCACCCAGATAATCTTGCGGAAAAGATATTTGAACCGGTTGATGCAGTATGGGAAAAAGGAAATCGTGGACATACTTGGAAAACCGCATAAGATTTTAAAAGACGAGAACCTGTGGGACAATGGCGTTGATACGGAAATTCTTTTGTACAAACCGGGAAGCGTTTGTTTTTTCATTGATGTTCAGACAGGGAAAATCAAGGAAATCCATATCGGCGACCTCAAGGAAAAATATTATAAATAACCGGAAAAAATCAAAATGCCATCAGTCATCCAACTCACGCCCGTCGCGTACGTACGCAACACGCGGAATTCTCCAACCGATGATTTCTGGGGAAGCATCATTTCGGAAATAGAACTCGCTGAAAACATTCCAACCGAATCCCTCTCTGGAATTTCGGAATTCTCACATCTCGAAATCATTTTTCATTTCGATAAAATCGATTTCGGAAAAATAAGGTTCTCGGGACATCCGCGCGGAAATCCCGAATTCCCATTGACAGGGATTTTTGCACAACGGAAAAAAGACCGCCCGAATGCAATTGGACTTTGCACTGTCGAACTGCTTGAACACAATGGCCGGATATTAAAAGTGAAAAACCTCGATGCAATTGACGGAACCCCGATTCTCGATATCAAACCTGTCTTCAGGGAATTCCAGCCACAAGGGAAAATCCGGCAACCGGAGTGGGTGAGTGCGTTGATGAAAGATTATTGGAAATAAATCCGCTTCCTTTTGTCTTGTATTAACTTTGTAAAACAATAAGGCGTTTCCATGAAAATAACTTTCCTCGGTACAGGCACATCAAATGGGATTCCGCTTATCGGTTGTCCGTGTGAAGTGTGTACATCCGCGGATACGCATAATGTGCGCACGCGCACCTCGGTGATGATTGAAACGGGAGGGAAAAATCTCGTCATCGATACCGGTCCCGATTTCCGCCAGCAGATGTTGCGTGAAAAAGTGGCTACGCTCGATGCCGTACTGTTGACACACGAACACAAGGATCATATTGCGGGATTGGATGAAGTGCGTGCGTTCAATTTCATTCAGAAAAAATCAATGCCGGTTTATGCTTCTGAAAGGGTGCAACATGCGATACGAAGGGAATTCGCTTACATTTTTGATGAACCGCGTTATCCGGGAATTCCACAAATCGATTTGTTCACGATTGAAAATGAAAAATTTGAAGTGGAAGGGATTCCTGTTATGCCGATCGAAGTCATGCACCACCGTTTGCCGGTTTATGGTTTTCGAATCGGCAACTTCTCCTATATCACCGACGCGAATTATATTTCGGAAACCGAAAAGCAAAAAATAAAGGGAAGTGAAATCCTTGTGCTGAATGCACTCCGTCACGAAACACATATTTCCCATTTTACGCTCAACGAAGCCATTGCGCTTTCGGAAGAATTGCAACCCAGGAAAACTTTCTTGACGCACATCAGCCATCAACTCGGTTTGCATGCCGAGGTCGAAAAGGAATTACCCGAAAATATTCGGTTGGCTTATGATGGATTGAAAATTGTTCTGGAATAGGAATAAAGAAAAGCAAAAATCCTGCCTTACGGGACAGGATCGAAATAATCCAAAATCAATTTCAGGCTACATCGTTTTTGATAGGAATCCATTGAATTCATGACGGAGTTCATTGAAGATTTTTTCAAATCCATTCATGCTCTCGCGCATTTTCGGATGGTCATGTACATTGCGATGGTCGGAGGCAACCGGATTTTCGTCAACACGGTTTTCCAGATAACTTTCGTGATCCTTGATGGAATGACCCAACTCATCGATATTTTCCTTCTGAACCACTAATTGGTTCTGGAAATGTTCTGCTTGGGAAAGGATTTCCTTATTGGTGTTTTTGGAAACGATTTCTTCCAGTCGTTTGCGCATGACAATGATTTCATCAGAATAGAAAGCAAGTTTATTCAGCCACTCCTGATGTTCTTGGTGCAATTCGGTAATCGGTTTGGTGTTCATAGCGGATATTTTTTTGTTTTGACAAAGATTAAATTAAGATTTTTTTTCGAGAATGATTGTGATTTTACGGAAAGATGATTTTGGTCATGGAGTAAGCGGA
>CAYMZV010000082.1:0-14253 GCA_964394965.1 uncultured Chryseobacterium sp.
GGACAAAAACGGCGAGCAAGTGTGTGGACGTTGCCGTACCGATCAGGTTATTTCTCCTGAAAAAAAATCAAGTCGTTTCCGCTGGCTTGCAACCGCCGCCTCTTTTTTCTTCGGCATCAGTTTGCTTTCTTCCTGTTACCGACATGTGCAGGGATGTGTTGCGTATGTGAATGATCCTCCTCCCGATAAAAAGCACAAACAGGAAATCAAACCGGATTCCGTTCACGCAAATCATTTTAAAAAATAAGAGGAATTGTTCCACTTTAAAATCAATGGATAAAATACAGATCAATAATCCGTGTCCGGAAAACTGGGATGAAATGAAGCCCAAGGAGCAAGGTCGTTTCTGCGACAGGTGTTGCAAAACGGTAATGGATTTCACTTCCAAAACAACGGAAGAGATTCTGGATGTTTTGAAATCGGCGAAAGAAAAAGTCTGTGGTCGGATTTCAGCCGACAAACTTCAACCGGTTCCCATTTTTTCAAAACCCATTCGCAGGAATAAACTTTTTCTCTTTGCACTTTTTTTTGTTTTTGGCGGCTTGCTTTTTTCATCCTGCAAAAGCCATAAACATACGGGTGCCATTCAAGGTGATGTAAGTGTTTTCGATTTCCGACAGTCGCATGAAAAGCCCGCCAATAAAGGGAGCGAGCCTTTTTCCATAAAAAAACATTGACCGTTTATGGAAACATTTGATCGGCTGCATCTTTAAGGAAACGCTGATCAAAATGAATCCTTCCTATAGCATCTCAAAACCCTGTTCCGAAGATTGGAACAAAATGACGGCAGAAGAGCAAGGCCGCCATTGCCAAGTTTGTTGCAAGACAGTTGTAGACTTTTCAAACAAGACCAATACTGAAATTGTCGGTTTCCTGAAATCGAATTCGGGAAACAGGATCTGTGGACGATTCCGCAAGGAACAATTGATTCCCCAATTCCGCACTCCACGCCCCACATCACGCTACCGCACATTTTTCGCCGCATTGATTTTTGTTTTCGGCGGCATGCTTTTTTCTTCCTGTGCAAGCAATCACGACGGTGGCACCGGCGGACATGAATTGATGGGCGATGTTGCTTATACACCGGATTCATTGAGACCGAAAAACAATACGGTTGATTCCACTCCGAAGAAAACAGCAACTCCCGATTCCGTAAAAAAATCCGGTGTGAATAAAAAGAAACACACCCGCAAATCTGCCATCACGCTTAATCAAGAACCGATACACATGATGGGTGATGTGGCTTACACACCCGACACGCTCAAATAAAAAACAAAAATCAAAAACACATGAAACAGTTTCACATCAAGAATCAAGGAACGCTCCTTTCCGTTTTAGTGTTGACTGCGAGTTTTTCGCTCATGTCTTTCACAACCCACAGGGATAATTTCAGGCTTGAAAAACGCCATTACAGAAAAGGATTTTATTTCGATTGCTGGGTACATCCGAAAACCTATCCGAGAAATTCTTCAGTTACATTAGCCAGCGCACCTGAAGTGCCAACTCAACCCGCTCCAAAACAAAGTAAAGATTCCATTTCTTCCACACCCGAGAGTTTTGATCGAGAGCAAAGCGCACCCGTCAGTGCACCTTCAAACATTCCAGTGAATGTTCCTGTCGATGTTCCAGTCAACGTTAACAGGAATGTTGATCCGCAAATAAACATTATCAATAATAATACACCTGTGCTGAATAATGTTTCTCCGGCTCCCGTTCAGGCTCGACAGAACACTAATCCGAATCCACCTGTTCCACAAAACACGACCACTACGAATAAAGTTCAGAAGGCGAGTACGTCCAACAGCCAATCGGGAAATGTGAAAAAGGTTCCTGTTTCGAATCCGGTTCCCGATTCAAAACTCAAATCGAATTCCGTTACTCCCGCTCCGGTTTTGATCAATACGAATGTGGACGTGAATGTTAATGTGAATCAGGTTAACTATATTCCTGTCCCAAACAATTAACCGTAAGAAAATGAAACGCGTTTTCGAAATACCGGATCCCTGTCACGAAGATTGGAATGCCATGAGTCGGGATGAGAAAGGACGTTTCTGTGGCGTTTGCTCGAAAGTGGTTGTTGATTTTACCGATCACAGCAATGCTGAAATTGCAGATTTCCTTCGCGCGTCAGCAGGCCAACGTGTCTGCGGACGTGTGCGGAAAGAGCAACCGGATTCCAATTCACGACGTTCGTCGCGTTACCGTATATTTTTGGCGGCAATCTATTTTGTTTTTGGCGGAATGCTTTTCACTTCCTGCAACTCCGACGATTCCGTGGTTGGAAAAATCGAAAGCAATTACGACACCATCCACAAGCATGATTCCGCAAATGAACTTCCCGTGGTCAAACCGGCTTTCGACTCAGCAAAATATTTCGACTCGATTCAGAAATTGCACGCATCACAAAAATTAAAAAGGCAAAAGACACTTACCGATCCTGTTCCTCCTTACGATGTCGGAATAATGGTCATGCCGCCCGAACAACCGCAGAGTCCTGACACAACAAAAAAATAAAACCATGCATCTCGAAATTCCCGAACCCTGTCACGAAAACTGGAATGCCATGACTCCGCAGGAGAAAGGGAGTTTCTGCGACAAATGCTGTAAGGTCGTGATCGATTTTACCGAAATGGCAACCGAAAAAGTGATTGAATATATCAACGGAAGAAAAAACGATCATGTGTGCGGACGATTCCGTCCCGACCAGATTGTTGTTCCCGCAACTCAAAAAATAAAACCGTCACTTCCCCATCGTGCAAAATTATTTCTCGCAGCCCTTGTTCTCGTTTTCGGTGGAATGCTTTTTACCGCTTTCACTTCAACGAATGGGACAATGATGTCCATGAATGATTTTGCGGTTCACAAAAGCATTATTGATTCTCCGACTGTAAAGACAAATGTCCCACCGGCAAAAGACACGTTGAAAGATGTACTCATGGGCAAGGTGGAACAAACACCGAAAGGGGAAGTGAAATGTGTGAATACGGATACCACCGCTCAGCATCATAAATTGATGGGAAAGCCCATGATGAATAACACGGCCATGCCAAAATAGGAAGTTGTGTTTTAATATTCGGGAGCGGATCAATTTCTTTTCCATGAACATGTTTCCTGCTTCGAAGGAATCTTTCGGGCTGTCCGGTCGCAGGAACTCCCTTCTTCCGATACTTCGGGACAGGGCTATTTCCAATCACTTTCTTTTTTGTCAGGTCATTTGTCATTGGTAATTTGTAATTTTCGGTCATGATTGATTCGAAAAAGAATTACCTCCTCATTTTCGCGACGCTCGTTTTTTTTTCCTGCAACAATTCTTCCGAAGCCGATCAGCAGAAAAAAATCGATTCGATGTTTCCGCAAAAAAATGCGACTCCAACTGTCATGAACAAGGATTCCTCTTCAGATGAAAATTCGCCAGATGGAAAGCCCGAAAAGCCATTTCGCCTTTCTCCGAAAGACAGTGCGCACGTTGCCGACAGTGTTTTCCAATCCAAGAATGGTGTGCGTGATTTCAAATAAGTGACTTTTTGATGTGCAGGATATTATGCAGCCGAATCATTCAGTTTTTAATTTTGTTTTCATGAAGTGGATTTTCATTTGCTTGTCGTTGTTCGCTTTTTCCTGTACGCCTGACGGACAAAAAATGAGTCAGCAGGCTTTGGATTCCATTGCTGCACAAAATAATAAAGATGAGGTGGATACTTTTTCCGTCAAGAAAATCGTCCCAATGACGGAAGAGGAAAAAAAACAGGCGGTGAAGGAGAAACAGGAAACCAATCAGATTATTTCAGATGCGTCGGCCATCATCCATCAAGGTGATCCTGATGTCACGCAAAATGTGGCAAATGCAAACGGTGTAGTGACGAACCCGGATGTAGCTCCGTCTTTTCCGGGAGGTGAAGCTGCCATGGAAGATTATATCGCACATCATCAGGAATATCCGCTCATCGCTTTTCAGAATGACATCAAGGGAGTCGTGAAAGTGAAATTTGTCGTTGAGTCGGACGGTGAGGTCGGTGGAGTGGTGGTGGTACAAGGGTTGGGTTATGGTTGCGATGAATCGGCAATTGAATTGGTGAGCAGAATGCCGAAATGGATTCCCGGTAAAAAGGCGGGAGTCAGTGTAAGGTGTGCTGTCATTCTTCCGCTTTCCTTCGGACAATAATTTTTTTCAGCCCAATTCCTTTTCCACTATTTTCATTGTCACCACGCCGTTTTATGATGATTTAACAATTTTAAATCATTGTTATTGCCATCCACATGATTGTATGGCTACGTATATGATTTTCGATTACGTCTGAATCTCTATATTTGCCGATAGAAAAAAATGTCCCTGTGAAAAACAATCTGTCCGCCCTTCTCAACATTGTTCTTTTGATTGCAGTGGCGATTTTATTTTATCTGCATTTTTCATCCACCAAAGAATTGGCTGACGTGAAAAAAAGCCAGAAAAAAAGTGATACAACTCCTCAACTCACTTTTTCGATTCCCAAAAATCTTGCCGGTGCGCGCGTGTTGTATGTGAACATTGATTCCATAGATGCAAACTATCAGGCTTTCGCCGATTTGAGCAAGGAGGCGGGTGGCAATCTGAATTACCTGACCAAGCAATACCAAACGAAATCGCTCGAAGTGCAACAGCGTTACGATGCCTTGCAGCAAAAAGGTGCAGCGGGAACAATTTCCGCCGATGATGCGCAAAAGGAACAGGATGCCATCAGCAAGGAAGCGGAAGATGTTCAGAAAATGGAAGCGCAAATCAACAATCTGCAAAACGTGGCGATGGAAAAAAACAATGTCATCACCAATCAGATCACGACTTACTTCAAGGAATACAGCAAGACAAAAGGAGTCGATTTCATTCTCGGTTATGGAAGCACGAGCAATGTGTTGTATGCGAATGACAGTCTGGACATTACACAGGACGTCCTGAAAGCGTTGAACGAGAATTACAAGCTGACAAAACAAGGCGAGAAAAAATAGTTGATAACGTTTCATAAGACGGTCGCACATCATGGTTCAGATGTGCGACCGTTTTTGTTTTTTTACACTACTAAAAAACAATTCCATGTCAACAGAAACCGTTACGCAGCAAACATTGATTCACAAGATAAAAGACGTGGAAGAATTCCATGATGTATTCCTGATTGGAAACCGGTATGAGCCGACCGGCACTGTAAGTGAAGACGAATACATGCTCCGCCACAATTTACTGAAAGAGGAAAATGAGGAATATCTCGAAGCCTGCAAGAATGGCGATGTAGTGGAAATTGCAGATGCGCTCGGCGATTTATTGTACATCACTTTCGGAACGATTCTCCGTCACGGATTGCAGCATAAAATAGAGGAAGTGTTCAATGAAATCCACCGCAGCAACATGTCAAAGCTAGATGAAAACGGCAAACCCATTTTTCGTGAAGACGGCAAAGTGATGAAGAGCGAGAAATATTTCCGTCCGGATATCAGGAAGATTTTGGGGAAATGATTAATGATGTGCAGATGAGCAGTGTATTTATTCTGTAGCAAATATTTTTGGAATAAGTTTTTTGTTGCACTGCCGATCACAAAACTGCACTCACGTTTTCAATTATTAATCTGCACATCATCCATCATTAATTCTTCCAAGGCGCTTCCACAAAAACGCGGATGATCAAAATGACTCCGGAGATCAACAAGATTATTCCGGCGAGAATGTTCACTTTGTGAATGACTTTTACGTTGAGATAACTTTTGATCTTGTGTGAAGCAAGTGCTTTCAGGATATCCGTTCCCAGAACGGTGGCGAGAGTGGCAATGAAAAACGCAGCGATTTTGGTTGTGTCGTGATCCAACTTATTTGACGCGAGTGTGAGTGCTCCGATCCATAAAAAAAGCACGAAGGGATTGAAAAGATTCATGACAAACCCTTTCAGCGAAGAGGCACCGTAAGTCGGTTTTTTCGCTTCGATGATTTCGCCATCCACACTTTGCACAACTGTTTTCTTGAGAATCTGAACCAATCCATAGCCGATCAATAGAACACCACCGGCTATTCCAACCGGAATCGCATATTTTTCATTCATCAACACGCCCGATATTCCGAAATAGGCGAGTAGAAGATACGTGAGATCGCTGGCGAAAATTCCCAATGCCATTGCAATTCCATTTCCATAACCGTGCTTCAGGCTGGTTTGAATCAAACCGAAAAAAGCAGGCCCTATTGAAAAACAGAGTGCGATCCCTAACAGTATTCCTTGTCCAATTGCCGTGAACATATCAAGGGGTTACTTTTTCTTTTTTGAATTGTTCAACATGGTTTTTCCAACTCTCCAACCGTTCATTTTTCAAGACACGCGGGAATTTATTCTGTCCACCTTCTTTTCCCATGGCACGCATCCAATCGTTGAACACATGAACGGGAACCACATCGAGAAAAATTTCCTTGATGGCCGCCAATCTTTCCACGCGATAATCGTCATTCAGGTTTTTCAGATGCTCGTCAATCGATTTGCGCACCTGTTCAATGTCCACTTTGTCGTTCGAACCGATGTACCAATGATGCGCAAAAAGATTTTCATAATTCAATCCAGCAACCGTGTATTCGCTGATCGCAATGTTGAATTCTTCCGCAACCAAATCGATCGCGCGATTCATATTGTCCTGCGAAAGGTGTTCACCGCACAGGCTCAGGAATAATTTTGTGCGACCGGTGATTTTTATTTCCGCTTTTTCAATATCGGTAAATCGAATCGTGTCGCCAATGAGATAACGCCATGCGCCCGAGCAGGTACTCATGAGCAAGGCATACTCGGTTGTCTCATCCACATCCGCCAACGTGTAAGTGGTCGGATTGGGTTTCATGCTTCCATCGTTGTCGAAATTGTCGGAAGTGAAAGGGACGAATTCATAAAAGATTCCGTTGTCGAGCAACAATTGTATTCCTTCCGCATCCGGACGGTTCTGAAAAGCGATGAAGCCTTCCGAAGCGAGATAGGTTTCCAGGTATTTTATCGGGCGTGCCAATAATTTCTCGAAACTTTTTTTGTAAGGTTTGAAAGCGACGCCACCCCAAACATAAATTTCAAGATTCGGCCACACATCGTGAATGGTTTTCACGTTGTGGTATTTGATGATCCGTTCGAATAGAATCTGGATCCACGCCGGCACGCCGCAAACAATTCCGATGTCCCATTGTTTTGCATTGCGCACCATTTCATCGAGCTTGTTATTCCAATCGCGTTCTTTTGCAATTCTTTTTCCGGGTTTGTAAAAATGCTGAAACCAGAATGGAATATTGCCGGTAGTGATTCCACTCAAATCGCCGGAATAATAGGTGCCGTTGTAATTCAAGTGCGTACTTCCACCGAGCATCAGGATTCCTTTCTGGAAAAATTCGGGAGAAAGGTCATAATGGGAAAACGCAAGAATCTGTCGGATGCTCGCCTTGTTGATGGCGCGCATGGTATCTTTGGTAACGGGAATGTGTTTGCTCGATTGTTCGGAAGTTCCCGAACTCAATGCAAAATATTTTACGCGCTCGGGCCAACACACATACGCTTCGCCATTGAGTGTGCGATACCACCACCTGCGGAACATGGAATTGTAATCGTGAACACCAACTGTTTTGCGGAACGCGGCAACAGGATCTGTATCGGCAAGAATGCGGGTGAAATTATAATGTTCCCCGAATGCGGTGAATTCAGCCTTGCTCAATAATTTTTTAAGCGTCTTCACCTGTTTCCCGTAAGCGTCTTTGCGGCGGAACTTCGGGAGTTTTTTGTTCAGATCAATTGTCCGTTTGAGTATCGATCCCAGGAGTGCCATTTTAATCGGATTGAGAGATTGATTGAAAGGTGATTATTGAATTGAAACCAGACGGTTTCTGATTTCAGCAACTTTTACACGCAAATCATTCAATTGCCTTGAAAATTGGTCAGCGGGAATATCAGCCCCTTTGGGGAATGATTTTTTCAATGTTTCAAAATCAAGGTGAAGGTTTTTGCACGTGCTGTCATTCGGAAATGAGCCGAGCAGTTCGGAAATGTTTGAAATATAAATCTGTTGGCCGGCGAGCATGTCGAAGAGCACTTTGTTTTTTTCGTTTTGCTGTTCATCGCCGATGTGTTGTGTGGTCACATAGATCCCTTCGAGCCAACCGCCTGTTATGACAAGTGTGGCGAGAATCAACCGGTCATTGCCCTGCAACGTGCTGTCGATTTTCTGATAGGAATAATGAACGAGTTTTTGCAATGAATCTTTCCTGTTTTGATTGTTGTCGAAACGTTGCATCATGTTGCCGTCAAAAGCGGATGGAATGACAACTTCATCGGAAAGCTGACGGATACTTTTCAGATACGGGGCGGCATCTCCGAGTTTATCCTGTGAAATCATGTAGGCAAGATCAGCCCCGTAAATCCCGAGATTGATTGAGCGCTGATCATCCCTGTTATACGAAGTTGCATTTTGCGGTGAATTCAAAAGTTCTCCCCTGAATGGAAGATGTGCGCCGGTAAATTGTTTGAGCATATCGAACGGAACCGGCATGGCGGAAACCAATCTTTGGAATCTCATCCTCATGGTGTCATTCAGGTTCTGCGATGTGATGGTGTCATGCACCGAATCGACATGATTGTCGGCAGGCTTATCGTTGGAGCAGGAAGGGACAATCGCCAGCAGAAGCGAAAAACAGATGATTGCAAAAAATGATTCGGTTCGTTTCATGGTTTATTTTATGTAACGGAAATCGTGATTGTTCTTGATGTTCCGTAATGTTTCATAAATGAGACGGATCACATTGTCCACATCATTCTTATGAACGCTTTCAACTGTGGTATGCATGTAACGAAGCGGAAGTGAAATCAATGCCGAGGTAATTCCTCCCGATGAATAGGCAAAAGCATCCGTGTCTGTTCCTGTTGAACGTGAAGCGACTTCTCGCTGAAAAGGGATTTTATTCTTATTCGCCGTGTCAATGATCAGTTTCAATAATTTATTGTGGACAGCGGGACCGTATGTCAATGAAGGACCTTGACCGGCTGCAATGTCACCTTGCGCAACCTTGTTCATCATCGGGGTTTGCGTATCGTGCGTAACATCCGTGATGATCGCCACATTCGGCTTGATGGTTTCCGAAATCATTTCCGCACCACGCAATCCCACTTCTTCCTGAACGGAATTCACGAGATACAATCCGAATGGAAGCTTGATCTTGTTTTCAGAAAGGATTCTCGCCACCTGTGCAATCATGAATCCGCCCACGCGATTGTCGAGCGCGCGTCCCACATAATAACGGTTATTCAGAACCATGAATTCATCTTCGTAGGTTACCACACAGCCCACATGAATTCCCAAATCGGCCACTTCCTTGTCGGAGCTGCAGCCGCAATCGAGAAAAATATTTTTCAGTGTCGGTGTTTCCTCTTTGCCGGGTTCGCGCACATGAATGGCAGGCCATCCGAAAAATGCCTTTACAATTCCTTTGTCGGTATGGATATTCACTCTTTTGGAAGGCGCGATCTGATGATCCGATCCACCATTCCGGCGGAGATAGATGAATCCGTCTTTGGTAATGTAATGAACGAACCACGAGATTTCATCCGCATGCGCTTCGATCACCACTTTATAGGCGGCTTTCGGATTGATGACGCCGACAGCAGTTCCATAAGTGTCAACGAAATGTTCGTCGACATAAGGTTTGATATAATCCAACCAAAGTTTTTGTCCCGCCGATTCAAAACCGGTCGGTGAAGGATTGTTGATGTAACGCTCAAGAAAAGCAAGTTCATTCTTGCCGATGAGTGACGGTTTATTTTTGGCCGATTTTGATTTTGCCATAGTATAAAATTTGCCCTTAAAGGTACGTGAATATGCGGTTTTTTCGGGTATTTGGCAAGAGAAGAATTAACTGTCACATAATGTTTGCGGTTCAGAGGCGAACAGTCACTTCAAATTGCTATTTTAGGGCAGTAAATCCAATGTACAACCCATGAAAATCAGATCACTTTTTTCACTGTCGCTGCTGCTTTCCTTACTGCCGCTTTTTTCTTCTGCACAGGATACGGTAAAAGCTTCCACTCTTGCTCCGGCACAGGATGCGGAAATGTACAACAACAGCGGAACCACCAAATTCAACGCAAAACAATATGCCGATGCACTTGCCGATTTCAACAAGGCGATAGAATTGAAACCCGATTTCGAAAAGGCATATTACAATCGCGGTTTGGCGAAGAATGAATTGTTGATGAATAAAAGTGCCGAAGATGATTTTTCAAAATCAATCGAATTGAATCCCGCTGCCGATTATTCCTATTACTCGAGAGGCGTCGCGAAAGAAGCGGATGGCGATAAAAAAGGTGCGGCCGATGATTATGCCGCAGCGGTGAGAATAAATCCCAATCACGACAAAGCCTGGTATCACAATGGTGTCTTGAAATTCGGTGATGGGAATTATGATGGTGCGATTGCGGATTTCGACAAGGCGATTCAGATCAATTCGAAAGATGCCTATTACTGGAATGACCGAGGAAGTGCAAAACGCCAGAACAAGAATTATGACGGGGCGATTGCGGATTATCAGCAGGCTATTTCCGTCAATCCCGGATTGCCTTTTGTATATGATAATCTGGGAAGTGCAAAACGCGAAAAGGGAGATATCAAGGGAGCGATAGAATCATATACCACAGCGGTAAACATGAAATCGGATTATTATGTTGCCTATAACAATCGCGGCTATGCAAAATTCCTGGATGGGGATTATGTAGGAGCCATGTCCGATTTCAATCGCGCGATCCAATTGAAAAATGATTATGCCTTTGCGTATGTCAATCGTGCAGCTGTACGTTACAAGCAACGCGATTTCAAGGGCGCTGTTGACGATTGCAACAAGGCGATCCAGATCAATTCCAATTATGCGGAAGCTTATCTCAACCGGGGCATTGCCAAGGAAATGCTGCGCGATGCAACAGCTTGTGATGATTTTTCAAAAGCAGCGAGTCTCGGGATAGCATCAGCCAAACAATACGTCAGTGATTGCCAATGAATTTAATCGGTTGAAAAGTTTAACCTTCCGACTTTTCAACTTTCCAACCTTGCAACTTCTTCCTAAATGAAAACAAAATATATTTTTCCGGTTTTATTGTTCCTTCTTGTTTTTGTGCGTTTGTCTGCACAATCGAATGTTGAATTCGACGAGAAGAATTTTCCTGACAAGAAAGCTTTGAAGGAAGCGAAAAAACATTTCGATACGGGCAACGATGCATTCAAGCAGGCGTCGGAAGTTCAGGATGTGCAATTGAAATTCTTCGTCAACAAGAATCATTATTTGCCGAATGGAATCAATGAACTCCAGGGGGCGGGACAGGACGGATTTCAAGCGGCGTTGGCAGAATATCTTCAGGCGAATACATTCAATTCGAATTGTGCCTTGCTGAATTTCCGCATTGCAGTTTGTTATTACAATATTTCCGCTCAAAAATTAATGGGACTCGCTTATGTCCAGAAAGCGGTGAAATTGGTTCCGACAGTTGATCCGATGGCGCAATATTATCTCGGCCGCCTGTTGCATTTGCAGGCGCAATGGGACGATGCGATCACCGCTTACCGTGCCTATCTGGCAACATTGAATGGGAATCCAACCGACAACCGCGATAAGATTGCCGACATGAACCGGAAAATCCAGGAGTGCATCAACGGAAAAGAATTGCAGAAAAATCCGCAACGCGTTTTCATTGATAATCTTGGACCGACAGTAAATACTTCCGATCCGGAATACACTCCATTGATTACCGCCGATGAATCCGAAATGCTTTTCACTTCGCGCCGTGCAAATTCAACAGGCGGATTGAAAGACGAGGATGGACAGTTCTTCGAGGATTTGTATCAGACAAATTATGTTGCGGGCAAATGGACACCGCCGGTCAATTTGGGAAAACCCGTTAACACAAATGATCACGATGCCACTGCGGGACTTTCTCCTGACGGGCAGAAATTATATGTGTATCGTCCAACGCACGGAGGGGATTTGTATGAAAGTGAATTGAAAGGTTCGGTATGGACAGAACCGGAACGCATGAATAAGAATATCAATTCGGATGGACATGAATCTTCCGTTTCCGTTTCATTCGATGGAAAAAAATTGTATTACATCAGCGACAAGGACGGAGGCGTCGGTAATCGCGACATCTGGGTTTCCGAAATGGATCCGAAAGGCAAATGGGGCGTGTCAACAAATATCGGGGCGCCGATCAATACGATTTATGGTGAAGAAGGGGTGTTCATCCATCCCGATGGAAAAACAATTTATTTTTCTTCGCAGGGACATAATTCAATGGGTGGTTATGATATTTTCAAAAGTGAATTCAAGGATGGAAAATGGGGAGAGCCGGTGAATTTGGGTTGGCCCATCAATGGTCCTGACGATGACGTGTTCTTTGTAATTTCTGCGAATGGGAAACATGGATATTATGCGTCGAACAAATCGGATGGACAGGGTGAAAAGGATATCTATAAAATCACTTTCCTCGGCGATGAAAAACCGCTTGCATTGAGTTCGGAAGATAATCTGTTGGCAGGAATTGCGCAGCCCGTCAAGACCGTTGAAGCTGCAAAACCGGTTGAGATAAAAACGGCGAATGTGACCATTCTCAAGGGAACAGTTACGGACATGGCAACGAAACTTCCGCTTGGCGCACAGATTGAAATTGTGGACAATGAACTGAATACAACCATCGCAACATTTACGGCAAACAGTTCGACTGGAAAATACCTGGTCTCGCTGCCCTCGGGGAAGAACTATGGAATTGCGGTAAAGATGGATGGGTATTTATTCCATTCCGAAAACTTTGACATACCCATAGTCGCGCAATATCAGGAGGTGACGAAGGATGTCGAGCTGGAAAAAATTGCAGTGGGTAGTACTATAGTACTACGGAATGTGTTTTTCGATTTTGACAAATCGACGCTGAAACCGGAATCCAATACTGAGTTGGATCGTCTGGTGAAAATCCTGCAGGATAATCCGACGATGCGAATAGAACTTTCAGGTCATACCGATAACAAGGGAAGCGACGACTACAACCAAAAACTTTCCGAATCGCGCGCAAAAGCCTGTGTGGATTATTTGGTGAGCAAGGGAATTGCCGCAAACCGATTGGAGTATAAAGGCTACGGTGAAACAAAACCCATTGACACCAATGATACGGATGAAGGAAGGGCCAATAACCGACGGACCGAAATCAAGATCATAAGCAAATAATTCCCATCGGTTGGAATGATATTTGCTGCGTTTTCATCTTGAATCCCCATTTCAAAATGAACAGGTTTTTTTTAGTCATCTTCTTTTTATTTTTTGCCGGACCCGTTTTTTGTCAGCAGTCGGATTCAATGAAAACCGATACGCTGAAAATAAATTCGCTCGACCTGATGTTGATAAAACAAAACGGTCATATCACCAACAAGGACGGGAAAGACGAATTCTATCGGATTTGGATGGGGCAGGATTGGACTAGGAAAAATGAGATCGTCAATGCCTTGCACAAACATCCGCATTTTTTTGATGGATGCGATTCACAGGAAATAATGGATCTGTTCGGACAGTCTGACAATTACAACCGTTACGTGGCGCAAAAGGTAAAGGAGAAAACCGATGAATGTTGCTGGATTGAATTCGAGTACCGTGAAGACCGCGTTTATATCATGCTGTTTCCCTGTTCGTGATTGTGAATGCAGTTTCAAATTCGGCTCATGAAAAATTTTTCCAAACGCCAAATCATTTTTACAGAAGACGGTTCCCATTCCATTTATCTTCCCGATTTGGATGAGCATTACCATTCTATCCACGGAGCATTGCAGGAATCGAAACATGTATTCATTGAAATGGGATGGAAGAAAATTGCGGAAATAAAAAATGAAATCAATATTCTTGAAATGGGTTTTGGAACGGGATTGAATGCGTTTCTGGTTTTGAAGGAATGTTTGTGTGATGGGAATAAAAAAGTGAAGTATACATCGCTTGAAAGATTCCCATTGGCAAAAGAAGAGGTTTTGCAATTGAATTATGCACAAGAAGAAGCGGAAAAGGAAATGTTTTTGAAGTTGCATGAAGTCGAATGGAATGCGGAAGTTGAAATCGCGAAAAATTTTTCACTCGGAAAAGAAAAAACAGCTCTCGAGAATATTATTCTCTCCGAGAAAAAATACGACCTCGTTTTCTTCGACGCATTCTCACCCGAATCACAACCGGAATTGTGGACGGAAGAAATTTTCAGGAAGCTGTTTCTG
>CAYMZV010000083.1:0-14230 GCA_964394965.1 uncultured Chryseobacterium sp.
CATAAGAAGCCCATCCGCTGAATTTTACAGCCACGCCGAATTCACTTTCAAACGCCCTTAGGAAGCAGTGATCGTCAATGGCTTTTGTGTCGGTAACGGTTCCGTCGATGTCGAAGAGCAGGAGTGGCATGGATTTTAATTTTCAATTATGAAACTGTCTGGATTGCGAGCGACAAAAGTAAACTTAAGATGAAATGCATGGATGAAGAATTGTTGTGCCGGAACAAACAAAATCATTTTTCCAAAACCCCTGAAAATATCATGATGAAAATCGAAAAATCCTGACCCAACTTTCCCACGAAAACCGTATTTTTGGCGTCCTCCGAAGGAGTCCTTCGGACTTAAAACGCCTAAATCCTTTATCAATGAAAATTCTTGTTTGCATCAGCAATGTTCCGGACACGACGGCAAAAATCGCTTTCACCGACAACAATACGAAGTTCAATAAGACAGGTGTGCAATTCATCATCAATCCTTATGACGAATGGTATGCGTTGGTGCGTGCACTCGAATTGAAAGAGGCGAAAAATTCAGGAAGTGTTACTGTCATTCATGTCGGCCCGTTGGAAAATGAGGCGATGATTCGCAAGGCGTTGGCGATTGGGGCGGATGATGCCGTACGGATTGATGCCGATCCTGCCGATGCTTATTTTGTTGCAGAACAGATTTCCGCTTATGCGAAAGACAAGAATTACGATTTGATTCTCGTCGGAAAAGAAACCATCGATTACAATTCCGCCCTTGTCGGTGGAATGATCGGAGAACTTTTGAATCTGCCTTTCATTTCATTGGTTTCCAAATTGGATGTTGCAGATACGAAAGCGACAGTCGAAAATGATGTGGACGGTGGAACTGCCGTATTGGAAGTGCAACTTCCTGCCGTAATGAGTTGCCAAAAGGGAATGGCCGAAGCGCGGATTCCGAACATGCGCGGAATCATGGCGGCACGGACAAAACCACTGACAGTTGTTCCCGTTGCAAATCCGTCGGTGCTTACTTCGGTTGAAAGTTACACGCCTGCAGAAGGAAGAAAAGCGGTGAAGATGATTGATCCGAACAACATGGATGAATTGGTGAATCTTCTCCACACCGAAGCAAAAGTCATTTGAGTGATTAATTAATAATGATTGGTTATTGGCGATTAGTTAATGGAAAAAATAACAACTCGCTTTTCACCCATCACTAAACCATTCGCCAATAACTATTAACTCAGCATTATGTCAGTACTTGTTTTTACAGAATCGGCAAAAAATAAAATCCGCAAGAGTTCGCTTGAGGCGGTGAATTATGCCTCGCACATTGCCACACAACTCGGAACAACGGTTACCGCAGTCATTGACGGTGCAAACGACACTTCCATTCTTGCAGATCTCGGAAAAGCGGGAGCAAAAAAAGTGTTGACGATTTCCGATGCAAAATTGAAAGATGGCAATCCGCGTGCATGGGCCCTTGCGCTTGAGCAGGCTGCGAATGCGGATGGCGCTAGCCTGATTGTTTTTTCACATGATATCGTGAGCAAGGCTGTTGCTCCGCGTTTGGCCGTGAAATTGAAAGCGGGAATTGTTGCCGGTGCAGTTGATTATCCAACCGTTGACGGCGCCAAATTTTCTGTCCGCAAAAATGCTTTCTCGGGAAAGGCAACTGCAGTTTATGCGATCCACTCCGAGAAAAAAATAATTTGCCTGTTGCCGAATACTTTCCCGGTAAAACTTTCTGAAAACACAGCGGAAATTTCCGCTTTCGCGGCAGACCTTTCTTCCGTTGAATCGAAAGTGGTGGTGAAAGAATTGAAAACACGCGACACGTCGAAAATCGCTTTGCCCGAAGCGGAGTTGGTTGTTTCTGCAGGACGTGGAATGAAGGATCCGAAAAACTGGGGCATCATCGAGGATCTCGCCAATGCGCTCGGTGCTGCAACTGCCTGTTCGAGGCCAATTGCGGACATGGACTGGCGCCCGCATCATGAGCACGTGGGACAAACCGGTCTTGCAATCCGTCCGAATTTATACATCGCAGTTGGAATTTCCGGAGCGATACAACATCTTGCCGGAGTGAATGGAAGCAAAACAATTGTTGTGATCAATACCGACAAGGAAGCGCCATTTTTCAAGGCTGCAGATTACGGTGTGATCGGGGATGCTTTTGAAGTGGTTCCGAAATTGACGGAAGCGGTCAAAAAGTTCAAGGCAAATCATCATTAATTTCACAGGCGAATTCATTATCTTTAGAATTCAATTATTTTCCCGACGTGAGCAGTGGAATGAAAAAAACCAAACTTGAAATCGTAGGCCTTTCCTATAGTCAAACCCAGTCGGGTGCTTATGCATTGGTATTGGGCGAAGCAAAAGGCAAACGCCGTCTTCCGATTATCATCGGCGGATTTGAAGCGCAAGCCATCGCGATTGAACTCGAGAAAATGACGCCAAGCCGTCCACTGACACACGACCTTTTCAAAAGTTTTGCGGAAGCTTTCCATATTGAATTGCGCGAAGTCCTGATTTATAATCTCGTTGAAGGAATATTTTTTGCAAAGTTGATTTGCAGCAGTGGAGCCGAAGATGTTGAAATTGATGCTCGCACTTCCGATGCGATTGCCCTTGCCGTCCGTTTTTCCTGTCCGATTTTCACTTACGAGTTCATCCTTTCCCAGGCTGGAATTGTTCTCGAAGATGAACAACCGAAAATAGAAGGTGAAAATCCCGAAGAACTTTCGGAAGAAGTTGAAAAGGAAATCATAGCAGAGGCAACAAGCGGTCCCGAGTTGCACCGCAAGACAATGAAAGAGTTGGAAGAGATGTTGACCAAAGCGCTTGCCGATGAAAATTATGAGCGCGCGTCACGCATACGTGATGAATTGAATAAAAGAAGATCTGCCTGATCATTTGTCAATGGTTATTGGCGATTGGCGAACAGTTAATCGCTGTTACCTTATTCCAATAACTGCTTAACTAAATCATGGGAATCAAAAGCCGCCTGACACTGATGAATTTCATGCAATTTTTTGTGTGGGGTTCCTGGCTGATTTCATTGGGCGGATACATGATTGTCACACTCAAATTTACCGGCGGACAAGTGGGAAGCATTTATGCGACAATGGGAATCGCTTCCCTGTTCATGCCGGGTTTGATGGGAATCATTGCCGACCGTTGGGTGAATGCGGAACGTGTGTTCGGTGTGTTGCACATCATTGGCGGCGTGCTGTTGCTTTGGGCGTCGACGGTGACGGATCACACAATGATGTATTGGATCATGCTTTTCAATGCGATGGCGTATATGCCGACGATTGCATTGAACAATACGGTCACCTACACTGTCCTTGAACAAAAGGGATTCAATGTGGTGAAAGATTTTCCGCCGATCCGCGTATGGGGAACGGTCGGATTCATTTGTGCAATGTGGGTGGTGGATCTTGTGGGTTGGACTGTAAGCCCGATACAGCTTTATGTGAGTTCCGCATTGGCTTTTTGTCTGGGAATATATGCGTTCACCATGCCGAAGTGTCCGCCTGTGCGGGCACAAAAAAACGGTTCTGTCATTTCCGCTTTGGGATTGGATGCCTTTGTGCTATTCAAGAGAAGGAAGATGTTTATCTTTTTTTTATTCGCAGCCTTGCTGGGTGCCGCCTTGCAAATCACGAATACTTTCGGCGAGGCTTTTTTGCATGACTTTGACAAAGTGGATGCTTACAAGAAATCGTTTGCAGTTACACATCCGGGTTTGCTGATGTCGATTTCGCAGATTTCCGAAACACTTTTCATCCTCACCATTCCGTTTTTCCTTCGCCGTTTCGGAATCAAGAAAGTGATGCTGATGAGCATTTTCGCTTGGGTTTTCCGTTTCGGCCTGTTCGGATTGGGCAATCCGGGAAATGGAATGCTGCTGTTGATCCTGTCGATGATCATTTATGGAATGGCATTCGACTTTTTCAATATTTCGGGCTCGCTCTTCGTGGATTCGGAAGCGGAAACGAATATCCGTGCGAGTGCGCAGGGACTTTTCATGATCATGACGAACGGGTTGGGTGCATTCATCGGCGGGACAGTGAGCGGATGGGTGGTGGATTATTTCACAGTCAATGGCGTGAAGAATTGGCCTGACATCTGGTTTTCATTTGCGGGATATGCGTTGGTGCTGGGAATTGTTTTCCCGGTTGTGTTCAAATACAAACACGATCCCAAGTCGTTGCAGGAAATCAGGCATTGATGATTGATGATGTGCAGATTAATGATTGTTGCAGTCGTTCAACCCATTGTTGCAGTCGGCACTCATTTATCAATAATCAATCTGCACATCATTAATCATTAATTTTTTATCAAACGCTGCCAAGCTGTTGCTCGAAGAGAAACTCTTCCCCATTCATTTTCCCATTTACAAAATCGTTGAGAAAGTTTTCCATTTCCCCGAGGCAATTCCACAAGTCGTTGATTTCCTCCACGACAAAATAAATGTTCTGCACTTCGTTATTGTGAAACGGTTGGAGGAAAACGTCCTCCACGGAAAATTTCCGCAACTCGACTTTGTCGGAAAAGACGTGATTGCTTTCGCCGAATGAGGAAAGGATTCCCGCCCCGTAGATTTTCAATTGTGAATTTTCCTTCATCAATCCGAATTCTATCGTGAACCAGTACATTCTTTCGAGGAGCAACAACGCCTTTTCATGTTTGCAGAATTTCAATCCGAGCTCGGCGAAACGTTTGACGAAATCGGCGTAGTTGGAATCGGCGAGCAATGGAATGTGTCCGAATGTATCGTGAAACATGTCGGGTTCCTCAAGGTAATCGAGCTGATGACGGCCGCGCAGCCAAGTGGAAGAGCAGAATCTTTTTTTCGCGAGCAACCGGAAAAAATCATCGACGGGAATAATCCCTTTCACGACTTCGATTTTCCATTGCGTGGATTTTCCGAGATGATTTTCGACAATGGAAAAATCGGGAACAAGATGATTCCCGATTCCGACTGCCGGAATGCATTCGAGATAATTGCTCCACGCCTTGTCCTGCAGATTCCCGACTTGCCTTTCGAAAAGTATTTTCCATACTTCGTGATCTTCCGTGGTGTAATTGTTCCAGTGCTGTTTCATGAGAAGAATTTGTTAATTGCCAAGTTGTTGATTTGAATTTTAACCGAAACCTTTTCCTTTTATCCACCCCGGCTTCTTAACCTTTACATTCATGTTTGGGTTAGGGTTAAGAAGCCTGGGTGGTTTAGAGGTTTGGGTTTAGTGATTTATTTTTCAGTTTTGATAAAATAAAAAACCCGGTCAAATTGACCGGGCGATGGATATGGTGATGCAACGTAAAATCACGACCAGCTCATCCCGGTGAGGAAAAGATGATAATAATAGTAGCGTTGTGTTGCGATTTTCATGGGTGTAAAAGTAGATTATTTTTTCAATTCAACGCTGTTGCAACAATATCTTCCAAGCGAATTGGTCCGAAATAACGTGAATCAAATGCGTTGGGCCTGTTCGGACTCAATAGAAATCCACAATCTTTGGGTACGATAAAAGGACCGAACCAATCGCGATTCCACTTCATTTCGCCACTTTCCCAAATGTCAACCTGAGGTTTGCCTTTTGCATAAAAATATTTTTTATATCCTTTTTCGACTCCTTCATGAATTGTAAGACAACAAAAGAGTCCACCCGTATCGTTGCATAAAATTTCGGCATTGGGATTTTTTTCCTTGAATTCGTAATAATCACCTTGATTCAAATCATTTCCCATCCACGCAAATTTCAATTGCATGGTGTCGTCAATCAATTTCCCATTCACGTAAGCAATGCCGTTTTTTATTTCTATCGTATCCCCTTCCAAAGCGACCAACTGCGAAATGTAAAATGCATCGTCTTTAAAGAACCGGAAAGTGCTGCCACTGTAAATTATGTAATCGCCTTTCTTGTATTTTTTCAAATTGCTTGCCAGAATATTTTCACCGACAGAATACTTGGGTTCGGTTGAAACGGATGCAACCCGGAATAAGTCAAGCGTCTTTGTGATCCTCATGGTGAGTAGGGCGGCAACTATCAGGCCGACAGGAAATACGATGGAAAAAATAATCCTACGTCCCCTTTTTGATTTTTTATCCATTTCGAAATTTAGAAAATTATGGCCGTTGATTTCCCTTTCGGGCATTCAGTTGAAAAAAACATGAAAACCCCCGAAAAAAGGAATCAATACAAGCCGCGTGTTTCCTAATTTTGAGATGCTTTTAAAACTATGAAACAATACCACGATCTCATGCGCCATGTACTCGAACACGGCGCGAAAAAAACGGACAGGACCGGAACGGGAACCATTTCCGTTTTCGGCTATCAGATGCGATTCAATCTTGAAGAGGGTTTTCCCGTTCTCACCACAAAAAAAGTCCACCTGCGTTCCATCATCCACGAACTGCTTTGGTTTTTGAAAGGCGAAACGAACATCAAATATTTGAAAGACAACGGTGTTTCGATTTGGGACGAATGGGCGGATGAAAAAGGTGAACTCGGTCCGGTATACGGTTCGCAATGGCGTTCATGGGCAACGACTGATGGAAAACACATTGACCAAATCACCAATGTGGTGGAGCAGATCAAAAAAAATCCGGATTCCCGCCGACTGATTGTGAGTGCGTGGAATGTGGGTGAAATCGATAAGATGAAATTGCCGCCTTGCCATGCGTTCTTTCAGTTTTATGTTGCCGATGGAAAATTGAGTTGTCAGCTCTATCAGCGCAGTGCGGATATTTTTCTTGGCGTTCCGTTCAACATCGCTTCGTACGCCTTGCTGACAATGATGATTGCGCAAGTGTGCAACCTGAAAGCGGGCGATTTTGTGCACACACTCGGTGACGCACATTTGTATTCCAATCATATCGAACAGGCAAACCTGCAACTCTCCCGCGATTTCCGTCCGTTGCCGACAATGAAAATCAATCCTGCCGTGAAAAACATTTTCGATTTCAAGTTCGAGGATTTTACATTGGAAGGTTATGACCCGCATCCACACATCAAAGCGGCTGTTGCTGTCTAAAAAAAACTTTACAACTTTCAAACCTTTCAACTTTCCAATTTTTACTTGTGAAAATATCAATCGTAGTTGCCGCTTCAGAAAACAACGCCATTGGAAAAGACAACCGTCTGATCTGGCGGCTTCCCGACGACATGAAATTCTTCAAGGAAAAAACGGTCGGGCATTGTGTGGTGACAGGAAGGAAAAATTACGAATCGATTCCCGACAATTTCCGTCCGTTGCCCGGAAGGACAAACATTGTGGTGACGCGGAAGAAAAATTATGCTGCACCGGGAGCGATTGTTGTGCATTCACTGGAAGATGCAATCGCAAAAGCGAAAGAGCTGCACGAAACGGATCTTTGCATCATCGGTGGCGGGGAAATTTACAGACAGGCATTGCATCTGACGGATGTGATTTGGCTCACACGTGTGCACCATGAATTTGAAGCGCATGTTTTTTTTCCTGTGCTGGATGCCACGCAATGGAAAATAACCTGGCGCGAGGAACATGCCGCCGATGCAAAACACCTGTATCCGTTTACATTCCTGAAATACGAAAGAATCAATCCCATTTCCTAACTTAGTACAAACAAAAATCACCATGAAAAAACTTCTCCTTACCGTCATCGGCGTTGCCATTGTATTCGTCGGATTCATTACGATCCTTTATATGCTTCCCTGCAATCAGGGACGTTGGCACCGTCACGACCGCTGTGAAATGAAAGATGGCGTGGGAAAATGCGACGACAAGGATATGGGTGACGGAAAGGAACACCGTACGGAAAAAGTGTGGATTGATGCCGATGGAAAAGAACATCGCGAAGTGATGGTGACCATTGGTGGCGATGGTGAAATGGGAAATTGTCCAATGGACAAAGGCCAATGTGAAATGGGAAAAGAGCAATGTCAGATGGGAAAGGAACATTGCACCATGGATTCGATGATGGGTGGAAAATGCAACATGGAAAAAATGGGCGACGGAAAATGCGACATGAACAACATGCAAATGGGATGTTGCGGTATGGGAATGCACGGATGCTGCTGCTGTTGCATGATGATGATGAATGGAGGGCATTGCAATGTGGAAACAGATGAGAAAGGCGAGAAGTGGGAAAAGAAAAATGACAGTGTGAAGATCAAGGTGAGGAGTAAGCTTTGAAAAATTGATGATGAATAATGTGCTGATTAATAATTAAGGATGGGAGTCGGGATAATCTGCGACTCCTTTTTCTTTTGAAAAAATAATCAACTGTGACAAAAAACATTTCCAAATCCCCAGACGTAATTTTAATCGGCGCCGGAATCATGTCCGCTACGCTTGGTGTTTTTCTCAAGGAGTTGAATCCGGAAATCAACATTGAGATTTTCGAGCGTCTCGACAAGGTTGCGGGTGAAAGTTCGGACGCCTGGAACAATGCGGGCACCGGCCATTCCGCTTTTTGCGAGTTGAATTACGCACCCGAAAAAGCGGATGGATCGATTGACATTTCGAAGGCCTTGAAAATCGCATCTTCCTTTGAAACATCAAAACAATTCTGGAGTTACCTTGTTCGGAAAAAACATTTCGCCTCTCCGAAATCGTTCATTCACCATCTTCCGCATTTGAGTTTTGTGTGGGGGGAAAAGAATGTGGCATACATGAAAAAACGTTTTGAGGCGATGAGAAAATTTCCGCTGTTTTCGGAAATGCAATATTCGGAAGACAGGAAACAATTGATGGACTGGATGCCGCTGGTGATGGAAGGTCGCGATGAAAATGAAAAGGTGGCAGCCACACGGATGGAATGCGGAACGGACATCAATTTCGGCGCGTTGACAAGAAATTTATTCAGCTATCTCGAACAGCAGGACGGAGTGACATTGAACCTGAATCACGAAGTGCGTGACATTGAAAAAACACCGGAAGGAAAGTGGAATGTGGAAGTGAAGGATTTGATTACCGAGGAAAAGCGGAACCTGCAGGCGAAATTTGTTTTCATCGGGGCGGGTGGTGGTTCTTTAACACTACTTGAAAAATCGAACATCGAGGAGGCGGAAGGTTACGGTGGATTTCCTATCAGCGGACAATTTTTGCGATGTAACAATGAAAAGGTAATCGCACACCACAATGCAAAAGTGTATGGCAAGGCAACTGTCGGTGCGCCGCCGATGTCGGTGCCGCATCTGGATTCGAGAATCATCGACGGAAAAAAATCATTGCTCTTCGGACCATTCGCCGGATTCTCCACCAAATTTTTAAAAAACGGTTCGTATTGGGATTTGACTCGTTCGCTGGAGTTGGCAAATATTTTTCCGATTCTTTCCGTTGGCGTTCACAATATTCCACTCACACGCTACCTGATTCAACAAGTGCGGCAAAAACCTTCCGACAGGATTGATGCGTTGCGCGAATATTTTCCGAATGCAAAAGCGGAAGATTGGGAATTGGTCGTCGCGGGTCAACGTGTACAAGTGATCAAAAAAGATGACAAGGAAGGCGGTGTATTGGAATTCGGAACTGAAGTTGTGCATTCCGCAGACGGAAGTATCTGTGCATTGTTGGGTGCATCACCGGGGGCATCCACGTCGGTTTCCATTATGCTGGATGTGCTGAAATCCTGCTTCAAGAATGAAATGCAATCGGAGAAATGGCAAGCCAAATTGAAAGAGATGATTCCCGCTTTTGGAAAATCGTTGAGCGACGATGCTGCGTTGTGCCAAAAAAGCAGGGAAGAATCGAAAAAGGTTTTGGGGTTGTAGTGCATGGATCGCCCTGATCCGCTTTGCGGATCAGCCCTTCTTTTCAAAGAGGATAGTTGAAAATTATTTTTTTTGAATGATGAAAAACAAGTTGCTGATTTTGATGTTGTGTTTCAGTACAACAAAAATCCTTGCTCAGGAACTTTTTCCGCAAACCGAACCTGCTAGCAACATTCCGAAAGAAGTCATTGCCATAAAAATCGAGAATGAATTTTACGGTGACGGCAATGCACGGCGGAGTTGGCAGGGATATAAATTCATGTACGGCATCAATTCCAAATGGATGATTTCGCAGACATTCAGTTTTTCAAACCATCATGGATTCAAATTGCCGGGCGACTTTATCGATTCCACCGGAAACGGTAACAAATTCACCGACGGCGTGAAACGCGGAATGAAATATCCCTACCGCTTTGAAAATTTATGTGTCAACGTCAAATACCGTTTCCTGAGTTGCGACGGCGACCACAAACATTTCAGGATGGCTTCGTATCTCGATTTGGCAGGAGGAAATGACGCACACTACAATGCGGAACCGAATTTGGAAGGAGACAATTCGGGAATCGGGGGCGGCATCATTGCGACATTATTGAGAAATAAATTTGCGGCATCGCTCACAACCGGTTTCATCATTCCGCATTTCTACAAACAATTTTTTCCCGACATCCTGATTCGTTATGGAAGCGATTTCAATTACAGCCTTTCCTTCGGTTATTTGCTCTTGCCGAGGACTTATAAAAACTACAGACAGACAAACGTGAATTTGTATGTGGAGTTCATTGGCAATGCGTATGGATCGGCAAAGATTTCGCAGGATGGGCAAAACATTTCAATTGCGAATGATCCTGCATTTCAAAACGGGAATTATCTGGAAATGCGCCCTTCCATCCAATTCATCCTGCACTCCAATACAAGAATTGATTTTTCAATTTCACAACCGTTGATTTCCCATTCCTATTCGAAAACCGACCCCGCATTTTATTTCAACATTGCGAGGAATTTTTTTCTGTAAATAAAAAAACGGAAACATTTCTGTCCCCGTTCATTTTTTGTAATCTGCTTTTTTCTGGGAATTTGGAATCTTCCTCAAGCCACTTTCAATTTTTCCATCTTCGCCTTGCTCAGTTTTTCTTTCGCATAGTCGAGTGTGATGTGCAAACGTTTCGCATTCGTTTCGGAAGGAATGTCATACATCGCATCAATCATGATCGCTTCGCAAATGGAACGGAGTCCGCGTGCACCGAGTTTGTATTCCATCGCTTTCATGACAATGGTATCATAAACATCATCATCGAAAGAAAGTTTTACGCCATCCATTTCGAACAGGCGGATGTATTGTTTTGTCAATGCATTTTTCGGTTCGGTAAGAATGCGGCGCAATGTTTCCTGGTCGAGCGGATTCAAATGTGTAAGCACGGGAAGACGGCCAATCAATTCCGGAATCAATCCGAAAGATTTCAAATCCTGCGGAACGATGTATTGCAACAGATTGTCCTTGTCAATGCCCGTCTCTTCACCTTTCGCTGCGTAACCGATGGTTTGGGTCTTGATTCTCCGTGCAATTTTCTTGTCGATGCCATCGAATGCACCGCCGCAGATGAACAGGATATTTTTTGTGTTCACCTGAATCATTTTCTGCTCGGGGTGTTTTCTTCCTCCTTGCGGCGGGACATTGACCGTGCTTCCTTCCAACATTTTCAACAACGCCTGTTGCACGCCTTCGCCTGAAACGTCGCGGGTGATCGAAGGATTGTCGCTCTTGCGCGCGATTTTATCAATCTCGTCAATGAAAACAATTCCGCGTTCAGCAGCAGCAGTATCGTAATCCGCAGCTTGCAAAAGGCGGACAAGAATGCTTTCCACATCTTCGCCGACATATCCGGCTTCCGTCAATACGGTTGCATCGGCAATGCAAAAAGGAACATTCAATAATTTTGCAATCGTGCGTGCAAGCAATGTTTTTCCCGTTCCCGTTTCACCGACCAATACAATGTTTGATTTGTCGATTTCGATTTCCTCCACATTTTTCTTTCCGGGCTTCTGCGCAATTCTTTTGTAATGATTGTACACGGCAACCGACAAAACTTTTTTCGCCTGCTCCTGACCGATAACGTATTCATCCAAGTGACGTTTTATTTCAGCCGGTTTCAGCAAAGTCAACGCTGAACTGATGGCCTGATTTTTTTTAGCGTCCTGTTCCTCTTTCACAATGCGGTACGCCTGTGCAATGCACTGGTCACAGATGTGCCCTTGTATTCCTGCGATGAGTACAAGCGTGTCCTGCTTGTCGCGCCCGCAGAAAGAACAGTGGATGTTGGTTTCTTTTGTTGCCATGGGGAAAGTGATTTTGAATTCTAAATTTTGAATTCAAAACTCAAAATTTAGAATTCAGCATTCAAAATTATTTTGCTCTGCGCTCGAGAATTTCGTCAATCATTCCATAATCTTTTGCTTCCTGAGCGGTCATCCAGTAATCACGGTCACTGTCTGCCCAAACTTTTTCGTAAGTCTGTCCGCTGTGTTTGGCAATGATTTCATACAATTCCTTTTTCAATTTCCCGATTTCACGTGCTGTGATTTCGATATCGGATGCTTGACCTTCCGCTCCTCCGAGAGGTTGGTGAATCATTACACGTGCGTGTGTAAGTGCAGTGCGTTTTCCCTTTTCGCCGGCACACATGAGCACGGCGCCCATGGATGCAGCCATGCCTGTGCAAATGGTTGCCACATCGGGTTGTACAATCTGCATGGTATCATAAATTCCCAGTCCGGCATATACTGATCCACCTGGAGAATTGAGATAAATCTGGATGTCTTTTTTTGCATCAACGGATTCGAGGAAAAGCAATTGTGCCTGAACAATATTTGCCACCTGATCATTGATGCCCGTTCCCAGAAACAGGATACGGTCCATCATCAAACGGGAGAAAACGTCCATTTGTGTCATGTTCATTTGACGTTCCTCGATGATGTAAGGAGTCATTGACATGCTTGGTCCGGCAGCAGACACATAGCTATCGAATGTGAGGCTGTTGATGCCGTGGTGCTTTGTAGCGTATTTGCGGAATTCATTTTTGTCGAACATAAAATTGGTTTATGGTTATGCAATTGTTTTGACAAGTTCAGTGCCAATAAATATTCCTGTCACAATGGCAATTTGTGGCAGTTTTTCCGAAATTATCCTGCAAGGAATTCTTCGTAGGAAACCTCTTTCGGTGTGATGGCGCATTTCATGCGATAGAGCAGCATCAGTTTTTGTGCATAAAGCTCCTCGAAGATTTTTTTCGCCTCTTCGTCTTTTGCCAAAACGCGTTTTGCGGTATCGTTCATTTCCGTTTCACTCACTTCATCCGGATTGCGGCCGTATTTCGCGAAATTGGCACGGAGAATATTTTTCACATGCTCGGTTGCCTCTTCTGGGGTAACGGTAATGTTATTGTCGCGGATCAATTTGTTTTCGATCAATTGCCAACGCAACTGACGCGCATACATCGGATATTCACTTTCCACTTGCTCCATCGTCACCGGTTTTTCATTGGCGGCAACCAACCAGCGTTTCAGGAAAGCATCGGGAAGAGTAAGATTTGTCTTGTTCAATAATTCAGCGGTGATGTCATTTCTCAAACGGGTTTCAGCGTCACGGAAAAACATGCTTTTCAATTCGTCTGAAATCTTTGCACGGAATTCTTCCGGAGTTGTGACAATGCCCGGACCATAAATCTTGTCGAACAATTCCTGATTCAATTCGGCAGGGAGCAACCGGTTGATGCTTTTGACGGAGAAACGGAATTTTGAAGTGAGTCCTTCGGCCTGTTGGATTTCAATCCCCAATTTTCCGGCAAGATCTTTTGCGTTATCGGAAATCTGTTTCGGCTCGAGATCGAATTTGTCATCGGCTTTTGCACCGACGAGAATTTTCTGTTCTTCCTTCACCGGATTGTCAAGGAACATGGTGGACGATTTGAAAATTCCACCGGGAATGATTTCACCTTTTTCATCGAGTTGCACAAAATCACCGTAAATGAGATCACCATCCGCCGCACTGTCTGTCGGTGTGATTTTTCCGTAACGGCGTGTCATGTCCGAAACATAACCGTCAATCAGTTTATCCTCGATGCGAACGGAATACTCGTTGAATTTCAAATTCGAATCGAGTTCCAGTTTGAACTGTGGTGCGAGCGCCATGTCGAACTGAAATTCGAATTCCTGCTGGTTTTCGAAATCCACTTGATTGTTGTCGTCTTTTGGAAGCGGATTTCCCAGCACATCCAATTTGTTTTCCTGAATGAATTTGTACAATGAATCGGAAAGGATGCGATTCATTTCTTCGGCGAGGATGGATTTGCCGTACATTTTCCTTACCAGCGACGAAGGCACTTTTCCAGGACGGAATCCGGGCATTGAAGCTTTTTTCTGATAGGTCTTCAATGCATGTTCAACCTTCTCGGAATAATCGGCAGGTCCGACTTTAACTTTTACGACCGCATTCAGCTCGTC
>CAYMZV010000084.1:0-14017 GCA_964394965.1 uncultured Chryseobacterium sp.
GGCTTTCGTGATCAATAACATCGCTTATGTCGGAACAGGCGATGACGGTGTTTTCAAGAATGATTTTTATGCCTATGATCCGAGTGTGAATTCGTGGACCGCAAAAGCGTCATTTGCCGGAACGCCGCGTTATGGTGCAATCGGATTTACACTGAATGGAAAAGGATACGTTGGTTTCGGGTATGACAATACATTGCAGAACAAAAAAGATTTTTGGCAATATGATCCGACAGGAAATTCTTGGTTGCAGATGACTTCTTTCCCCGGCTCTGCGCGCTCGAATGCAACGGTTGTCACGCTTCCGAACAACAAGGCGTACATGGGATTGGGTTACGACAGTTTATATGAAAACGATTGGTGGGAATATGATCCGACATCGAATGGAATTGCAGAAAATGTGTTGAACGATAATCAGGTGAATATTTTTCCGAATCCGATGATGGAGTCGGCAACGATTGATGTGGATGAATCATTGATCAACTCCACTGATAAAATCACGATTTCGATTTTCGACATGCGGGGAAATCTATTGCGCAAAATGGAAATGAATCATTCATCACACCTGCTCATCAATCGTGAAAATCTTCCTTCGGGAATTTATCTCGTGAATATTGTTTCCTCCCAACACGGATCACTCACCAAAAGATTGATTGTGGAGTGAGTTTAATGCTGAATTTTGAATTCTGAATTGCAGTAGTGTGTCATTTGAAAAATTCGTGTAATTCGGGACTCAAAATTCAGAATCCCTATCTTTAATCCGTGAGCACCGCACTTCCAGTCAAGATCAGATTAGCGTACGCTTCCGGAATGGCGGGATGGAGCATTCTCGTTAACATCATCGGTGTCATGCTTCCGTATTTTTATTTGCCTCCGAAAAACGAAGGTTGGTCGCCATTGATTTCACAGATTACCATTTTCGGAATTTTCAATTTGCTTGCGATCATTGCCACAGCGGGAAGATTGACGGATGCATTTTACGATCCGTTCATCGGACAAATGAGCGACAAGAGCAAACACAGAAAAGGAAGAAGGATTCCATTCATGCAATGGAGTTTTATTCCGGCGGTGATTTTCTGCGCACTCGTTTTTTTTCCACCTGATCATTCTGCGTCGACCGGAAATGGTTGGTGGTTGGTCGCTACGTTATCCTTTTTTTTTGTAGCCGCAACCACGTACATCATTCCCTGCAACGCATTGTTGCCTGAGCTTGCACAAACACCCGATGCACGCGTGCGATTGGCAACCATGCAACAGGTTGGTTTTGTCATCGGGATTGTTGTTGCCTCTTCGACAAATAATCTTGCCGATGCGGTGCAATCCATTTTTCAAGTGTCCGATCGTTTGCATTCCGTTCAAATTGCCATTTGGATATTGTGCGGAATCGGTGGACTGTTTTTGCTCGTTCCTGTTTTGGTGATCGATGAAAAAAAATATTGTACCGGCAATCCCACGCATCTTCCATTGTTCCAATCCATTCGCGCCACATTGAAAAACAGGAATTTCATTTTGTATGCCGCTGCAGATTTTTCGTGGTACATGGCATTGTACATCATCACAAGCGGATTGCTGTATTACGTTACGGTGTTGGCAGGAGAAAAAGAATCGCTGGGTGTTGTGTTGATGGGAACGATGGTGCTTGTCTCCCTGTTTTTTTATCCGCTCATCATTGTATGGTCGAAAATATTCGGGAAGAAAAAATTGGTACTCATTGCATTCATTGTTCTCGCCTGCGTGTGTGGAAGCGTGTATGGACTCGGGAAATACCCGATTCCGAACAAGGCGCAACTTTTTCTTTTTGTCGGTTTGGCCGCTTTTCCATTGGCGGCATTGGGGATTTTACCTCCGGCAATTCTCGCCGATATTGCGAGTGAAGACGCAAAGGAAACGGGCGAGAATCGCGAAGGATTGTTTTTTGCAGTGAAATATTTTGTGGTGAAACTCGGACAGACTTTCGGCATTGCAGTTTTTGCGATGTTGACACTTTATGGAAAAGATCCAGGCCATGATCATGGATTGCGGCTTTCGGGAGTGGCAGTGGCAGTATTGTGTGTATGTGCAGCAATTGTATTTTCGCGGTTCAGGGAGATTAGGAATTAATCGATGAATGATTAATGATTAATGATGGGAATAGGGATGTGTTTAAAAACTGAGATGAAAAAAATATTTTTGTTTTTGGGAATCCTCTTTTCGGGATTTGTTTCGGCGCAGGAATTGGCGGGCGATGATTATCTGATGTTGCATTCCTCTTCGGATACGTTGACGGGCAATTATATTTTCAAGCTGACCAAACAGGTTTATTTTGGATTCAACATTAAAACGAATGCGGCGGAAAACCATTATGGCACTTCGAAAAAACGGGTGAAGGCGCTTTTTGATTTTGCGGAAAAGATAAAATTCACCTCGATGAAAAGCCTGGATGAAAAACAGAATTCGGGAAATGATTTTTCCGTGATTGAATATAGGAAAGACGGAATTGTGTATCGTGTGTGTTGGGATACGAATGCGATGGATGAGAACTCCGTCAATTTGAATAAGCTGAAGGAAATGATGAATTCCTTTTGGTGATTTTTTTTAGAAAAGACAATGTTTCCAAATAGCCCCGTCCCCGAAACTTCGGGAGCAGGGATCTCCATACCGGATAGTCCAAAGGACTCCTTCGGAGCGGGATGAACGCTGCTGAACAAGAAGATGTTCCGCTTCAGGATTTTCCCTGACAGTTTATTTTCGAATGCGTGCCGCAAAACATGACGAACGTCAGTTTTAAAGCAGGCGGCTGTCTTATTCTATTCGTGCGAACGATTTCATCTTTGTCACATCATTACCGCTTCAGCAAAACAATTATCCAATAACAAAAACAGATGGCTGCTCCAGCATGGAAAAGTTTTCTCATTGAAACATCGGAAATTTCCCGATTCACCGGGCGATTTTTCGTTGATGGTTTCCGTCCGCGTTATGAATTCCGCGAATGGTTCCGCCAATGTTTTTTCATCGGATACAAATCATTCGGGTTGGTTGCCATCACCGCATTCATCATGGGACTTGTGATTACGATTCAATCGCGGCCGACATTGGTGGAATTCGGTGCAGAAGCGTGGTTGCCGAAAATGGTTTCCGTTTCACTGATCCGTGAAATCGCTCCCGTGATTACGGCTTTGATTTGTGCAGGAAAAATTGGCTCGGGAATCGGAGCTGAATTGGGATCGATGCGCGTAACGGAACAAATCGATGCGATGGAAGTTTCCGGAACGAATCCTTTCAAATATCTCGTGGTGACACGTGTGTTTGCGTGCATGCTCATGATTCCCGTTCTCGCAGTTCTTGCGGATGCAATTTCATTGTATGGAAGTTATCTCGGTGCGAATATCCGCGGCGTAATCAGTTGGCAGTTGTTCTGGAATCAGGTTTGGGGAGTGCTTTCCTACGGCGATCTTCTTCCCGCCATACTCAAGACTTATTTTTTCGGTTTCGCAATAGGAATTGTCGGATGTTATAAGGGATTCAATACGGCAGGAGGAACGGAAGGTGTTGGACGTTCTGCAAATTCCGCTGTTGTGGTCGCTTCACTTTTTGTATTCATCATTGACCTTATCGCAGTGCAAATCACGGATGTTTTAAATCTCAACTGATGGAAACGACATTGGCATCCACCGATTCAAAAAAGAATTCAGTCGCTGAAGAAACGGTGATTGAAATAAAAAACCTTTACAAATCGTTCGGGACAAATAATGTATTGAAGAATTTTTCCATGGATTTGCACCGCGGGGAGAATCTGGTTGTATTGGGAAAATCGGGTTCCGGCAAATCTGTGCTCATCAAATGCATTATCGGTTTGATGAATCAGGATAAGGGTTCCATCAAGGTGCTGGGTGATGAAGTGGAACAGCTCAGCCGTGAAAAGCTGGATCAGTTGCGTGTGAAAGTCGGTTTTCTTTTTCAGAGCAATGCGTTGTACGATTCGATGACGGTGCGTGAAAATCTGGAATTCCCACTGCGTCGCCACGGCAAGGAAAAATCGCGTGAAGAGGCGAATGCAATGGTGATGGAAGCATTGACGAATGTGGGACTTGCGCATACGGTCGACATGATGCCTTCGGAATTGTCGGGAGGAATGCGGAAAAGAATCGCACTTGCACGGACACTCATTCTCAAACCGGAAATAATCCTTTACGATGAACCGACTACCGGACTCGATCCGGTTACCGGAACGGAAATTTCACAGTTGATGGTGGAGGTGCAAAAAAAATACAACACTTCTTCGGTGATCATTTCACATGATGTGAATTGCGTGAAAATCACATCGAACAGAATCGTGTTGCTGATTGACGGAATGTGTTACATAACGGGAACATACACGGAATTGTTAGAATCAAAAGATCCGAAAGTAAAACAGTTTTTTATCTGAGTCATGAAAAAAGATACCGGCAGAAACATCCGTCTCGGGATTTTTGTTCTCGCAGGAACAATTTTCCTCATCGCATCATTATACATGATCGGCAGCAAACGGAATTTATTCAGTCACACATTTTCCGTCCATTCGAATTTCCATACAGTGAATGGATTGATGGCCGGCAACAACGTCCGCTTTTCAGGAATCAATGTCGGCACAGTGGAAAGTGTGAAGATTCTCAACGATACATTGGTGACAGTGACAATGATCATCGAGGAAAAATATCATCCGTTCATCAAGAAAAATGCAGTGGCATCGATTGGAACGGATGGATTGATGGGAAACAAGTTGGTCAATTTGAGTGGGACAAGCGGGATTACTGCAATGGCAGAAGACGGAGATGAACTGGCTTCGCAAAAACCGGTTGACACCGATGCGATGATCCGCACATTGAGTCTTACCAACGACAACATAAAAGTGATCACCGATGATTTGAAAAACATTACGGGAAAAATAAACAACAGCAATTCGCTTTGGAGTTTATTGGCGGATACGACAGCAGCGGAAAATGTGCGAGAGGCGATCGTGAGCATCCGCGTGACGAGCGACCGTTCTGCAATTGTCATTGGTGATCTGGGTGACATTGCGAAAGACATTAAAAACGGCAAGGGTCCGATCGGTGCGTTGATTACGGATACAGCCATGACGGGACAAATAAAACAATCCGTTGTTTCGATAAAAATCATCAGCGATAAAATGGCGATTGTTACCGGCGATATGGCGGTGCTGACGCAACAGGTGAGAAGCGGTCAGGGAACAGTGGGCACATTGATGATGGACACCACTTTTGTCGGCAATTTGAATCAGAGTGTGTTGAATCTGAAATCGGGAACGGCAAAATTCGATGAGAACATGGCGGCGTTGAAAGGAAGTTTTTTGTTGAGGGGATATTTCAGGAAGCAGGCGAAGAATAAAAAGTAGCCACGGATTGCGAAGGGTTTCGCAGATGAAAAAATAGTTTCATTCCACGATAAATCTTTTTGGAAATCCTTCCGGTGATTGGATGCAGTATTCCTGATGCCCGTCAAAATCTTCAGCTTCGGTTATGGCATAAAATTTTGCAATGGATTCCAAAAAAGAAAGCAGGTTCGGGAAAATCACATTCCTGTCGTTGTCGGCATGCCAGAATTCCAGGATTTGTCCGCGCCCTTCAGTGAAAGTCCCTTCGTCATCGTAACAGATATGATTTCCTCCTCCATCGTGGAAAATCGGGAACCAATTTTCATTCCACCAATTTTCAATTTCGAAATCGGAGCCGATCATGGCATCCGAACAGTGTTTCGATTCAAAAACATTTTCCAACGGCATGAACATGGAGTTGCTGATGAACGTGTCGAAACAGTTTTCGGACTGACCGTTTTTCCATTTGTATAGTTCTTTCAGGTCGTAGGGTAAAATGAAATGGAATTTGTCTTCCAGCTTCGCAATTTCAAAATCCGTCAATCCGCGATTCAAGCGGGAATGGAAATCGGGCCGTTTTGTTTTTATTGCGTGATCGAGTATTTCAATCGGTTTTTGCATGGGGAATCCTTTGTTTATAAAAATAGGGAATTCCACATGCAACGAATTTGTTTTGTGTGTGAAAGGGAAAATGTTTCCGGATAGCCCTCCGAAGTTTCGGAAGCGGGAAGTTCCGCAACTGTATAGTCCAATGATTTCTGTTTGCTCACTGAAATTTTAATTCCATCACTTTTTTGTTAAAATCATTTTCACTCTATATATTGCATGTGAATGCCGACGCAAGAATCCGCTCCGTGTTGGACATTTTCCACTCAACTATGTATTCCATGAAAACGATTTCTGTTTTTCTCGACAAAATATCCGCAAAGGAAAACCGCAAATGGTTGCTTTCCATTTGCCTTGCGATGATTGCTGCTAAAGTTGTTGCCAGTGCAGGTGGCGGCGGTGGCGGTGGAAGTTCAAGCAGCGGCGGTGGCGGTGGTGGTTTGGGTGCAATCCTTTACCTGCTTTATCTGATTCCGTTTCCATGGAATGTGGTGACGATTGGAGGATTGGTTGTGTTTTCCCTATTCACAAGAAAAAAAGTGCGCGCGGTTTCCGGCTTGAACAAGATTGCTTCGTTTGATACGGTGGACGCCACCGAAGCTGAAATCCCTGCAGACTTCATGCAGCGCAATCCGCAATTCACGAAAGAAACTTTCACGGCAAAAGTGGAAACGGCTTTCATGGCGATTCAGGATGCATGGATGAAAATGGATTTGAAAGGTGTGCGCAAATGGATTACGGATGGTGTGTGGCAACGTTTCAATACCCAGTTTTTGATGATGCAAACCATTGGACAGAAAAACACGATGAGTAACATCGAGATACAGAAAATCGTGATTGCGGATGTGCAGCAGGATGGGAATTATGACATCATTGATGTGGGCATTCATTTTACCATGCTGGATAATTTCGTGACGGAAAAATTTCCGCAATTGAATACGGAAGGTTTTTTGGAGAATGTGGAGTACTGGACTTTCATCCGCAAAAGCGGTGTAGCGGAAAAAGACATGTTCCATTCTGAAAATTGTCCGTCGTGCGGCGCACCGCTTCCGAAAAACATGGGTGAGGTGGGCAAGTGTGAAAGTTGCGGCGTGATTACAACACTCGGTGATTATGATTGGGTGCTTTCCGAAATCACACAGTCGGCGGATTATGCAAACGACAATAATAAATTGGACAAGAATGGAAAACTGACGAATCAGATCCGTTTGGCAATGCAACGCGATTCGGATTTCTCGGTTCAGTTTCTGGAAGACAAGGCTTCGAATGCCTACATGCAGATATTGGCTGCGCAGGTGACACGCAAGCCCGAACGCATGCGGCGATTTGTGGGCGGCGATTTGTTTGAAAAACTTTCGGAAGAAAATAAGAATGCAGCGCCGTTCGCATTCAACCGGCTTTACCTGAACAATGTTACGCTGATGGATTTTTATCAGAAGGAAGGAAAAGACAATATGGTGGTTGGTTTCAAACGCACCGCACAAAAAGTGAGTCTGGCTGACGGAAAAATTTCGCTCGTCGATTATGCAATGTATACGTCGAATGAAATCATGATCCTTTCGCGCGACATGGGTGCGGGACAACCGAAAGGTTCCCTGTATGCGCACAGCTGCCCTTCGTGCGGCGGTCCGGTTGGCGATACGCTTGACTTGAAATGCGGTTATTGCGGAGCGGAATTGAACAGCACGAAAAACGAATGGATCATTACGGGATTGATGGATGGCTTGCAATATTCCGCACTTGCCGAAGAGCAGCAATTGCCATTGGTCACACACGTCGGCATAAAAGACCTCGATCCGCTTTTCAAGGTGCGCGATTACGCGATGAACAATGTGATGATGATTATTTTCGCGGATGGAAAAATGGAAGATGCGGAATTCGCCTTTGCAATAAAGCTGTCGAAGAAACTGGGTTACGACTCGAAAAAGATAACGGGATTTGTGGAACTCGGAAAAAACAGGCAATTGACTTTGCGTTTGCCCGAAGACAGAAGGAGTGCACAAAAAGTGTACGACATCATGGTGAAGGCTGCGCATGCCGATGGAAGAATCCAGGATGAGGAAAAAGTTATCCTCGATGATGTTGCAGCACGTATTGAACACCTGGCAGCTTAGGAAGTTTTCTGTTGCCAGCTTTCAATACTGAATTGCGGAAATATTTCCCGACTAATTACCTGTCACCTGCCTCCTGTCACTTGTCACTAACCTTGTGCCACGAGTGATTATCTTTGCCCAATGAAAAAAAGTAGCCTCGCTTTTCTTCTTCTCGTTCCCGTTACCGTTTTGGTTTTGAATCTCATGTTTGTGCAGAACCAGCGGAAATTTTATTTCAGTTGGACTGATCCCTCTTATGCGTATTTGTTCAACGGAATGAATATTGCCAATGGGAAAATGGAAGTGGGGCACATCGACCACCCGGGCACAACGGTTCAAACCGTCAATGGGATTTTCATCCGACTCATCTATACCGTTTCAGGAAGTGAAAAGGATTTGTCGACCGATGTGCTTTGCAATCCGGAAAAATACCTGCACCTCCTTTCGTGGATTTATATCCTGATCAACTGTTCGCTGTTGTTTTATTGCGGGTGGAAAATATACAAGACAGGCGGAAATCTTCTTGTCGCCGTATTGCTGCAATCGGGAGTGTTGGTGTTTTTCAATTCGTTGGCGACGGTTCCGAATCCTGCGCCGGAAACTTTTTTGGTGGGAGGGATATTGGTTTTGACGACGATCTGTTTTTCCTTCGTTCACGAAAAGGAAATTTCAAACAGGCGAATGCTCAAGTACGCCTTGAAATTCGGATTGATCTGCGCATTTCTTGCGGTTACAAAAATCACATCACTTCCGTTGATGCTCTTGCCGGTATTCTTATTGCGCAAATGGAAAAGCTGGTTTTTATACGTTGCAACTTTTGTCGTGTTCACATTCATCCTGATCATTCCCGCTCTCACGAAAATGATTTTCTTTTTCCAATGGACCAACCGATTGATTTTTCACGCCGGTATTTATGGCGCGGGTCCGGAAAAAATTGTCGATGCTGCCGCTTTCAAGGAAGGCTTGTACAATATTTTCACCGTTGACATTTCATTCGGGATTGTTCTTGCACTGATGTTCGTTACAATCCTCTTCCTGATTTTTTCAAGGCGATTCACATTTCAGAATTGGAAACAGGATGCCATCCTTCGCTTATTGACCGGATTGTTTTTGTCGGCGGTATTGTGTGTGTGTATTGTTGCCAAACATTTTTCTTTTCATTATCTCGTGCCGGGATATGCGATCATGATGTTGGGCGCTTATGCCTGTTTTCATTTCATTTTTTCACCCAATGGAAAAGTGGCGACGATTTCCGGCAAACCTGTTGTTGCGATTTCGGTGTTGATCTGTTTTGTTGCTTATCACGGTATCAGGGATTACACGGAATATTATTTTTTCAAGGATCATTGCAATCCGCGGATGGAAACGGCCGAGTTCATGGAGAAATACAAAGACCTTCCCAAACTGTATGTCACCTATGAATTTTATTCGCCGGAAGTTTCACCGGCATTGTATTTCGGACTTTGTTATTCGGGCATGGAGAAATACAAATACATTCCCATTCTCGAAAAAAAATATCCGCTCTCGACTTTTTACTCTTTTCCTGAAAATACATTTCACGATTGGGGAAATGTATTGCAATGGCCCGACATTGTTTCGAAGAACAAACAGATGCTCGTGAGTTTTTATTACACCGATCCCTCAGTGGTGGATGGAACGTTGCAGATTCTCAATCAGATCAACCAGAATCATCGTGTCATTGAATTGAACAAGATTTTTGAAAACCCGAATACGGGAGAACAATTGTATATCATGAATCGTATTGGCACCATCAACGACACGATTGATTCCTTGCACGTGATCAGATGCGATGCAGAAACCGTCGTTGGCGGTTCATTGGTTTCCACCGACTCGGCATATACTTTTCAGGGGAAAGAATGCCTGTTCAATAAATTTTCGCATTCGGGACAACGCTGTTTGCAATTGAATACACTCAACCAATATGGATTCGGATTCCATTTGCTGTTGAACAAGGAAAGACATTATGAAATTTCCGCATGGAGAAAATCCGATTCGAAAAAAGGTGTGATCGCCGTGAATGGACCGAATTTTTCACTTGCCAGTTCAAAGGTTGTTGAAACAGGTGTGGACGGTTGGGAAAAAATAAGCATGAAGTTTCAGATACCGCAAGATTACCCGGATTCCACCATTGCAGTTTTTGCTTATAATGAAAACGGCAGTCAAGTCACTTACTTCGATGATTTTATGATTGTGGAATATTGATCGGTGGCAAAAAGCAATTCTGAATTTTGAGTTCTGAATTCTGAATTGAAGTAGTGTGTGAGTTGAAAAATTGCGCCTCCCGATGCTTCGGGAGTGTTTTTGTGTCAAAAAAACAATTCTGAAATGTTTCTTGGATGCAGAATCGACGGAGAGGCACGAACTCCTCTTGGCAGTTCTTCGGACAAGATGAACCACTGCCGGAAATTACCTTCTTACTGAATTATCAAATGAATTTTATTTTTCTCAGTGCGAAGAAACTCATGCCGAGGAGAATGAATCCGTGGCGGAATCTTGAAATGTTGGTTTCGCCGTATGTCCTTTCGCGGTAACGGATTGGAATCTCAACGATTCTCAGGTTCAATTTGTGTGCGCCGAATAACAAATCAAAATCGCCGAACGGATCGAAGTCGCCGAAATATTCACGGTTGGCAACGAGCTTGAGATAATCTTTTTTGAAAAGCACTTTTGTTCCGCACAGTGTGTCTTTTATCCTTTGTTCGAGCAGCCAGGAAAAAACCATGCTGAAGAAATGATTGGCAAGCAGATTCAGGAAACGCATCGCCTGTTTTTCCATTGGATAAACCAAACGTGTTCCATTGATGAAATCACCTTTCCCCGAAGCGATGCAATTGTAGAATTTCGGAAGGTCTTCCGGCGGCATCGTCAAATCCGCATCAAGGATCATCAGGATTTCCCCGTCGGCAATGTCATAACCCAAACGAACGGCATCGGCTTTTCCTTTTCCCTTTTGTTTTGCAATCTTGATATCGTGTGTGGCTGAATATTTTTCCTTTATCGCCTGGATCTTTTCCCACGTATCATCCGTTGAATTTCCCTCGACAAAAACAATCTGTGTATGTTTTCCCATCTTGGGTGTGCGGAGAATCGCATCTTCGATATTTCCACTTTCATTTCTCGCCGGAATGATCACACTCACCGAAAATTCCCTTTCACGCAAAACCTCTTCGCTGCTGATATCGGGTTTTGCAAAAGTGAAAATGTTGATGGACAGCCAACGGAAAAGGAAAAAATTCCCGAGAAATGTATTGATGAACCAGGAGAGAATGGGAATGTACAGCGGGAAAATCATCCGCTTGTTGTTTCGGTAAACTTCCAATCCCGCAAGGGAAAGCAGGTTCTGGATGTCTTTCAGCGTCAACCAATTTTGTGCCGGTGTTTTTGTTTTCAAACCGATCAGCTCGGCGAATTTCAAGACCGGTTCCCAGATGTAATTGTAATAGGTGATGATGACTTTTGTATTGCGATGCATCACGTGATGCAATTGTTCGAAAAGTTTCTGGACATCATCGATGTGACCGATGAGATTGGAAACAAGAATGAGATCGAATTTTTCATCGAGCGTAATGTTCTCGGCATCCATCAGGATGAATTCCGTTTCCGGATATTTTTCCTTCGAGACTTTGATCATCTCGGGTGAGAAATCGATCCCGACTTTCCTTTTGCCTTTTATCTTGCCGATGAGATCGCCCGTTCCGCAACCGATTTCCAGCACACTGATGTCGTTGTGCGAAAAATAATTGCAGTAGTGGGAAATGTCATTCCAGTAATAGGAACTGAAAATCCTTTTCCGTTGTTTCTTGGCGAGACTGTCGAAATAACCTATTTTATTTTCCATCAGATTTTCCTGAGTTCAATCGTCACAAACATTCCGAATTGGTTTTTAAGTGGACTCATCATCCATTCCATTCCCTTGAAAAAACCGAAACTCCACGAAGGCACAAGTTGTTTCAATGAAAGTCCACCGCTCACCAGGTAACGCAAGGGTGTGTGGTAACGGAATTTTTCGATTTTCAAATGGGGGAATTTTTTTTCGAATTCCACTTTGTCGCGTTTGAAATAAATCCAGGGCAGTGCACCATTCGCTCCCGAAAGCGGGCCTGTGGATTCGATTTCCCAACCGCCTTTCGGATCAAACGGTTCGTGATGGAAATTCCTGTAAACGATTCTCGCCCAAAAGGAATTTGCCGGTTCGATCATGATTATTTTTCCACCTTTCTTCAGCACGCGTTGCGCTTCCTGCAGGAATAAAAACGGTTTCGGTATGTGATGAAAAACATTGAGCATGACTATCGCAGAAAGTTCATTGTCGGGAAGTGGAATTTTTTCGGCTGAAAAAACCATGTCGCAAGTCCCGAGATCAAGAATGTCGGAAGTGATGGTTTCGGGTAAGACATTTTTCAGGAATCCGCCGCCCGAACCGATCTCAAGGATTTTTCCGCCTTTCAATTCCTTCGTTGCATCCACAAATTGATTGTACCACTCGACATATAATTTTTTCAAAAAGGGTTTGGAAAGAATCACGTCACGATGATGCAAGGTTGTCCTCGGATCATCCAATGAATAAGGTGATTTTTCCAAACGCAATCCCATGATGTGGATACAGTTAATGTGCAATTTCCTTTGGCGGAAAGCCCTGCAAAACTAAGGTTTTACGTGGATTTAATAATGGGAGTGAAGCTGTCCCTGTACACAAATGGCCATCGATTCAATTGAAAATGATTTTCGTTACCGGATGGATTTCATGTTTATCGGCAGAACCGTATTTCGGTTGGTGACCCTCTTTTATTTTATCCCAGAAAGGAATCCCTTCCACCACCACCGATTTTTCCACATTCTTCAAATTCTCTTCTGGAGTAAAACCGATCGCGTCGATGATCTGTTTTCTCATTTCATCAAATCGTTTTCTCAAGTCGGGATGATTGTCGAACGCGGAACATTCACCATCCGGAATTTCTGCAACCATCAATAAGCCATCACTTGAAAGCAACACCAAATGGAAATCACGGTCATCACCGATTTTTATTTTCAGCAGTTTCGCCTTTACACTCACCAAACGTTTTTCATCGTTGTACCGCAATGTATCGTTGAATAAAAAATCGGGCACAACCCTTTTCTCCGAAAGCAATTCCCCGATGGAAGTTTGCAGGGGTGAAAGTTTGAGAATGGAATCAGCTGCATTGTCGGTAACCGTTTTTACAGCCCAACGATACGAGCCACAATCTCCCGAAACCGTAAACGAAAAACCGATGATGGAGAACAACAGCAAAAAAGGAAAAAAATATTTCATGATTCGGGAAATGGATTCCGTCACTTAAAATTGCAACTGAAATCTGAATTGATTCTGGAAAGCGGGGCTCGGAAAAAGAAGAAAAAATCCAAACTCTATTTGATCAGGCTCACCTTGCCGGTGTACTTGTGTTTTTTATTGAGCAGATCGTTGAATGAAACTTTCCAGACATACGTGTCAATCTGTGCAATGTCTTTTCCTCCATTCGCACGGCCATCCCAACCCTTATTGAAATCCTCTGTTTCAAAAATAAGGTTTCCCCAACGGTCGAAAATCCACATGTGGAAAGTCCCTTCGTTGATATCGGTTCCCACCGGCATGAACACATCATTTTTTCCATCGCCATTCGGCGTGAATGCATTCGGTGCATAAAAAGTGAATTGTGGACTGATGTAAATTTCTCCCGTTACCGTGTCAACACAACCGAAAGAATTGGAAACAATAAGTGTTACCATATACGAACCGGTATCGTGATATGTGTAAATCGGGTTTTGCAGATTCGATGTGGATTGTGTACTGTCGCCGAACGACCATAACCAAGTTGTTGCCGATGTGCTGTTATCCAAGAACTGAATCACCGGATTGAATTCGGAAGCGGTGTCAGGATTGGCGGTGAATGCGGCATGCGGTTGCGGGAATACCTGCACCATGTTTGTGTGT
>CAYMZV010000085.1:0-13997 GCA_964394965.1 uncultured Chryseobacterium sp.
CTCCGCAAAGAATTCACTCGACGATAAGGTGGCCGGACTGGAATTGGGTGCGGATGATTACCTGACCAAACCCTTTCATCTTTCCGAATTGAATGCGCGGATAAAATCCGTCGTACGCAGAATGAGTTTCGAAGGAAGCAAGGAAATCTCCTTCGAGGAAATCATCATCAATCCCGAAGCATTCAGTGTGACGGTGAAAGGAAAAGGCATTTCACTCACCAAAAAGGAATTCGATCTGCTTGTCTTTTTCATCAGCAATAAAAACCGTGTCATTACAAAAGAATCCATTGCCGAACATTTGTGGGGAGATGACATGGACATGGCCGATTCCTACGATTTCATTTATTCGCACATCAAGAATTTGCGCAAAAAACTGATTGAGGCGGGATCACAGGATTATATTTCCACGGTTTACGGTGCGGGTTATAAATTCGGTGCAGTATGAAATTGCTTGCCAAAACAACACTGATTTATTTGCTGACCACATTATTGGTTTTCATGATCGGTGGACTTGTATTTTATTACAACCTGAGAAAGATTGTGGATGAGGAAACAACCGAAAGGCTTTTCACCGAAAAATCGCAGGTGGAGGATTTTGTCACCGCACATGATACCATTCCCGGAAACAGTTTCACCTCGGAAGATTTTCTTGAATTCAAGAAAACGGAAAAGCCCGTTCAACAATTCATGCAGGACACCATTTTATTTTCCAAGGAAGAGGGCGAGGATCTTCCTTTCCGTCAACTCACGTTTCCCGTAAGGGCAAAGGGAACCGACTATTCCGTTTTGGTAAGCAAGAACCTATTCGAGAAAGATGATCTTGTGGAAGCCATCCTCTACTCTTTCAGTGTCATCATTGCAGTATTGCTGGTTGTCACTTTGATCGTCAACCGTTTCGCAGCTGGGAAATTGTGGAAACCGTTTTTCAATTCCATCAATCAATTGCACAATTATAAAATCGACGAACACCAATCGCTTTCATTTTCGAAAACCACCACAAGGGAATTCCAGCAATTGAATCTCGCACTGGAAAGCATGACGGAAAAAATTTCAGGGGACTATAAAAACCTGAAAGCCTTTACGGAAAATGCCTCCCACGAATTGCAAACGCCGCTCTCTGTCATCCTCACTTCCACCGAACAATTGCTGCAGGAAAAAAATCTCGGGGAAAAACAATTGGGGGAAATCCAACGCATCAATCAAACGGCTCGGAAGCTTTCGAAATTGAATCAGACACTTCTGCTGTTGGCGAAAATCGAGAACAGGCAATTCGAGAATCGTGAAAAAGTGGATGTGGGTGAATTGCTGGATTCAAAACTGGATTTCTTTTCGGAATTGATTTCTCACAAGGAAATTTCAATACAAAAGGAAATCGCGCACGACGTATACATGCAAATGCATCCGATCCTTGCTGAAATCATGGTTTCGAATCTCATCACGAATGCCATCCGACACAATGTAAAAGGCGGATCGATTCATGTAAAATTGTCTCCGGGAAAATTGTGTATTTGCAATTCCGGTGAACCGTTGCAAGGCGCTTCGGAAAAACTGTTCGAGCGTTTTTACAAGGAAAACAATTCTTCCGAATCAACCGGACTTGGATTGGCATTGGTAAAACAGATATTGGAAACGAATGGGATGCACATCACCTATTCCTACAGGGAAAACCTGCATTGCTTTGAGATAAACTTTTAAGCAGAATTTCTCCAGATTCATTTTCTATTCTTGTCATAGAAACCAAAACAACCACCTCATGAAATCAGTATTCTTCACCGCAGCATTTGCGTTGCTCTTCGGAGTGGCAATTGCACAAAAATCGAAAGTTCCCGAAGCCGTCACGACAAAATTCAAGACGTCGTATCCAACCGTTACAAAAGTGAGTTGGGATACGGAAGGCGCGAATTACGAAGCGGAATTCAAGATGAACAATGTTGAAATGTCCGTTTTGTATGATGCTTCTGCAAATGTTGTTGAAACGGAAACAGGAATGGCCGTTGGCAGTCTCCTTCCCAAAATCACAACTTACATGTCGACAAACGTGAAAGGGAAAAAAATCAGTGAAGCTTCAAAAATCGTTGATGCGGCGGGAAAAATAACTTACGAAGCGGAAGCCGGTGGAATGGATTATATTTTCGACGATCAGGGAAATTTCATCAAATCCGGAAAAAGCGATTGAGCGATATTGGAAATTCTTACAAGCCCGTTCAGGAATGTTCGGGCTTTTTTATTTCTTCAATAGGTAATGGCTCACAAACCATTCTTCCCCATTCTTATACCCCCACAACTCTGCACATGCCAGATAAAACACACGCCAATACACCCACCACTTCGTTGCATTTTCCTTACCGTACGTTTTTTCAAACAGCGGAATGATCGACGATTTGTTCCGATCCATATTTTTCAGCCAGTCTTCCGAAGTTTTCGAATAATGCATTCCTGAAACACGCCAATGGTTTTTCACTTTCAAATCCTCATTCCAATAATAGAGATAATGGTCGGAGGGCATCATTCCACCGGTGAAAAAATATTTCGACATCCAATCGCTTTCGTCTTTCACCTCGAAGAAATACAGGTAATCGACGTGCGTAAAAATGTGAATGAACAACGCACCATCGTCTTTCATCCAACCGGAAATTTTTTTCAGCAACAAACCGTGATTGCGCATGTGCTCGAACATCTCAACGGAAACAACCCGATCGAATTTTTTCCCGATCGAAAAAACATTCATGTCGGCCGTGATGATTTCAATGTTCTTCAGCCCCCGCTCTTTTGCAGTGGCGTCGATGAATTCCTTTTGTGTGCGTGAATTTGAAACTGCGGTGATTTTTGCATTCGGAAAATGTTTTCCCATCCACAACGTCAACGATCCCCATCCGCAACCCAACTCAAGGATTTCCATTCCGTCTTTCAACTCTGCGCGCGCGCAGGTGAGCGCAAGCATATCGCATTCCGCCTGCTCGAGCGACGTGACACCTTCCTTGTAAAATCCGCTGCTGTATTTCAGATTCGGGCCGAGACAATATTTGTAAAATTCCGTTGGCACCTCATAATGCTGTTCATTCGCCGCTTTCGTTTCAATGGCGATGGGACTGTTGCTGCAAATTTCAAGAAGCGAATTGAAATGATTTTGCTGTTCGTCGGGAGAGGATTTTTTTTCCTCCAGCAAACGCTGCTTCAACAAACGGCGAATGCCTGCACGAATGGCTGAATCGGGTAGTAAGTTTTTTTCTAGGAGAGAATCTATATTCATAAAAATGCGGCTGGCGGCAAATGACACGTGACAGGTGCTCCGAATTCTCTTGTCACCTGTCGTTGGTCACTCGTCACTTCTTTTTGAACCAGGGAATAAAAACACTTGTTGTCCGTTGGTATTCGCGGAATAAATCGCCGCGTGAACGAAGCGACTGTTCTTCCGTCATCGGAATTCCGGTGACTTTCCAGAGCAGATAGAAAATCGTGGCCGGACAAACAATTGAAATCCATCCGTACGGACTTGAACATGCGAAAATGAAAATGGAAACCCAAATCATGAATTGGAAAAAATAATTCGGGTGGCGGGAATAATTCCACAAACCATCCTGACAGACTTTTCCCTTGTTCGCCGGATTTTTCCGGAAGTTCTGCAATTGATAATCTGAAAGTCCCTCGAAGATGATGCAGACGAACCACATTCCTGCGCCGATCATTTCGGGCAAGCTCAGCGGTTGGGATTTATTGAGTGCGATAATGAAAAAGGGTGTGGCGAGAAAAATATTCGACATCGCCTGCGCCTGAAAAAAAATAAAAAAAGTGCGATCCGGTTTTGGTCCCCACTCTTTCCTGAGTTGCGCATAACGTCCTTCTTCGTGTTCAAGATGCGAACCCACACGGATCAACAGGTAAATCCCCAAACGCAAACTCCACAATCCGCAGAGCAGGCAAACTACTTCCTTTCTCGCCGGATATCCATCCGCCAAAAAATAAAGCATGATGGCGATGATCGTAAAATTGAAAGCCCAGAAAATATCCACCACGCCGGCATTCTGGATTCTGTAAGCCCAAATCCAAACCAAGATCATGACGATGGAACAGGCTGCAAAACAAAGGAGAGGGAGTTCTACAAATGGATTCATGCGGAAGTGAGTTTGAATGTTGTAAGCTTGAAATGTTTGAAAGCCGATTTTGAGTTTCCAACGTCCCAACCTTTCGACTGAATTATTGTTTTCTCAAGTGAATGATTCCGATAAAGTTGAAAAGTTTCATGACGGGATAAGTCGGATCCAACTCAAACCATTTTTTTGCGAAGTTGGGACTGTTCGGACTTTTATGATGGTTGTTTTGCATCAACTCACCCATGAGAAAAATCTCGATCGGAAAAGAATTCTTGGAATGATCCTCGTTGTTGAAATTCTGATAGCCGTATTTGTGTCCACACCAATTCACGATTGCACCTTGTACGGGTCCGATGAGGAAATGGATCGGCAGCAATAAAAACATCCACCAATGTGTGGCGAAAAAAACATAAAAAAGAAAATAGGAAACACCGAATGCAATCCGGACGAACCAATTGTCACTGAGTCTGTCCATCCAGGGCCACGTCGGATAATTTCCCTTGAAAGCGGCTTCAGGTTCCGTTTTGTAATAAACAAAATCGTGATAGATGCGTTTTGTTTTCATCATCAGTCCCCACACATCCTTTATGAAATGCGGAGAGTGCGGATCCTTTTCCGTGTCGCTGTATGCGTGATGCATGCGGTGCATGATGGCATAGGCACGCGGATTGAGAAAGGAAGAGCCTTGCGTGATGAAGGTCATCATGTAAAAGGTTTTTTCCCAAAAGGGCGACATGGTAAACATTTTATGTGATGAATACCGATGCAGGAAAAATGTCTGGCAGAAAAGTGAAAGGAACCAGTGCGCGAGGAAGAAAATCAGGATTGCCATTATGCAACGAATATACGATGGATTGGGGATTTTCGGTTTTGGCAAAGTTGTGAAAAGTTGTCAGTTTTCAGTAGGCCATTGTCAATAAGTATAATTGGAGATTGGGCGATTTCCGACTTTCGATTGTGAGTTTGTTGGACGGTTTCGATTCATGAAATTTTAATTGGCAAATCAGTACGTCATTTCCCTATTTTTACGCAAACCCGCGAAATTTTTAAAATGGATCATACGAAACTAAAAGGAAGACCCGCATTTCCATTCGAAACCATCGGAGTTGCCGTGGCATTCTCGCCGCGCCTGGAAGCAATTTTAGGAGAGGCGAAAATGCTTTCCGAAGCATTCGGATCTGAATTGTTGCTGATTCACATTGGAGAGCATTCCAAAACAAAAGAATCGAAACTGGAAGAATTGATGAATGGTTTGGGAATCGATAAATCCAAAGTGAAAACCATTTGGAAACAGGGAAATCCTGTAACGGCCTTGTTGGAAGCTTGCAAGGAAAATATGGTGGATCTATTGATATTGGGTGCGATGCAAAAGGAAAATGTGTTGAAATATTATCTCGGTTCCATTGCAAGAAAAATTTCCCGTCGCGCGAAATGCTCTGTCCTGTTATTGACGGAACCCAAAAAGGAAGGTACGCGTTTCAAAAAAATCATGGTGAACGGGATTGAAAATCCCAAAACAATCCACACGATCAATGCAGCCGTTTATTTTGGCAAACATGTGAAGGCAAAAGATTTGATTGTCGGAACGGAAGTCAATCACCTTGGATTGGCGATGACCATAGCGAATGACAGTACGGCCCAGCAGGCTTCCAAAATAAAAAAGGAATTTTCAGAAGAGGAAATGAACAAGGTTCATGATATGGTTACAAATGTGGGACAGCGCGAAGGCATTGAAATTTCCGAAAAATTAATAAAAGGGAAACCGGGATTTGCGATCAGCCAATACGCACAAAACAAGAAAGCCGATCTTTTGATTATTAATTCCCCTGATCAGAAATATGGAATCATGGATCGGATTTTCACTCATGACATGGAATATATATTGGAAAATCTTCCAACCAATGTTTTGATTGTTCACTCAAGGATAAATTGAAACAAATGAAGACTGTCGCTCCGGAGATTTTTAAATTGGGAAGTCATGACATCATGGTCTTGCTCATCTTTATCGGTGGGGCGCTCATCCTTTCCCGTTTGTTTGCAGAACTTGGAAAAAAACTCAAGCTTCCCATTGTGATGGGGGAATTGATTGTAGGTGTTTTGCTCGGAAAAACGTTGTTCGGAAAATATTTCCCGGCAGAATTCAATCAACTTTTTCCCGATATCGGATCTGTTGCCCGCGTTGCAATTGATGGAATTACGCAGCTTGCCGTGATCATGTTGCTTTTTGTGGCGGGAATGGAGGTGCAATTGCAAATCGTACTCAAGCAGGGAAAGACTGCAATATTTACAAGCCTTACAAGCATGATCATTCCTTTCGGTCTCGGTTTTGGCATCGTATGGGTTTTTCCACAGTTTTTCAATATGAATGGCAATGAGAAATTGGTGTATGCACTTTTCTTTGGAATAGCAATGGCGGTTTCGGCGTTACCGGTAATCGCACGCATTCTCATGGATTTGAATTTGTACAAGACAAAAGTGGGAATGACGATCATGGCCGCTGCCGTATTCGATGATCTCACCGGTTGGCTCACATTTTCATTTGTGCTGAGCATGATGAATGTGGAGAAACGTGAAATCCACAACATCTGGCAATCCGCAGGTTTGATTATCGGTTTCGGATTATTCATGCTGATCATCGGAAAACGCATTATCAATTATCTTTTGCCGTGGATTCAAAAAAAATTATCGTGGCCGGGAGGTGTGCTTGCCTTGTGTTTCGGTCTCGGATTTCTCGGTGCGGCATTTACCGAATCAATAGGATTGCATGCGATTCTCGGAGCGTTTATCGTTGGAATTGCAATCGGTGATTCGGTTCATTTCCGCGAAGAGGCCAGAACAATCATCCACCAATTCGTAATGAATATTTTCGCTCCCCTATTTTTTGTTTCAATCGGACTCAAGGTGGATTTTATCAAGAATTTTGACCCCATCCTGGTGTTGATCGTCTTGTTCCTCGCAATGATTTGCAAAATTGCAGGAGGGTTTCTTGGAGCCCGCATGGGCGGGATGAAACACAGGGAAGCACTTGCAGTTGGCTTCGGTCTCAACACGCGGGGCGTGATGGAAATCATTCTGGGTACACTTGCACACGACGCCGGATTGATTGATGACAAGATGCTCGTTGCATTGATCATCATGGCAATGCTCACCAGTTTGATCAGCGGACCATTACTGAGAAAATTTTCCGCCGAGCCGAAGTTGAATGTGGGGTGAGGGAAATAATTCTGAATTTTGGATTGCGATAGAGGAATTTTGTTTCAGCTCAGAATAAGAGTTGCTCCATGTTGGATTTTTTGGAGTCAAGTACAGTTCAGATTCCCTTAAAAAGGCGAGAGTGCAGAACTTCAATTCAAAATTCAGAACTCAGAATTCAAAATTGCCTCCAAGAATTACTCTCTGCATTTTCAATTTTTACATTCCACAGCGGACGTTCCCTGATCGCGATCATGCCCACCCGATCCTGCTCGGGTTTCTTCTTGAAAATAAAATCGCCTACTCCATTTTCTTCGCCCGATTCCAATACACATCCATTTCCTCCAGCGACATGTCCTCCATTTTTTTCCCATCCTTCTGTGACTCTCTCTCCAGGAATTGGAATCTCCTTATGAATTTTTTATTGGTCCTTTCCAATGCATCTTCCGGATTCACGTTGATGAAACGTGCGTAGTTGATCATTGCAAAAAACACATCGCCGAATTCATCCTCGATTTTTTCCTGCGCCGATTTATTTTCTATTTCATGTTTCAGTTCGGCAATCTCCTCTTCCACTTTTCCCCAAACCTCTTCCGGTTTTTCCCAGTCGAATCCTGCCGCCCGCGCTTTCTCCTGTATGCGCCACGACTTCACCACTGCCGGCAATGAAAGCGGAACACCATTCAACACCGAACGGAATCCTTCGGCTGTGACAGCATCTTTTTCCTTGAGTTTTATTTTTTCCCAGTTCTCTTTCACATCCTGCTCGTTCTCCACTTTCACATCGCCATAAATGTGCGGATGGCGTGAAACCAGTTTATCGCATTCCGCATGAATCACATCGGCAATGTCAAAATCATTTGTTTCGCTGGCGATTTTCGCATAAAAGACAATGTGCAGCAAAACATCACCGAGCTCCTTCTTGATTCCCGTCATGTTCCTGTCGAGAATCGCATCTCCCAATTCATACATTTCCTCAATGGTGAGATGGCGCAAACTTTCCAACGTCTGCTTTTTATCCCACGGACATTGTGCACGCAACTCGTCCATGATGGTGAGCATACGCACGAAAGCCTCTTTTTTCTGTTCGATTGTGTTCATGCCGTGAAATTAGGAATGTTGTTTCGATAAATGAATTCAACCTTTCACTCATTGGGTCTGGATGTCAATAATCCGGATGGACTGAGACAAAGGCAACTAAAAAATACATTCGCAGTGAATAAAATGTTAATTGGAAAAATTAAAAGGCAATAATCAATTGCCGATTCACAATCATTTATATATTTACATTATTAATTACCTTTTTAACAGGTCTTTTAAGTAAGTTCATCTAACCTAGATTTGACTTATGGATTGAAATCCGGGATGACCCGCCCGAATCTCAGCCCTGAAACACAGTTAAAATTGATTGCGTAATTGGATTCCTGATAAATATTCTTCATTAATTTTTTTCTGATGAACAATATAGATTTTCAATCCTTGTTTGAAGCTGTACCCGGGTTATACCTCATTCTTTCACCCGATCTGAAAATCGCTGCGGTCAGCGATGCATACCTTGATGCGACGATGACCAAAAGGGCGGAGATCCTGGGTCGTGGGATATTCGATGTTTTTCCCGACAATCCCGATGACCCGACAGCGACTGGGGAATCGAACCTGCGTGCCTCATTGAATTCCGTTTTGCGAAACAAGGCAACGGATAAAATGGAGATTCAGAAATATGATATCCGACGTCCGGATGGAAGTTTCGAAGAGCGGTTCTGGAGTCCGCTGAACAAACCTGTATTGAATTCAAAAAATGAAATCGTTTACATCATTCACCGTGCAGAGGACGTGACGGAATTTATCCGCATACAAACGGATAAGGCGAGACAGAATCTGGAGAATGAGAATTTACAGGCGCGTGTGAGTGAAATGCAAATGGACATTCTCAAACACGCAACCGAACTGGAGGAAAGGAACAGGGAATTGATGGAGACCAATCGGTTCCTGAATTCCATTCTTGAAAATATTCCCAATATGGTTTTTGTGAAGGACGCGCAGGAATTGCGTTTCGTGCGTTTCAACAAGGCCGGTGAAGAACTGCTCGGTTTCAAAAGGGAGGATCTGATTGGAAAGAATGATTATGATTTTTTCCCGAAAGACCAGGCTGATTTTTTCATCAACAAGGACAAGGAAGTGATCCGAAAGGGAATGCTGCTCGACATTGAAGAGGAAAAAATAAATACGGCAAACGGTGAACGCCTGTTGCACACAAAAAAAATCCCCTTGACCGACAAGGGCGGAAAGATGAGGTTTCTGCTTGGGATTTCGGAAGACATTACCGAACGGAAAAAATCCGAAGCCGATTTGAAAAAACTGAATTCGGAGTTGGAAAAAAAAGTGGCGGAACGTACAAAGCAAGTTTACAAGAATGAAAAACTGTTCCGTTCCATTGTCATCAACATTCCAAAATCATTGGTGATCGTAGTGGACAGGGAGCACCGGTTCATCATGATCGAAGGCGACATCATGGAAAGGATGGGTTATAAAAGGCAGGATTACGAAGGCAAACATCCGCTCGAGGTTTCACCGAAAGAACAGTATGAAGCGTCAAGACATTTGTACGACAGGGTTTTCAACGGAGAGCTTTTTTCAATCGAGCGGAGTTCTCCCGCCGGTGATTTCATCGCCCATTTTGTACCGATAAAAAATGACGAGGGTGTGGTTGAATCCGCCTTGATCATTGCCTTGGACATTTCAGAAATCAAAAAAGCGCAAAACGAGATTTCGGAATTGAATCACAATCTGGAGAAAAAGGTTCTGGAACGTACCGCACAGTTGGAATCGGTCAACAAGGAGTTGGAAGCATTCAGCTATTCCGTTTCCCACGACTTGCGCGCACCGCTGCGTTCGATTGACGGTTATTCAAAAATGCTCGAAGAGGATTACGGAAATCTTTTTGACGATGAAGGCAAACGTTTGCTGAGAACCATTCAGTACAATGCCACCAAGATGGGCACGCTCATCGACGACCTGTTGTCTTTTTCGAGATTGGGAAAAAAGGATTTGCAGAAATCGGAAGTCAATATGGACGAACTTCTCGAAGGGACAATGCATGACTTGGGCAAAGAGGTCAAACACAACGCCCAAATAGTCATCCACAAATTGCACCCTGCAATTTCGGATTATGGATTGATGAGTCATGTGATGTACAATCTGGTTTCGAATGCGATAAAATATTCCTCGAAGAAAGAAGAACCGCGCATTGAAATAAAATCGGAAAGGAAAGACAGTGAAGTCATTTATTCGGTCAGCGACAACGGTGTTGGATTCGACATGAAATATGCACCTAAGCTGTTCGGCGTATTCCAACGGTTGCACAGTGCCGATGAATTCGACGGAACCGGTGTCGGTCTTGCCATTGTGCAACGCATCATCAACAAGCATGGAGGGAAGATTTGGGTGGATGCAAAGAAAAATCAAGGTGCCACATTCTATTTTTCACTCCCTTTAAATTAACTGTAAAATAAAACGAACATGGAAAACTCCGAAATCGAAATCCTTTTGGTAGAAGACAATCCCGGTGATGCCGAAATGACGATACGTGCCCTGAAAAAAAATCATTTGGGAAATAATCTCATCCATTTGAAAGACGGTGCGGTGGCACTTGATTTCATTTTCGGAACGGGTGATTACACAACCAGGAACATCAGCAACAAACCGAAACTGATTTTGCTCGACTTGAAAATGCCGAAAGTGAATGGCATCGAGGTTTTGCAGCGGTTGAAAAGCGATCCGGCGACAAAAAAAATTCCGGTGGTCATTCTCACTTCCTCCAAGGAAGATCCCGATATAAATACATGTTATGATTTGGGTGCCAACAGTTATATCGTCAAGCCCGTTGGTTTCGACGCTTTCATCAAGGCGATAAGCGATCTGGGATTGTACTGGATGCTTCACAACCAATCGCCTCATTGATTTTCAAAAACCATAACCCTATCCAATTGAACGAATACCGCATACTGCATCTGGAGGATTTACTCAGTGACGTAGATCTTGTCAAAAGGCAATTGAAGAAATCCAATCTGGATTTCCAGCATTTCCATGCCGATGATGAGGAAAGTTTCATGCGTGGACTTACCGAATTCAAGCCCAACGTCATCCTTTGCGACCATTCACTTCCGCAATTCGATTCGGTGATGGCGTTTGAAATTTACAGGGAAATGAAATTGGATATTCCATTCATTCTTGTCACCGGAAGCGTGTCGGAAGAATATGCGGTGAAGATGATCAAGAAGGGCATCGACGATTATTTGCTCAAGACAAATCTGCAACGCCTTCCGCAAGCCATTGAAAGTTCGTTTGCCAACCGGGCGAATAGAAGGAAAGTGACCGAAGCCGAACAGCAGAAAGAATTTGAACGCAACAATCTTTCCGCATTGATCAACAATACAACCGATCTGATTTGGAGTGTCGACCGTGAAATGAGATTGATCACCTGCAACAAGGCTTTTGATGATCGCGTCAAACAATCGACAGGAAAACTGATTGAAAAGGGAGGCGATGTCCTTGAAGCGGGATTAAGCAAGGAAAGCATTGAACGGTATAAAGGATATTATGCGCGTGCATTTTCGGGAGAGACATTCATTGAGGTCGAGCATTCCAGCTTTCCCGATGATTCGTGGTCGGAAGTTTCCTTTTATCCGATACGTCAAGGCGATGAGATAATAGGAACCGCTTGTTACATGCGCGACATTACGGAAAGAAAAAGAGTTGAAGAGAAACTGGAAAAGAATACGCTTGAACTTCTTGACATCAAGAATGAATTGGAGTACAATGAGAAACGGTTGAAACAGGCGCAGGCGATCGCTCACGTGGGAAATTGGGAATTCAACTTTACAACCAATCACTTGATCTGGTCGACTGAAACATGCAACATCTATGGCTTGCAACCGGAAGAAAACGAGCAATCGCTGGATTCATTCCTGTCTTTTGTTCATCCCGACGATTTGTTTTCCGTAAAAAAGGAGTTGGAACAATCCCTTGCCTCATTGAGCGACGCATCTTTTTACCATCGCATCATTCGCAAAAACGGGGTGGTGCGATATGTGCATACGGAAAGCAGATTTGAATTTGACGGAGAGAACAAACCCATTGGATTATACGGAGTGATTCACGACGTGACAGAAGAGAAAAAAGCCGAGGAGAAATTGAAAGCCACGAACAAGGAATTGGAAACTTTCATTTACAAGGCATCGCATGATTTGCGCGGACCGCTCGCTTCCATTCTCGGTGTCCTGAATATCTGGAAGATGGAAAACAAGGGCGAAACCAAAAACAAATACCTCGAAATTGTCGAATCATCCACCAAAAAACTGGATCATACCCTGGGCATGCTTGTGCAAAGCATGACCATCAAGGACACAAGCAAATTCGGTGAAGAAATAAATTTCACCACCCTGATCACGGAAATCATAGATAAGTTCGAATACTATGATGGGTTCCAAAACATAAAAATAACGTTCGATGTTTCGCTTGCCGTTCCGTTTATCTGCAACAAATATATTCTCGTATCCATTTTCCAAAACCTGATTGAGAATGCGATAAAATACCGGAACCGAAACAACAGCCAATCCTTCCTGAAGATTACGGTAACAGGGAAAAACGATAAAGTGGATATTGAATTCAGGGATAATGGAACGGGGATAGACAAATCGCTGCACGATAAGGTATTTGACATGTATTTCAAGGGAACGGAAATATCAATCGGTTCGGGATTGGGCTTGTACCTTGTGAAAACAGGAGTGGAAAAACTGAACGGCCATATCGAATTGATCAGCGAACCGGGTTTGGGGACAACATTCAGGATTAATTTCCCGAATCAAAAGAGGAATTGAATCTGCCTCATCCCGGACTTCTCACGAGAAACATTTTCTTGCCTGCACTCTTCACCCGAGAGGGATTTTCCAGAATGGATTCCTTCCGAAAGACTGGGATTCCCTCACATTTTTCATGAAAATCTTACACCTGTAACGCGCAATCGCAAACAGGCTTTCGTGCCCTTGGCCGATGGGATAGTTTTGTTTCAACAAAAAAACAAAATCATGAAAACCAGATTCCTCCTCCTCATTCCAGTGTTCGCACTGCTGTCATTCAAACAAGGAAACCAGCCATTCAAGAAGGATGAACCGTTTAGCGAAAGAATAACCGGACTCCAGATTTCCTCTTTCCTTACCTACGACGGAAAAAAAGTGACAGACTATTCCATCATCATCTATCACGATGCGGGACCGAATGATACCGTAACGATGAGCAATAGAAAAAACGTTTCTCTCCTGCTCGACTACAATCATAACTATACACTTGATTATGTCAAGGAAGGTTATCGCGACAGGCTGGTCTTGATTGATACGCATGTGAAATCGGGTGTCGAGAAAAAAAACCTTTCGTTCGATTATGAAATCGAAATGGTGAAACAAAACGAAAAGTCGAATACCATTGACGATTTGCCGGTTGCCCTCATCAGCTACGACGCCAATCAAAGCAAATTCGACTACAGCAGAAAATACCACAATCAGGTAAGGGGAAAAAAATATTGATCCCGGATCTGCAAACGCCATCCCTTCGAATCATTTCGATCCGAAGGGTTTGCCTTTTCCAAACCATCTCGAGTGCATTGAAAACCAATCCCGGAATTTTATAATGAAAATATCCGATCCTTTTTTTCCGCTT
>CAYMZV010000086.1:0-13928 GCA_964394965.1 uncultured Chryseobacterium sp.
GTCTTCCGTCAAAACGCAATTGATGCGCATCGTTCCTGTTTGTGCAATTGCAAAATTCGCAGTCACGGTCACGCTCAATGCGCGTGTAGAGGAATTGTAGGTACTTGTGATCCCCACTCCCAATGGCGAAGTGGTACCGAGTTCCTGTTGCACTTGTCCATCGAGCTCAGTTCCTGTATAGCCAACAGGCTGCCAAAGATTGCCGTTGAATTGCGTCCTGTCAATCATGAAACCGGGAAAGCCATAACCGTCATAGGCGCTGAGTGCATTGGAATACGCACACGCAAGAACATCACCGTAGTGTTGTCCCATGTTGATCACCTGATTCGGATAAGTGGCTTCCAAATGCTCAGCGGCAGTACGGCCAAGCGGACACCAGCCACACCATTCGCCGGTAAAATCTTCAACCAGCACCTTGCGTGGCACCTGACTGGAAACCGTAACCGCAAAAAGAAGTGTGGAAAAGGAAAGAGTAATTATTTTTTTCATGTGAAGGGTTTTATGAATTGTTCGATCTGTTTTTGCTGACTCTAAATTGCAACAAAATTTTCACAATATGAAATGCAAATCAGTTTAGGTCAATAAATGACCAATATCCGCAAAATGTAAACTTGTAAAGGGGGCCGCAAACAATTCGCAACAGCCTAGTTGGATTTTTCTATCCGGAAAAACTTTCTGCTCTTGCCGTTTTCAATCGCCACAAAATAAATGCCATTCGGTTTTTCGTTCAAGTCGATGGCTTCGGAACTCGAATTTGCAATTTCACTTTCCACCGTTTCTCCCAAAACATTGTAAACGGAAATTTTCACGGGAGCATTTTTTGCATTGGAAAAATCGACATTGAAAATACCGGCGGATGGATTCGGATAAATGCGCGCAGAAAAATCATTTGTATTTTCCTGCACCGAAGTGGTCAGCGTATTTGTCTCCGCCAACCAGATCGTGATATTCATGATCAGCAATTGATGGTTGCCCGCTGCATCGGAAAAATACCCGTTATACAAAACATCATTCGGATCACCCGTTCCATCATCGCAAGGGGAACTGTCGCCGATTGCCGCAAATTTTCCCGATCCGTAACGCCCGTAAAGACACATCACATTCGTTGTTCCGGTTGTAGAAGACGATGTTTTGTAAATCACGCCTTTCGTTGTCGGATTGTCGGTGTGATTGATGGTGAACGAAGTTCCGTTTGTCCACATCGCTTCCGTTACATTTCCCATCGGCCCATTCAGAACTGAATCGCCCGGAAGATTGGCAACATTCGTTGTTGTTTCGGAAAAATTCTGCAGGTCGACACTGAAACCGAATGGATCATTCTGGACCGAATTGTTTGTCAGCAAGTCATTCCATATTCCGGGAGAATCCCAACCGTCATTGTTCCTGTCCGAAACATCATGGTCGGAAACGATAAAAAGTCCGCCGCCATTCTGCACAAAATTCACCATCGCCGTTTTTTCAGTGGCGGTAAAAACAATGTTCGGTTCACACACAATGAAAACCTTGTAATTCGAAAGATCCTGTGCATTGGAAGAATTCCCATAAGTGATCGCTCCATTGTAAGGCAATGTTTCCACAACATATCCTTGCTTGGCACAATCGATTCCCCAAGCGGACAATGCTCCCGTCCAAAAGGTTTCCGATGTGCTCGATGTCACGCCCGATTGCGCAGGGGAAGGTGTGATGGCGGGATTCGATTCATTACCCTGACCGACCACAGCAGGCCCATTCGTATAGCCGATGTTGTGCGTATTCGCATCAATCACCCAATCGGCATTTCCGGCCATCTCTGCTTTTGTCGCGTCGAATAATATTTTCACGGTTGCCTGCGAAAAGGCAAACGTTGCGAAAAACAAAAAAGTGGAAAGTGCGTAGAATTTTCTCATGAAATCATTGGTGTGAAATGACGATTTTTTGTGTGGTTGAATTCTCCGCATTGGAAATTTTCAGGAAATAAATCCCATCGCTCAATCCGGAAATGTCGATGGGGAATTTTGTTTCCCCGTTCGTAGCGCTTTTCAACACCAGGTTTCCGGTCATGTCATAGAGTTGTGTCATGACACTACCTGAATAATTCGTTTCCACAAAAATGTTTTCGGAAGCCGGATTCGGATAAATCGCCGCGTTCTCGCTTGGTGATTCGGAAATCGCCGTCACCACACAAGGGGCGGAAATGGTTCCACCGAGCACCGTGAAATCCTGATTGAAACTTTGGTAATAGATGTTGGCAATGATCGCACTGTGGATGATCAATGTGTTTTCATCATTTTTTGTATCGGCGGAAGACGACCAATTGTGGGATCCCGTAAGCACAAGCGGATCGGAAGTGGAATCACAGGCGTCAACGATGAGGAATTTATTGTGATAGAGATAGGATCCGGTATAAATCTGCAGCATGTTTCCCATCACCGGATTCAGCGTGGTGTATGCGCTGAATGTGGTGCTGTATTGATCCATGATGCCCGCAGTATAAACTCCCGCCAGGTATTTTGCCTTGATGGAATCCGCATCGGGAACATCGGTGAAAGTATAAACGCCAAAATACAGGGTGTTGTTCGCCGATGAAATTGCATTTTCGATTTTATTGTTGACGCCGTCGGAAGGCGAAAAATAACTGTTCACCGTTCTGCTTCCGATCGTAAAAGTATGTGGCGTATTGTCCGTTTTGAAAGGGCCGAATTTTGAAGTGGTGGTATTCGGAACCAATCCTGTATCTCCCCACATTTCATTGAACTCGGTTGTGTAGGCGGCAGCAAGATTCTTGTCCTGGATGATGATCACATTATTGTAATCGGAATTGATTTGCTGATCATCCCAATTCGTGGAGCCTGTCCAGACAATCGGATCATTTTGATTCGCTGAATGCGCATCCACGATCATGAACTTATTGTGCATGATGTTATAGGCAGATGTCGTCGGGCTCCCCAACGTATGAATTCCCGCATTGAGTTGCGACAATCCCGAATTGGAAGAACTTCCATTGTAAATCCATCTGATTTTCACTCCGCGTGCATAGGCATTGTTGATCGCTGTTGAAATGCTCGAGATCGCCGTGGTCTGGATATAATTGTAAACTGCAATGTCAAGCGAATATTTTGCGCGGTTGATGTAGGCTATCAATGTGTCGTCAATCGTTTGGTTGAGATAGATGGCATTCACTCCGGTGGAAACGGAATTGTTCACGGGATGATTGAAATAAACCGTGATTTTCCCTGTCGAAGTTACCGTCGCAACATTCGCCAGCAAACGGTAATCGTCGAAAGAAACATTTCCCGCTGATTTGATATAGGTGAAACGCAAATGATGTGACAGGTTATTGACAGCGTATTTTAAACTCGTGCCCGAAGTGGGAATCGGATTCACTTTCGCAACCGTGTCCCAGGAAATGCTGTCGGGGCTTTCCAGACAAACCAACATTGAAACAGCGTCAGTGGCCAAACCCTTCACCCAGAACTTTACGGTATCCGCATTCGAAAAAGGTGGTGTATTGATGGTTGCATTGTTTGCACCGAATTTGTAGGCATTCACACCGCTCGTTCCTGAATTTGCAACAGTTGTATAATTCCCATTATAGGAAAAATTCCAACCGACCGGAACTGTTGCCGATGTGCCGAGATAGGAAGTGAAATCCTCCTGTTGCAAAATGGTTTGGGCCGCAAGTGAAAAACCGAATGACGAAATCAGGAACGGAAGTAGAAGTCTCTTTTTCATGGAGAAATTTTGGTTTTGCCGATAAGAATCCAGGGCGATTGGAAATGGGAAAGCGCTACTCCAAATGTAAAGAATAACACTATGTTAACGGTGCCATTACATTGAAGGTTGACACAATGACTGGGAACAAATTGAAGATTAAATTCTGGAGAGATTCTGAAGACATTATTAAAAACTGCAAAAAATATATTCTAAGCCGTTTCTAATTAACAGAAACGATGTTAACTTAGACGCAGAATTTACACAAAGGTTTAACGCCCTGAATTTTTGTGCGATAGAAATTATCATTTATGGATTCCATCAGGGCATACTTCTCTTCCGAACACGATTTCCACAGGGTTCTCCTTCTTGTTTTCTCCATCCTGATTTGTTGGATCATTGAGCGCTTTGCATCCATCAATTTCAATTACAGGAAATGGAGACACGCATTCACCAACAGTTTTTTTGTCCTCACCGCCGCTCCCGTACAGTTTTTGCTTGGACTTGCCCTCGTAAAAACAATCAATTGGGATGAGTTGCATCATTTCGGTTTTTTCAGAATGGTTCCGGGGTTTTCAAATCCGTGGATATTGCTGATCGGCTCCATCATTTTCCTCGATTTTTTTGAATATGTGTATCACATTCTCATGCACAAGATAAAAACGCTGTGGATGTTTCACCTGGTTCATCACAGCGATCCTGTCGTTGATGCCTCAACCACCTTGCGCGAGCATCCGGGCGAAACGCTTGTGCGCCTTTCCGCCTCCGTGCTCTGGGTTTTTCTTGCCGGTGCGCCTTTCTGGATTATCCTTTTCCGTCAATTCATACAGATTTCCGCAAACGTTTTTGTGCATTCCAATTTCAGGTTGAATGAAAAAGTGGACAGGTATATCGGATGGATTTTCATTACGCCGAATCTGCACCACGTCCATCATCATTACAAACAGCCTTACACCGATTCCAATTATGGCGATATTCTCAGTGTATGGGATCGCCTTTTCGGAACGTTCAGGAGATTGGATGTAAACGAAACAATTTTCGGCATCGACAGTTGCATGAGTACGGAAGAGAATTCCGATCTCAAGAATCTCATGGTGATTCCATTTGGCAATTACAGGGCTCCGTCGCGAGAGAATGAGATTGAGTGATTTTGGAGCACAGTCCCTTACCTGTTTTAGACACTGTTTTCCCGCATTCCGTTGCAAGTCCGTCCACACACCCGCCGCCACACTTCGGGCTTTCCACTTCATTCGGGGCTGATTCCAAACATTTCAAAATCAAGAAACCTTTTTGGGTTTGGACTTTCACTGTGCCCCTACATTCACTTGTCACATGCCACTTTTCACTATCTTTGTACCTCACAACAAAGTCCCTGCGTTGTATGCAGGATTAAAAAGATAAATGATCAACATTACATTACCAGACGGTGCCGTTCGTCAATATGAATCAGGCACCACCGCGCTGCAAATTGCGCAATCAATCAGCGAAGGACTTGCGAGAAATGTCCTGGGAGCCAAAGTAAATGGTGAAGGTTGGGATGCAACACGCCCAATTACCGCTGATTCAAAACTCCAATTGCTGACTTGGAACGACCTTGAAGGAAAAGAAATGATGTGGCATTCGTCCGCACATTTAATGGCCGAAGCACTCGAAGCCATTTATCCCGGCGTGAAATTCGGCATCGGTCCCCCAATAGAAAATGGATTTTATTACGACATCGATCTCGGCGGCAAACCTTTTTCTTCAGACGACTTTTCAAAAATTGAAAAGAAAATGCTGGAGCTTGCACAACAGAAAAACACCTACGTGCGCAAGGAAGTCAGCAAAGCGGAAGCGATAAAATATTTCACCGAAAAAAATGATGAGTACAAACTCGATCTGCTGAAAGACTTGCAGGATGGGAAAATAACTTTTTACACACAGGGAAATTTCACCGATCTCTGCCGCGGTCCGCACATCCCGAATACCGGTACCATCAAGGCCATAAAATTATTGAGTCTCGCAGGCGCATACTGGCGCGGTGATGAAACAAAAAAACAACTCACCCGCATCTACGGAATAACTTTTCCCAAACAGAAAGAGTTGGACGAATATCTCGTCATGCTCGAAGAGGCGAAAAAACGCGATCACCGGAAATTGGGAAGGGAATTGGAATTGTTTGCCTTCTCCGAAAAGGTCGGAATGGGTTTGCCGCTTTGGCTTCCGAATGGAGCTGCATTGCGCGACCGTTTGCAACAGTTTTTACAGAAAGCGCAAATCAAGGCGGGATATCTTCCTGTCATCACACCGCATATTGGCCACAAGCAATTGTACGTGACTTCGGGCCATTATGAAAAATATGGAAAGGATTCTTTCCAACCGATCAAGACTCCGCAGGAAGGCGAAGAGTTTTTCCTCAAGCCGATGAATTGTCCGCATCACTGCGAAATCTATAAGACAAAACCGCGTTCGTACAAGGATCTTCCTGTACGTTTTGCCGAATTCGGAACCGTTTACCGTTACGAGCAGCATGGTGAATTGCACGGACTCACACGTGTGCGCGGATTCACACAGGACGATGCACATTTGTTTTGCCGTCCCGATCAGGTGAAAGAGGAATTCTGCAAAGTGATTGACCTTGTGCTTTACGTTTTCAAGTCGCTTGGCTTTGAAGATTACACGGCACAGATTTCGTTGCGCGATAAAACGGACCGTTCAAAATATATCGGTACGGATGAAAACTGGAACAAGGCCGAACAATCCATTATCGATGCGGCTGCTGAAAAAGGTTTGAAAACGGTTATCGAGTATGGGGAAGCCGCTTTCTACGGACCGAAACTGGATTTCATGGTGCGTGATGCCATTGGTAGAAAATGGCAACTCGGAACCATTCAAGTGGATTACAATTTGCCCGAGCGTTTTGAATTGGAATATACCGGAGCGGACAACTTGAAACACCGTCCGGTCATGATTCACCGCGCACCGTTCGGATCAATGGAAAGATTTGTTGCGGTACTGATTGAGCATTGTGCGGGAAAATTCCCTTTGTGGTTGACTCCCGAACAGGTTGGAATACTTCCCATCAGCGATAAGTATGTTGCCTATGCGCAGAAGGTTTCAGAACAACTCAAAAATTACGATATTCGTGGATTCATTGACGATCGCAGTGAAAAGATCGGAAAAAAAATCAGGGATACCGAGTTGAAAAAAGTTCCTTACATGCTTATCCTCGGGGAAAAAGAAGAAGCCGAAGGAACAGTTTCCGTGAGAAAACAGGGTGAATCCGAAAATGCCGACAAAGGGTCAATGCCCATCGAATCATTCGCTGATTTGATCAATCTGGAAATAAAAAGTAAATTGGAATTGATAACAAAATAATTCTGAATTTAGGGTTCTGAAAATCATTCAGGATATAAATTCAAGACTGATAATTCAAAATTAAATTAACCTAAAACCGGAGGTCAACATCGCAGCTCCTTTCAACCCGAATTTCCGTCCACCACGTCCGGCCGGAAGCACAAATTCAGGCCCTCGCCCACCCTTTCCACGCGGTCCGCGAATGCCAAGAAAAGAAGATCTTCACCGCATCAACGAAAAAATACGCGACGTCGTCAATGTCCGTGTAGTCGGTGAAGGAGTAGAACAGGGATTGTTTTCCATTGAGAAAGCCCTTGAAATCGCAAAAGAAGCCGGACTTGATCTGGTGGAAATTGTTCCCAATGCCGATCCACCGGTTTGCCGTGTTGTAGATTATAAAAAGTTTCTCTACGAACAGAAGAAGAAACAAAAGGAAATAAAATCGAAAGCGCAGAAAGTTGTCGTGAAAGAAATCCGTTTCGGTCCGCATACTGACGATCACGATTTCAATTTCAAGAAAAATCACGCCATAAAGTTTTTGGAACATGGGGCAAAAGTGAAAGCTTATGTCATGTTCCGTGGCCGTACAATCGTTTTCAAGCAACAGGGGGAAATCCTCTTGCTGAAATTCGCCCAGGAATTGGAGGAATTCGGAAAAGTGGAGCAACTTCCCGTTCTCGAAGGAAAACGGATGTTCATGTTGCTTGCTCCCAAGAAGAAAAAGTGATCGGTTAATAGCCATAAGTTTATTGGGAAAAGGGTGTCAGCATAGAAACTGACACCCTTTTTTATGCTGCCTCCCCCATTTTCTGAAAAAAATATCATTTTCCCGTCGCCAATAACCAATCGCTAATGTCCAATAACCCAAAAATATTATCTTTGCAGCCCGTTTGGAATGTTTCCATGCGGAAAACAATAAACGCATTATGCCGAAGATGAAAACCAATTCCAGTGCGAAGAAGAGATTCAAACTCACTGGGTCGGGCAAAATCAAGCGGAAACATGCATTCAAGCGTCACATCCTTACAAAAAAGGAGAAAACACGTAAACGTCGCCTTACCAATTCGGGACTGGTTTCCAAGCCGGACACGAACAACGTAAAAGCGTTGCTTTGCATGTAAGCTGACATTGAATGAATGTCCTCAAGGTTTTATTCGAAAAACTAAAAGTTAAACCAGGTCATCAAGCAAACAAGTTCTCCTCGAAGAGACGCTGATCACCAAAACGAAAAACAAAATGCCTAGAAGTGTCAATCACGTTGCCTCACGCGCAAAGCGCAAGAAGGTTTTAAAAATGACCCGCGGTTATTGGGGCGCACGCGGAAATGTTTGGACAGTAGCAAAAAACACCCTTGAAAAAGGTCTCGTTTATGCCTACCGCGATCGCAAACAGAAAAAGCGCAACTTCCGTTCCCTTTGGATTCAACGTATCAATGCAGGAGTACGTGAACACGGATTATCCTATTCACAATTCATCAGCATGGCGGCGAAAAAAGGAATTACACTCAACCGTAAAACACTCGCCGATCTTGCCTTGAATCATCCCGAAGCTTTTAAAGCGGTGGTGAATTCAGTGAAATAAGCCACAGGCTTTCAGATTAAAAATCCACAGATCCCCGTCAGAAATGCTCGGGGATTTTTTTTTGTAACTTAGTTAAGCCATCCCCGATAAAATTTCATTTATAAAACCCATTCCATGAAAACTTTTTTCTCCGGATGCATCCTCTTCCTTTTTGCATTGCAATTGAATGCCGCACCCAATTTTCCATGCGACAGCATTCATGTCGATTCTGTTGCAGTGAACCAGCCCATGCAATACATTCAGGTTTACCTGTTCAATTTATCGCAACAGACTTTCGTAACCCCTCACCTGAATGGAGTTCTTGCCGCCAATGCTTACATCACGCTTTCCACGCAAGATGCAATTTCCGCTTTCTTCGATAGGTGGAATGGTCCCAATGGCGGCATTACCCAATTTCATGTAAACGGAACGATTCCACTTGCTTCATCTGTGCCTACAGGAACGATTTTCACCGGAACAGTTACACTTACCGATCCGAATAATCCGACAGCACTCTGCCCTTTTCCAATTTCATTTACCTACGGAACTGGTCCGGTTGGAATTGAAACATTCATTGCAGAAAATTTCCAATTGAAATGTTTTCCGAATCCGGCAACAAATGAAATTTTCATTGGGGAAAATGCAGTTACTGAAAACAGGAATATCCAAATCTATAATTCCGAAGGGAAGTTGTTGCTGACCAGCCATTCGAACCAAATCAACATTTCCGATTTTCCGGCAGGAATTTATTTTTTCCGTGAAGAGGAAAAGATGGGACGCTTTGTAAAGTTGTAAATTCAATCCTTCTGAAAATTACTCCAACAGGAAAGCGTCCCATTCAGAGACGCTTTCTTGATTTGTGTCCAGTAATCAATAATTATTTTCCCGAAACAATATCCATCACTTCGGTACTCACTCCCGTCATGGAATAACCGCCATCGTGGAAAAGGTTCTGCATCGTTACCATTTTACTCAAATCCGAAAACATGAGAATGCAATAATTGGCGCAATCTTCCGCCGTCGCATTTCCAAGCGGTGAAAGTTTTTCCGCATATCCGAAAAAATCCTCGAAGCCCTTTATTCCTCCGCCTGCAGTTGTTTTCGTCGGCGATTGTGAAATGGTATTCACACGCACTTTTTTTGCTTTGCCATAATGGTATCCGAAGCTTCTTGCGATCGATTCCAACATCGCTTTTGCATCGGCCATGTCGGAATAAAAGGAAAATGTACGTTGCGCTGCGATGTAGGAAAGTCCAACCACACTTCCCCATTCATTGATGGCATCGAGTTGAAAGGCGGCGCTCATCATTTTATGAAACGACATGGCACTCACATCAACCGACTTCGCATAAAAATCATAATTCAATCCGGTGTAAGGAATATTTTTCCTGATGTTCGGCGACATGCCGATGGAATGCAAAACAAAATCGATTTTTCCCCCGAGGATTTCCTGCGATTGTGTAAAAAGGTTTTTCAACTCATCCATATTCGTCGCATCCGCAGGAATGATTTTCGATCCGGTTTTTTCCGCAAGCTTATTGATCTCGCCCATGCGCATGGCAATGGGTGCGTTCGTAAGCGTGAAAATTGCACCTTCCTCATGCGCCTTCTCCGCCACTTTCCAAGCAATGGAATTGGCATCGAGCGCACCGGAAATGATACCGCGTTTACCTTTCAGGAGATTGTAAGACATAGGATTGTTTTTTTGTTACGGTTTTCTGTTCGACAAATATAAGGGGAGACTTGAGACGTGAGACTTGAGATGTGAGAAAAATGATAGCTGAGAATGCATTGGGTGATTGCAAAATATATTTCCGTTTTGAAATCAATCGGATTTTGTCTCGAAATATTCAACACTTTTCCTGTTACTTTTTTATCATTCCGTGTTATACACATAACCGCGCCAATCCGAAACTTCTTAAACTGGTGGGAAGTAAATCGGATTGCAGACGGAAACCCCATGAAAGGGCGCCATTTTTTAAAGTGGTTGCCCTTTCTTTTGGAAGAAAAATGATTCATGCGAGATGCAATATTTCCCTGATTGTGAAAATCTCTCCCTAAATTTAGATACATGAAACGTTTCTCAATTTTCACCCTGCCCTCTGCCACATTTTTCCTGCTCCTCTCTTTTCTATTCGCTTTCGTTTCCGACAAAAATTTCCCATCAACAAAAATAGACGGTCTTCTTGCGCGATTGGATAAAGGCGGCGACACAACTTACGTCGTCAATTTTTGGGCGACTTGGTGTGGACCGTGTGTGCATGAGTTGCATTATTTCACCGAATTGGATTCCGCCTACTCGGGAAAAAAGGTAAAAGTGATCTTGGTTTCCAACGATTTCAAGAATGAGATACAGACAAAATTGGTTCCATTCATTGAAAGACGGAAAATAAAAACCGAAGTTTTATTCCTGGATGAAACCAACGACAATGAATGGATTCCGAAAGTGGACAAGGACTGGCAAGGCAATATTCCCGCAACGTTGATTCGCAATACGAAAAAAAATTACAGGCATTTTCTACCGAGGGAAACGACCTATGCAGAATTGGATAGTTTGATGAAGGCCGTTAATAATTAATGATGTGCAGATTAATGATTAATGATTTTGCCTTTGTTTTTTGCGTAACAGGATAACACTGCCATAAATAAATTTCACCCAACAAATTATCAATCTGCACATCATTAATTGTTAATTGCCCATCATTTGTAAAAATTAATCCAGAGATCGTGTTCCATTTCCAGCATTGAAACCTCAATTCGATCCCTTTCATCATCCATGCTTTCTGGTTTGGTATAATCCGAAAGTCTGCGGTCGTAAATGTTCGATTCCTTGTAAATGTCTCCATGGAAATAGCGGAAGAAAAACAAATCGTCGAGTGTGTGAATGTATTTGGGGCAGGATTTTTTACCCGTTTCTATTTTTGCAAATGTTTTTCTCAATTGCGGAAAATAAAACCAACCCAAATGATAATGCTTGTCACCTACATCACCTCGCGGTATTACCAACGGGGAAATCCCAATGATCCTGGTTTCCGAAAGCATCCTGTCGTTGTCAAAAAACCAATCCTCCTTGCAATCGAATCCTTCCAGATAATAATTCGCGGTATCCAGCAGCATTGCCAAACCGGATTTTGAAATTGTATCGCGGAAGTCATCATCCGCATACTCCACATATTTTTTTGCAATCACCGAATCAACAATCGAACCCATCAATTTTTGCGATGAAAAAAAAGTGAGATGATAAGGATCCAGATCGATCGTTCTCCAGATTCTTTTCGAAACCACAACGGCCCTTTCATTCAGGAAAAAATAATCGATGAAGCCGTCTTTGTTGTATTTCAACGGATAGGGTTCTTTCAGGATTTTTATCGGCCCCGATTTCGGTAACGGTGGATAAATCTGCTCGAATTCAAAATTGTTCCTGTACTTGCGTTGCATTTTTTCATTCCCGAGCGAATCATAAACCGTCCACAAGCCTACTCGCATATTATTGTGGAATTGCCCCCTGCATTTTACCGTTTGGTTTTTATAGCAGGACATATAATCCCCTTCCAGCAAATTGTTTTTTGTTTCGTACAACGCTATTGCATCCCCATAAGAAACTTCATGCGATTGCAACATCTCCCCGTTAGAAGTTGTATTGGAAAACAACAGGAAGATGAAAACACCTCCACAGCAGAAAAACAGGATGTGTGGAATCCTATTGATGCAAACCATTTTTGACATTCGTTTTAAGATTTGTTTGTTTGATCAATCCCCAGCGATGCAGGAATTCGTGTTCTTCGCTCCAATTGGAATAATTGAAGTTGCCTGTTTTACCGTTTGCAATAAGCGGGTGTACTTTTTTGATTATACACCTGAATCCGATGTGTGCATAGCCATGAAATTCGTAATAGCCCCAGGAATAAAAATCGAAAAGGGTCGGTTGACTGAAAAGGAAGGAATTTCCCATTGACACTTTTCTTTTCAAGACAGCATTTTCATTGGGTCGCGCCCAATAACTGTAATCATAATCCGAAAAGGAAGGATTCATTTTCGCATGCGTGAAATCATAATAGGTATCGTCTTTTGCCGACAAAGTCCAATCGGAATAATTTCCGTTGAAATCATTGTCGACATGTTTTTCGTTGAGGAATTTATAGGCGGCAACCCATTCCGAAACTTCCGGCAAACGGTAGACAATCGAAAAACTGTCTTTAGGATTTGCATTGACCGTTTTCCATTTGCAGAAATTCAGCGCATTGTCCCATGAAATCCCTGAAACCGGAAAATCATCATACCTCGAACCGTTCACGTATTTCACATACGCATCGGGCGCACACATGGAAGAATCGGGAAATTGGCTTTGATAGAATTTCAACGATGAATCTTTTTTAATTGCCACAAGGTATTTCCTGTATTCACCCAGCGTCACCAATTCAGTCACTTGGAATGAATCCACTGCAATCGTATCGTGCCATTCTGAAACACCCATTTCTTTCCAGATATCAAAAACCCGGGCAGGTATTTTAAACCGTTTTCCCGATTCGATTTCCTGTTCGGAAAAGGAAAAAAGAAAAATCGTGGTTGACAAAAAGAATATGAAATGCCGCAGTTTCATCAGTTCATTAACATAATACCGAATTCCACAAAAGATACAGTTTGTTCATGGAAATATTTTTGTGAACGCGGAATTCCAATTACATTTAATTCTTGAAGCAAGCACTTCCTTTCTTCCGCCCCAACATGAAACGTTTTTTCCTGCTGTTCATTTCCATTTCAGCTTTCGGTTTCCTTTCCGCCCAGAACAAAAAGGCGAAAGCGATTTATTCGGAGGCAATGCGTCTTTATTCGGAAGGGAAATTCCAGGAAAGCATTCCTGTCTTTACCAAGGCAATTGAAAAATATCCGCGTTACAGCGCAGCGTTTTTGGCAAGGGGAATTGCAGAATTCCGGCTTGACAATTATCAGGAAGCGCTCAATGATTTCAACAGGATGATTTCCATTGACCCGAAAAATTATCTGGGTTATTTCAATCGAGGAGGCGTGGAAGAAAAACTGGGAAAGGACAGCCTCGCCTATCTGGATTATTCAAAATCGATTGAACAAAATCCACGCTATTATTTTTCCTACAACAACAGGGGAATCACGTTATTGCGTTTGGGAAAGAACGAGGAAGCGATTGCAGATTTCCGTCAGGCGATTGATCTTGATGTGGACAACGACACCGCCTTCTTCAATATCGGACTTGCAGAGATGCATCTGCGCCGCTATGAAAAAGCGCGTCACGATCTGGATCAGATGCCCGACGGCGGCAAACAGCAACAGCAAAAGGTGGAAGTTGTCGTCACCCCGCCCATGTT
>CAYMZV010000087.1:0-13867 GCA_964394965.1 uncultured Chryseobacterium sp.
ATCGGTAGGTGAAACGGCAATGCGCGCGCCTCCATCGGAACGCGAAGGATCATTTGAATTGTACCAGCCGTTCGATTGGATTGTAAACGTTGATCCGGTATCCGTTGAAAGGAAGAATTCCACTTTCATCAGCGCAGGATTGTCTTTCACGAGATAGACAACATTCGGTGTGTTGGGTTGCATTTTCACATCCCAGCATCCATCCGAATAAATCTGGTTCCAGGTTGCGCCGCCATTTGTCGTTTTATAAAATCCCTTGTTCGCAGCCACCAAAACAACATTCGGATCATTCGGATAAACAAAAATCTCATTCGGCCACAATCCGCTTGTTGAGAGTGAGGCATTCCACGTTACACCACCATCCGTTGACACAAAAACAAAATCGCCACTGCCTGCATAAACGACGGAAGAGTCGGAAGGTGCAACGGCAATTGCGGAAACACTTCCACCGAGCGGATCATTCAAGGTCATCAGTTGCCAATTTTGTCCCGCATCGGTTGAGCGGTAAATCTCTCCCGGTTCCGTTCCGCAATAACAATAGTTGGGATGCGAAAGGCATTGCGAAAAACTGTAGACGTTTGTTTGTTCGCCCACGCGCGTGCCGCTTCCATCAAAAACTTTTTCGGGACCAACGAGTGTCCAACTCGAGGAGCGGTCATGGTGTGTCGATAAATAACGCTGTCGGTTCAGCAATTGATCCTGGGTGGAGGGTTTCCGAATGTAACCCTGTTCATTCACATATTGGACATTCAGGTGGCGCCAGATCCTGTAATAGGAAGTTTGGCTGTTTTGTTCGAATGCATGGGAAGAATAATAGATCCTGTAAAGGCTGTCCACTTCGAAAACGTTGGGATCATTTCCATACATCACCTGTGCCCAATGGGGAAGTGTGACAATGACGGATGGCGAAGGAATGGCGATTTGCTGTGAATGGGCGAGAGTGCTAATCAGTAAATATCCCAGCAGCAAGTGGAATAATTTTTTCATGGTAAAATGTTGAGCAAAACAAAGATGGGAATAAGAAAGGGAAATTAATCGGGCTGGTAAATATTCCTGTTGATAAGATTGTGGAATCGCTCAATAAAACGCCTATATTTGCACCGCTTTTCGGAGCAACATACGATGCGGGGTGGAGCAGTGGTAGCTCGTCGGGCTCATAACCCGAAGGTCATCGGTTCGAGTCCGGTCCCCGCTACCGAAGCGGATTTCTCAGAATTAAATACGAGAAATCCGCTTTCATTTTTCTCACAAATTCCTGAAAATCCGCTAATAAAACCGAACACATCATTAACGGATTTAGTTCGATACTCCCTTTTTTCAGCATCGTAATAGATTCCTTCGGGGAACACAAATTTTTGCAGTTGTTCCTTCTCGTTACAGTCCGCTAAAGCCCACAGGGACGGGAGTTTAAGAGCGAATTCAATATATTGATCTACGTATTTGCAAAAGTTCGAGTAGTCGGTAGACGCTATTGATATTTGGTGCTGAATTTGCGCCACCTTATCCCTTAAATCGGGTTCGTTTTCCGTGTAAATGCTTTCGTCGATTTTACCGAGTGCGAAACGTTGGCGAATATTTTTCCAATCTTTTTCCGCTTCTGCCAATTGGTCGCGCAAAACTTTCAAATCGCTTTTTTCAGCAACCGTTAACCTTTCGATTTCAAGATTCATAGCATAACGTAACGGTTCGATCAGTCTTTCATCGAATATGAAAGCGGAAAGCAGATTGGAAAATTCAGTATGCAATTTTTCAGCCCTCACGTTGCATTTACAACCTTTCTTGTTGCATTTATAATAATAGTAGGATTGTAAACCCTTTTGTGTTTTTTTGTTCTTCTTATAACCTACGAAAGCCCATCCACATTTAGCACATCTGACAAAAGAACTGAACGGAATGCTTTCGTCGGACTTGCGATGTTTCCACCCGTGAGAGTTTTTTGTTTTGATTCCATGCACGAGCAAAAACAATTCTTCGGAAATCAGTGCGGGGTGTTTACCCTGAATAACCTGATCGGGAATAATTGTGGAACTTATTTTACCACAGTAAAAAGGGTTTCGGAAAATTTCGCTCAAGCGTTTAGGGGAAAGATAAGCCGACCAACCCATTGCAATAAGACGTTCCCGTATTTCCACGTCCGTTATTTGCTCGTATGCTTTCCACTCAAACGCTTTTACCAACAAGGGTGCGTACTTTTCATCGAACACAATTCTCGTTTCGTTGTTTTCATCGTATTGATACCTGTAACCTACGGGGCAATGGTTGCACCACTCACCACGTAAAAGTTTTTCACGAGTTCCCGCAATGGTTTTTGTTTTTCTTTGGTCGTTATCCAATTGCGCGAAAAGGAAATAAATGTTTTGCATCATTTTCCCCGACGCTTCGGAAGTATCAACAGGCTGCGTAACCGATAAGATACGAACTCCGATTTCACGCAATTGTCGGTTTAACCAAATTGCATTGTCACCCGTTCGGGAAAAACGATCGAGAGAGTAAACTATTATAAATGCGATACTCTTGTTTCTTTTAACGTACTCAATCATTCTTTTGAATTCCTTTCGTTCGTCACTCTGTGCGCTTTCATAAGTGCCGCCAAAGGATTCCACTATTGAAAGTTTTTCCCGTTTAGCGAATTCATTGCTTTCACGCAATTGGGTTGTAAGTGAAAGACGTTCCATTTGTTCCTTGGTGGAAACACGAGTATAAATAACACAATTGTTTCCACTGCGAACAAAAGCCTTTTCCGCTTTTTTGGCGAATTGGTTAAACAGGTTTGCTGAACTGTCAACCGTTATCATTCGATTGTTGCGATTCATTTTTTTTCAGTGGTTTGATTTTAATTAACAGTCGGGCGAAAGAATTTATTTGTTCGGAAAGATATTTTGCCGATTCGTCCGTAAGATTTTCAAGTCCTTTAAACGTTTTCAGTTTTTCAGGTGTTAATTTTTTTTCGTTCGACATTTTTGTAAACGTGCCGTCCCAATCGCGTTTTTCGCGTGTCGGGGCGCGTTCGTTTTTCATGCAGGGCTATTTGCCGTTGCGGGAAATTTTCCGTTGTTTTTTTCATTGGTTTATTTTTTGGTTATTACTTAATATACCAAATGGAAATTGAACATTAAACGGGTAATTATCATTCGTTTGTTTTTCAATGAATTAGAATCAATTGAAGTCGATTTTTTCGAGAAAAAAAACGATTTTTTGAAAATCGCCAAACATTGTCAAGCCCAGTAATGACGGGTATTTCAGGGGATATGCAGACAGTGACAACAGAATGAAAAGAACGATGGAAATTGTGATTTACATTTTCATCTTGACCGAGTTTACAATGCGTGAAATTTTTCCGTGCTGTGTTGAAATTTCAATGCTCTGAAAACTGTTTTCGGAAAGTATGTCCACAATTTTTTTGTGAACGCTTTCGTGTTTTTCCAGTTCGATGAAATCCATTCTTTTGTTTGAAAAGCGAATTTTGATCGAGTCGTATTTTTTGCTCCTTATCAATTCCAAAACCTTGATTTCCTCCGCGCTGAAATAATGCAGGTTGGGAATGATGGATTGAAAACGCCTGTCACCCAAAAATTTCGACAGGATATTTGTTATTGATACGACAAGATGGGTTTCAGTTTTCAATCTGCGAATTGAAATTGACGGAAGAAGGTGCAGGGTGTCATCGACAAGCGGGGCATAGCCGCCATTAATATAAACCGCAATGCTGACAAACGTCCGTTTTGAAATCGCTTCGGCAATCAACAGTAACAGAGGGGAAAATTTCCAGTCATTTATTTCCGAATTTTTCCATTTGCCCGAACGGATATATTCTTTTAGTTTCTCCTTTTCGTGTTCAGGCAATAATAATTCATTGTCGATGAAAGAAAGGTTTGCCGAAAGTTTTTGATATAGTGCATAATTGTCCAACGGTTTTACAAGTTGGTTGAACAACTCTTGCAATGAATCCGAAGGCAATCCCGCAATCCGTATTTCGGAAAGTATTTTCAGCCAAACGAATTCAACGAAATTCATTTTGATTGTACCGCGTTCCCCCTTGTTGGGAAACAGACCTTGTTTAATCCAGTAATGGATATTGTGGCTTGCCACATCCGCATCCCTTACCGTGAAGGGGGTTTCGGCAATTACAAAAGCGGCAAGTTCCTCCGCTTTTTTGTATGTATCGGCATCGAAGAATTGCGGATATGCGCCTGTTGTGGAATCGCTCGATTGTTTTTTTGTCATTGTCATGGTTATTTATACGGCTAATATATTAGAATGTTCTAACTAAAACAATTTTTATTAGAATGTTCTAACTAAATAAATGCGAGGTAAGGGTACGGTATAGGGAAAAAAGCCCACCCGTAATGGCAAAATAGCCATCCCAAACTTTGACGGTTACGGTACTGTCCCCATATATGCTTCCCATTGTTCCCGTATTGTTCCCCTATTTTTCCGCTACTGTCCCTCATTTGCACCTTTTCGCTGGATATTTTACCTCTATTGTTCCATTCGGGATATTGAATTGTTCCATTTGGGAACATTTCATAAGATGTTATGTTCCATTCGGAACAATTGAGTGGGAAAGTGACAAGGGAAGTTCCCTAAAAGGCGCAATAGGCAAATGCAAAAACATGAAAGCGCCAGTTGGATAAGGCGATTTGGAACAATTGAATTGAAATGGGAAACAGAAAGCGCGTGAAAGTATCAGGCTGACAAAGACCAAAACACGATGCGGCCACTTCAGTAAATCAAATGGAGGAATCAGTGGGGCGATTGAACATAAATCCGGAACGGACTGACTGGCTGAAGGAAGGGGAGGCATTGCCAGGGAATCGGGATATCACCGGCACGGTTTGGATTTTATAAAAGAAAAAGCCCGATCATTAATGATCGGGCTTTTCTAGTGGATAAAATGGAATTTATTTTTTTGATTTCTTTCTTCTGCTGTCAGAAAGCCGTTTCATGACAGCCGAGAGCTTGATCAAAGAGCCAGTGTTGGCACGGATAACGTAACGCATTGCGCGGATCAGGTCATCAAATTCCCTTTCCACCGTCTTGAATTCTGCCGTAGTCAGGTACATGGGTGATTCATATTTTTGATGGTGAAGGAAAATGTTGAACCACCCTTTCTGTTTCATCTTGTTTATCACATACACTTCAAAGGCACGTGCAAACAATTCATTTCGCTGCGACCAATATCCGCTGTTTTTGCTGTGTTTTTCCGCAAGTTCTATAACACGTTTGTAGTATTCGGTATATTCCCCACTGCGTTTCCAAATGATTTTGAAAAGCAATTTTTCCATCAATCCGCGCAAGGTGTTTTTCCTTATCAATTCAGCAATTGGCTTTGTACGATTTGATTTGTGAAAGGAAAGGCTTATCCAGTATTTGAGTTCCTTGTCATTTACGGTGTGTGGTGCAGGCTCGACAAACATTCCCGCATAATAATCGAGCGCGTGACCGAACTCGTGACAAAAAGTTCCGATACCGCCTGAAAAGAAAAGCAATTCGGAACGGTCGTAATCATTGGGACGGTAATCGAATTTTGCGGGACGTTTGAAGCGCGTGAGGTTGATTGCGTAAGTGTTTGGCTCGAAATGTCCCAATGCTTTTCCGCGCCCCCTTGCTCCGAATGCAACCGAAAGCAAACCAAATAAACCGATCTGTTGCGGTTGAAACCCAAGGATTTTGTGGAGGTCATACATGGCAAGTCCCCAACCCGCGAGATAATTCACTCGGTCTTGTTGCGTCAACCATTGTCCATATTCAACCGCGCGTGTTGCAAAGTAGTTGAGAAGAAACCTTTCGCTGTCGAGATTGAAACTTGTGGGCAATGGTGAACCTTTGCGAATGGCTGTATTGGATGGCTTGAACTGGATTTCAGGGCGGTTGTGATTCCAGTATTCGTCTTGTCTTCCACCTTTGGGAACTTCACCCGTATCCCTGAATTTTCCGAGTTGCTGATCTTCATATTTGAAAAGCGTTCCCGTTTCAATTTCAAGTTCAATCATTTTGTTGTGTTCGGATTGTGCCGCGAAATACGCCCTTGTCAATTGCTGGCGAATGTGTGCAAGCTTGAAAAATTCGGGCGAACCGGGATTTGCTTTCGTTTCATTGGCACGGTTGAGCAATTTTTGAATTTCATCGGCAGAACGAACGCCTGAAAATTTCAAATAATCCTCAAGGATTTTTTTTGCGTTATTCATTTGAGTTTGTTTTAATGGGTTTATGAGATGAGAAACCGAATAGGAGCAGCCCCGCCGCGAGGGCAACCAATGCAACCGTTCCACCCGAACCGTTTCCGTCCGTTGTGTTGCTTGCCCGTTCAGTGCTGCTTGTATTTTCCGTTTTTGTCACTGACGGGTTACTGTTGGTTTTTTTTGTTTCCGCCGTTAGTTTTTCCGCTTCGTCATTATTGCCGATTGCTTTTAGGATATAGGCGGCGTTGCCGATAATCGAGGTGCGGTATATTTCACGGTTGACGGGATCCTGTTCTGCATAAGGACTAAGGGAAATTTCACGCGCGTAATCGGCAACGGAATACGAGGCGCGTGTGGCATTGAGATAATTGGATGAAATCAATCTTGCGAAATCGTAAAAGCAATTTTGCGGCGAATCGTATTTCCTGAATTTCAATCCTGACGATTTCGATATGTATGTGTCGCCTTTCCAAAAATCATTCGGTTTTCCCGAAGCGGTGATGCCGAAAAAATTGAAAACGTTTCGAGCCATGTAGGAAGTTCCCCAACCGCTTTCAATGCCACCCTGCGCCAAGATCACGATGGGATTCAATCCGAATTTTTCACCCGCCATTTTTGCCATCGGATAAAATTTTGAAACGTAGGATTGCTTGTCGCTTTGCGTTATTCCGCTCAGTCCCAAAATTTCGTGAGTGCCTGAAAGACCTAACAGCGTTGGAAAATATTCAAACAGGTTTTTCATGTCGGTTCAGTTTAGTTCAATCCACTTCGAGGATTGCGGTGTGTCTTTCCTCAAATCAAAAGCTTTCAGGTGTGTTACCTGAATTTCCGTGTCGAGGTCATCGAGTGCGATCATGGCGCGGACAAATTCCGTTGCATCGGCGGTAAGGTTGATATACTTGTAGAGCAACAGGAAATGAATTTCGTCGTGTTGTATCAGGCAATCAATCGCCTTGCAAAATCCCTTTCGTTCAAACGGGGTTGAAAGTGTATCATCGAAAAAAATTTCAACGAGTTCAATTCCGTTTGCATGGCAATAGGTTCGTATTGCAAACTCCTGTTCGTGTGCCTGTCCAAATCTGGAAACATTGTTTCCGACCGTTCGGATATATGCTATTGCTTTTTTGTTCATGGCTCAAAAGGTTTTTGGGAGAAACAGAAACACATCTTTCGTATCAACCCAACGACGCGCCCCGTCAACGGTAAGGAAACGGACAAGCACGCGATCACCGAGATTGAGAATCATTTTCGGAACACCAAGTCGGGCGCGTTCACGCACTTTATCGACTGGCTCAAAATTTTCATCGTAAATGATTGTTCCCGCGTGATGCGTTGCGATTTCAGGTGTTGGTCTTGAACCGATACCGTCCAATTGTTGGAGCGTGAACTTTTCACCGCCCGCACGGCGTTTGTTGTAATCGTCGGGAGTGATGAATTCAACCTGACTTTTTGCAACCCAAAAAGTGACGAGTTGGTTTCTCTTGTTTTTCATTTTCACCTCGACAAAAATTATGTCGTTGTCCGCATCGTAATCCGTTTTTCCCGTTGAATCTCCAATGACATTATTTTCATCGAATGTCTTGAGGATGTTTCCGTGATCGAGAAGACCGGGTTTCTTTGGCGTTGACCTTGCGTTGGTTTGCTTTGTGGTCCGAATGAGGTTGTTTGCAGGTACTCCAGTTTTCAGCGATTGGTAATCTGCCGTTGAATTCGTTGCGCCACCCGCCAAGGCGAGAAAGCGTTGGAAATCATCCGCGCTTAGTTCCAGTTCCAAATGGTGAAGCAGTGAACCCTGAAAGCGTTCGTTGTATGCATCAATGACCGCCTGCAAATCCTTTATCTCACGTGCGGTGTTCATGATGGCTGTCGTGTTTGTTCCGTCAACGTCAAACAATGCGGGTGTACCTGAGGGATTCATTGCTATACGCAAGGCAATCGCTTGGCTTTTTGCAAGATTGGTTGCCGCGTCCTTGTCCTCCTTCTCATATTTTTTTTCCGTCGATTTATTGGCGAAATACCGATACACGATATATATGCCAGTGACGATTGCCAAGAACTTAAGGACTTTTCCGAGCATCCGAGATGCTATGAGTGCTTCCAACATGGCTATTTGAGTAAATGTTTATACTGCTTTGCTTTCTCGACAATTCCCGGATTTTCCTCCAACAGTTTCGCCAACTCAATAATTTCCTGTGGTATCAATGTGTTGGCGATGGTTTGCAAACCCGCTTTTATTTTTTCCGCTTGTTGCAAGTTCTCCGCTTTAACTCCCTTTATGGTGATTTCATAGAATGGCATGAGTGAAAATTTTTATTGTTGTTCATCTTTTTTTTCGGTGAATTGAATTCCTGCCGATTGCATCATTTTCTCAAGCGAGGAAATATCCTTTGCCGCTGCACACATCAATTCATAGACAATGCGCAAGTGGTGATCGGACAATCCGCGCAAAAAGCCCGCGATGTTTTCAATCACTTCGACCCGTTTCTGTTCATTGGGTGTGAGTTGTTCGGATTGTTCTTTCACGGTTGCTGTTGCCGTTCCCTGCTCTTTGGGTTGAGACAATTCGGAAGGTTTGTTGTCGGTAAACATTCCCGCTACCTGTTGCTCGTTTATTCCAAGTGTACCCGCCACAATTTTTGGATTCCTGCGAAGTATCCCTTCGAGCCAATAACTCCCCAACTCGACAAGGTTCATCCCGCCAACTCCCGAGAGCTGGGGGCGCGAACGGATTTCCTTTTCAAGTTTTTCGATATACTCTTCCGCAATTTTCAAATCGTCTTTCAGTTCCTTGACTTTCGTTTCGGAATGTTTCAATTCAAGCTGTGAGATTGTGAAAGATGTGTGAAGTCCCGACAGGTCACGAACGCCTTGCATTTGCTGATCGAAGTTTCTGCGCATTTCGGAAAGCATCAGGGAATTGTCGTAACCCGTTATCGGTTCCGCTTTTACTGGAAATGAAATTTCACGCCCCGTCAGGTTGATATAGAATTCGGATTCGGGGCTTTTCACCTTGCGTGAACTTCCCCTGAACAATTCCACAATCAGCGTATCGGGTTTATTGATATTGATTATTTCCTGAACGTCTTTGAGGAATTCATTGCCCGCCGCTTTCCGTTCGATCAATTCGGTTGTTGCATCATTCTTGTGAATTTTCAGCGAGTAGAAACATTTCATTTTCTTCTCGATCTTCTGTTGAACGATGTTTGCAACATGATCTATAAGTTCCTGTGGGTTTTTCATGGCTGAAAATGCTTTACGCTTTTTGAATGATTACACGGATGAATTTCAAATCGGCTCCGTCGTTTATGACAATTGGTGCTGACAATCCGCCTCCTCCTATTATCGGTGGGCTGTCAATGGTCGGGTCAATAAAACTGATGTATAGGTTTCCCGTGAATTCAGGAGCGTAACTTGTATTTAGCAGCGAATCTTCCCTGTGATAAAAAGCGGAATCGGAAACGATGCTGACATAGTTGGGAAAACCGACGAGATACCACCACTCGTTATAGAGTTGCATTTGTACAGGCTTGTTCACATCGCTCATGAAAGAAACTGGCTCGAAGTGATAGCACGCAATTCCGAACTGGTGCATTCGCTGACGGATGAATTCGATTACAAATTGCTCGTTCATTTTTTTGCTTTTTAACGCGGGATATATTCGATGTAGATTTTCAGATTGTAAGCGGTGAAAGTGTCACCGCTCAAATCGTTATAGTAACCCTGCACTGTGGATGAATCGGAAACGGGTTCGCATACTGGAATGTATTTTCCCTTTTTCCTTTTTGTGCCGATTGTGCGCACAACCTGAAACAGCAATGGGTTGCTTGTCCCTTCGGAAAAACGCAGTGAAACGTTTCCCTTGAGTTGTGCGGTGTGGGGGATTGAAAAATAAACTCCCGTCACACACTTTGCGTCAAGCGGCAGTTTCCTGTCGATTGTCACGAAGTCATTTTGCAAGACTTCAACATCGAAAACAAAACGTTTCGTATTTGAGATTTCGGTTTTCATTTGTTTTCCAATCTCATGTAGAGAATGGCGGTGTATGGATAAGTGCCAGTGAACAATCCCGAATCATTGTATTTCGTTTTCAGCCTTGCGCCCTTTGCGGGTTCGTTGAGTTCGTAATAGCGTTCGTCAACAGGGACATCTCCCGTTGTGTTGAGCATTTTTATTTCGTAGCCGTCGGGAAAAAGTTCTTTCCCTCCGAGTTCCAATCGGGAAAGTGTTGAAGTGATTACGCTATCGCTGGGAACCGAAATGAAAATTCCCGTGCATCTTGAATAGAGCTTGTCGGTGTCCGCTTCAACTGTGACTTGTGCATTTGCACTGGCTACCGAAATGGCTATGGGTTGATATTTTATGTCGCCTAACATTTTTCTTGTTGTTGGAGTTTGTTCTAATTTTGAATTGGATTGATATGGGGTTAGGGGTTAGCTTCTGTATCGGTTTAGCGGGTGGCGTTACTTTTAGGTTTGCTTTCAGATGCTTCCTATCGGTACGCCACCCCGCCATTTCCGACAACCGTCAAAACGGAATTACACTTGTTCCGATGAAAGTCACACGCAACCAACACACGGTTGAACCCGCACCTGTGGCAAACTTGAACGGCATTTTGATTTCAACTTGTGGCTCAATTATTTTTGCGTTCTCAAGTTTGAAAGAACCGATTTCAATATCCGTGCGGTCTTTCGTGTTGAAAATTTCCGCATCGAAAGAGGAGGGAAGGATTTTTTTTGTCCCCGCTTCCAATTCGACTTCGCCGTTGCGGATGAATGGTGGAATGAGTCCGAAATCAGCCGCTTCCTTTGTATCGGAAACCGCATAGGCTGCTTTCAATCCGCAAAGCAAAAACCAATTGTCCTTTTCCAATTTTCCGTTTGCCAAATTCGCCAACCCGACATTTTTCTGATCGGTTCCCTGAATTGCATCAATGGAACTTTTCGATGTTATCTCCTTGACAACATAAAAACGTTGATCGACAAGTTGAAGGCGTTTTGAAAGCAATCCTTTACGGATGTCTTCGGGAAGCTGTCCGAAACGGATTTCCATTTCGTGACGCGAACCGCGTTGTAGTGTGATCGGTGTATTGCTGACCACTTTTTGCATCGCTTTTACACGTTGCGCGGGAGGCAATTTTTTTATTGCTCCCAATAACCCCTGTGAGGTTTCGGTATCAATGCCAGCGAGTGTCATTACATTGTTGAACTCGCTTTCCATGATGTTTTCCAAATCGTTGCTCATTTCAGATGCTTTTTTTAATTGTTGTTGAACTTTGTTTTTGAAAGTCCGCAGGATTTTCCTGCGGACTTCATTCAGATCACTTCGGCAAAAACCTCTTCGTACTCTCCGTTCTGTTCGGAATCGGAACGGTCGTTGTAATCCGCCGTTTCAGTTTCCGTTTGTCCGAGATCGGGAAGATCGAGTTCGGTTTCTTCCGCATCCGCTGTTGAAATCTGTCGGATGTTGTCGGATTTTCCGAAGTTGCCGAGAGTCAAGCCAAGCAATCCGCTTACTGTTTGCGTTGTCGATGTTGATGTTGATGGTGGAGTGTCGGATAAGAAAGCGTCCACTTGCGGTATCAATCGAGCCGCACTGATTACACCCGCACCCGAAACACCGTAACCGATCAGGCGCATCCTGTCGTCTTCCTTTTCCGCTGTTACGGATAAGGCAAGACCACTCAATACGGAAACACCCGCCTTGACATAACCAACATAGGGAGCGGCAGATGGAACAAATTTTTCCACTCCTTTCTGCACAAGTCGGTCAAGGAACATTGCACCGAGCAAACCTGTTGTTACCCAAAAGGTGTTTACTCCTTCATGCTTGATGTTTTCCAACGTCAAGCGTTCTTTCCAGTTCTTGCTCATTTTTCTTGTTTTTTTATTCGTGAATTTTATCGGTTGAGTTTTACTTTCGCCGAATCCCGATCAATCAGCGCAGTTTCATTTTTTTCATTTTTTTGCTTGACGCTCCTTTCCTTTTTTTTGATTTGGACTTTTTTGAATGGTGTTGATTGTAGCCCTGCACATGGTCGATTCCGGTAAGTGCGGGTATGTCGTAGATTTCACTTGAAACTTTTTTCTTGCGGGATTTTTTTCTTTTTGTTTTCGTCGAACCGAAACCTTTGTAGCCTGACTGTTTTTCTTTCTTTTTTCCCGATGCGGCAAACATCAAAACCCCAAGCCCGCCGACAATAAGTACTGGCAACACATTGGAGGAACTGCTGTCGTCCGTTGTTTTATCAGTTGTCCTGTCCGTTGCTTTATCGGTTGCGCCGTTATCTGCGCTGTTGTCCGTTGGAGTTGTGTCGGTAGTTTTGCTGTCCGTGCTGTTGTCCGTTGGAGTCGTTGTCGTATCACTGTTCTTGAATTTGTCGGCAAGTTTTTTCAAGTCAACTTTCTTGAGCAATTTTTTCACGTCGACATTTTTTATCCATGCTTTGACCTGTGCAATGAATCCAGTTGCCGCCGCTGTTGCCGCTTCGGCTACAACACCCAATCCCGATAATGTGATTTGATCGAGTTTTCCCGCACGTCCCGTAAGGATTTCCTTTCTCAGTGTTTCGGGTTGTCCCTGCAACACATCCACAAACATTTTTTGTGTCTGTTGCAATGAATCGTGTGCCTTGCGCCATTCGTCAACATCCATTCCCACCGATTTCGCTTCCGCTTCCGTGAGATAGCCCCACTTGAGGGTTTCAGCCATTTGCAAAAGATTGGTCTTGAATGCGAGCAACAATCCTGCGCGGGCAGCAACAGTCAACGGATTGTATTTCACAACATCCTTTGCAACCGCCTTTATTCCTTCACCCGCTTTTTTTGTTGCCTCTTTTATCTTGGTGAAAAATTTTCTTTGCCCACCGACTTTTCCAATCGCTTCGTAACCGCCGCCTGAAAGCGAACGCATTTCAATTTCACTTTCGCTTGTGTCCGAACCGGGCGAAAATCCGCGCAATTGGTTTGATTCGTTTTCGTGTGAAGCGAGAATTTCAAGCGCCTGATCCCGCTTGTCCGTGTTCCAGTATTGCAATGCGTAGTCAAGCATTTGCAAATACTGTTTTGGATTTTCCGCTTCCTTTATCAGTTCAGGATTTTCCGCTACGAGTTGCCGCGTTTTGAGAATGTGCTGGTAAATCGAATCGAGTTCCTTTTGTTCATCGGCTGTTGTGCCGAAACCTTTCAGGTTGAAAAAATCCGAGCCAGTTACCACTTGGAGTAATGGCGTTGTATCTCCGAAGCCCGACAATACGGCTACGTCGATTCCGTTTAGATTGTGCTTGTCCATGATTAGAAAGTCTTGTTGTTCTGCTGTTGGTTTTTCACTGTCGAAAGCGTCCATTACGCAGTCGATTATTATTTCCTTTCCCGCATATTTCAGCACGACATAAACGTGTTGGAAATATTCAACTCCCAAGTAACGGGCTATTCTCAAATAATTTGGAATTCCGAGATTCAACAGGGTTTGCGAAACCGCAATTGCGAAATCGTCGCAATCAACCCCGAAATCGTTCGGATCACCGTAGGGGTTGAACCCCGCGCCCTCCCAATATGTTCTTGGTGCAGTCCGCAATTGTTCCAGTCCCTTTTGATCCTCGTGGTATGCACATCGGTTGTACCAAAAGTTCCAGATGTTGCGGCACGTTTCGTAAATGTTTTTGCCGCGCATATACGGCGCGAATTCCC
>CAYMZV010000088.1:0-13847 GCA_964394965.1 uncultured Chryseobacterium sp.
TCCCCTTCCCATTTGCAAACTCTTAGTTATAAACCACTTTTCCACCACCCACTTTCACCTCTCCCAAACCCGTAAATTTGTATTCAATTACAATTCATCATTTATCACTCATCATTCATCATTCCTCACAGTGAACGATAATTATCTAGAAGAACTCAACGAAGTGCAACGCAAGGCGGTGGAATGCACCGAAGGTCCAGTCATGATTGTGGCGGGTGCGGGCTCGGGCAAAACACGTGTGCTGACGTATCGTGTGGCGCATCTCATCCGCAAGGGAATCGATCCGTTCAATATCCTTTCGCTTACGTTTACCAACAAGGCGGCGCGTGAAATGAAAGACCGTATCGGAAAAATAGTTTCGAAAAGTGAAGCGCGCAATCTGTGGATGGGAACTTTTCACTCGGTGTTTGCACGCATTCTCAGAACGGAAGCCACACGCTTGGGTTATCCCACCAACTTCACGATTTACGATACCGACGATTCGAAAAATCTCATCAAGACGATTTTGAAAGAACAGGGGCTCGACGAAAAAGTGTACAAACCCTCGTTGGTGCTCGGACGGATTTCCGCAGCGAAAAACAATTTGAATTCCGCAGCGGCTTATCAGACCAACTCCGAAGCGATTGAAGAGGACAAGCTGAGCGGCAAACCGAAAATGGCGTTGATCTATGAGATTTACCAGAAGCGTTGTTTCAAGGCGGGCGCAATGGATTTCGACGATTTGCTTTTCAACACGAATGTCCTGCTCCGCGATTTTCCGGATCTGCTGAATAAGTACCAGGACAAATTCCGCTACATCATGGTGGATGAGTATCAGGATACGAATTTTTCGCAGTATGTGATCGTCAAACAACTCGCTGCGAAATTCCAGAACATCTGTGTCGTCGGTGACGATGCACAATCGATTTACGGTTTCCGCGGTGCGAACATCCAGAACATTTTAAGTTTCGAAAGGGATTATCCCGATTTGCACACATTCAAGCTCGAGCAGAATTACCGCAGCACACAAAACATTGTGAACGCCGCCAATGCCATCATCAAGAACAACCGCGATCAGATCGAGAAAAACGTGTGGACGGCAAACAACGAAGGCGAGCGCATCCAATTGATGAAAGCGCATTCCGACAATGAGGAAGGGCAGATTGTGGCGCGCAGCATTTTCGATACGAAGATGGACAAGCAAATGAACAACCGTGATTTTGCAATTCTCTATCGCACGAATGCACAGAGCCGCGCAATGGAGGAAGCGCTTCGCAAAAAAGGGATTCCCTATCGCATTTACGGTGGACTTTCGTTTTACCAGCGGAAAGAGGTGAAGGACCTGTTGGCGTATTATCGTCTCGCGATCAACTCACACGATGAAGAGGCATTCAAACGCGTGATCAATTTTCCTGCGCGGGGAATCGGTGACACATCGCTTGAAAAAATCCTCATCGCCGCACGTGACAATGACGTGAGCCTGTTTACCGTTTGCGAAAACATTGCGGATTTCAAACTCGACATCAACGCAGGCACGATGAACCGCATCAAGGATTTTGTAACGATGATACAGAGTTTCAGTGTGATGTTGCCGGTGCAGAATGCGTATGATCTCGGAAACCAGATTGCAAGTACGTCGGGATTGTTGCGCGAATTGTATTCGGATAAAACGCCTGAAGGTGTGAGCCGTTATGAAAACGTGCAGGAATTGTTGAACGGACTGAAAGAATTTTCCGACGGTGACAACATTCCCGCCATCGACCTGAATGAAAATGATCCGGAGTTGCAACGCATCGAAGCGGAACGGAAATCGCAATTGCTTGAGGAAACCACTTCAACCGAAACACCGCTTCGCACACTCGACCAATTCATGCAAGACATTGCCTTGCTGACGGACTCCGATATAAAAATCACCGAAGAGGATTTTGACCGCGTTTCGTTGATGACGATCCACGCCGCAAAAGGATTGGAATTCCCTTATGTGTTTATCGTTGGTGTGGAAGAGAATTTATTCCCGTCTCCCCTCTCGCTCAATTCACGCGCCGATCTCGAAGAGGAAAGAAGATTGTTTTATGTGGCCATCACACGCGCGGAAAAACGTGCAACGGTCACCTACGCATCCACGCGTTACCGCTGGGGCACACTCACATCGTGCGAGGCAAGTCGTTTCATCGAGGAAATCGATCCGAAATACATTGACTATGCGAACTCCGCTGCACAAGGGGAATTCGATGTTTTCAATGAACCGTCTTATGGAATAAAAAAATCTGCGCCCCATCAAAAAACCAATTCGCCGCAACAGAAAACGGGAACGGTTGTTCCTCCAAGAAAAAATCTGGTGAAGGCGAGCACGGCAAATTCCGCAGTCGCTCCGCTTGACAATTCGCATCTCAAAAATCTGCAGGTGGGAATGACGGTGAAGCACGACCGTTTCGGAATCGGGAAAGTGGCACAGTTGGAAGGGAATTTTCCGAATACAAAAGCGACAGTGGTGTTTGATGGTATAGGACAAAAACAATTGCTCCTGAAATTTGCGAAGCTGGAAATTGTGGAATAGGGATTCACATTGAAAAAACAGCAAACATCACTTCCACAACCGATCCGTGAATATTGGATTTCTGCCAATGAAAAAAGCCTCGCGTGAAGCGAGGCTTTTCAAATTCGTTTTCCGGAATATTATAATGAGGAAAGTTTGCTGAGGTCAATCGACTTGGCAACTGATTTTGCGAAATCGGTGTTGTCCTGATTTTCTGCGTGAACGGTCAGGTAAAAACGGTATCCGATTCCCAATGTCACATCAGCCTCTTTTGTTTTTTTGTGGTAATCTTCCCAACCCGCAACATCTCCGTCGAACTTGATTCCATCCGCTTTTTCCTCGGGTGAATCCACGCTCAATCCGCTTGCCCACATGGCAGTCATTCCCGAATACATTCCATAAGCTGCGTTATAATCGATCAACGTCACTTTTACATTATTGCCTTTGTCATTCTTGAAACTCACTTCGGCGGAAGAATAACTCATGCCGGTCATGTTCATGCTCGTGCCGGTTGGCTGTTCGTCCACTTTATATCCGTCGAGTGAAGCGGGAAGATATTTTTCGAGATCGGCATAAGGCATTGCGAGTGTATCGCCTTTTGCCTTGCGTGCTTTCATTTTTGCATCAGCTGCGCTGGTTCCGGTCACAACATTCTTCTCCATATTGGCAATCGCCTGAAGCGGATTTGTTGTTTTTGTTTCTTCCTCTTTCGGTTTTCCGCCGAAGCAGGAAGAGAATGCGAGGGAAATTGCAAATGGGAAAGCGAGAATCGATATTTTTTTCATGGGAGTGTTTTTTGTATCTGCCGTAAAAATAGGATAAATCGAGATTATGGCATACCACATATTCATGTTAATCACTTTCAACCAAAGCAAGATGTTATTTACAAACGACAGCAATCGGTTAAAACCGAATAAAGGGATGACGGTGATTAGGTTTGCGGAAAATTGAAAATATGCCTGCCAAACCTAAAATTGAATTTGAATCCGGATGTTATTATCACATTTACAATCATGGCAACGCCTCTGACAATTTATTTGTTGAAAACAAGAATTATTATTTTTTCATGAAAAGATTGCATCATTTCACAAATGAAATGATTGACCTGTATGCGTGGTGCCTTTTACCGAATCATTTTCATCTCTTGATTAGAGTGAAGGAAAAACACCTGAACAAGGAAAATCTGGAGGTTGATGTTTCACACCAGGCAGTGCATGAACAATTCAGGCATTTCTTCACGAGTTATTCGAAAGCGATAAATAAAGCGTACAACCGTCGTGGGGCTTTATTCCTTAAAAGTTACCATCGAAAAAAAATCACCGATGATGATTATTTGAGAAGAATCATTCTATACATCCACAGGAATCCTGTGAATCACGGATTCACTTCATGCCCATCCAAATGGACACACTCCTCCTTTAATAAAATTGTCGATTATCCGAATTATTCGCTCCACAAGGAAATGATCGATTTTTTTGGGGGGCGGGAAGATTTTATCGAATTGCATACCGCCATTATAAAAACCTAAAAGACCTCGAAGGTTTTGAAAACCTTCGAGGTCTTTTAGGTTTTTATAACTACTCAATGCTGACGTTTCACCGGCAAAGTGTATTTCCTTCCCTTGTTCACTTTTTTCAGATACGTCATCAGCGGAGCGAAATAATCCAACATCGGTTTCGCCGACAAATCTGAACCGGTTTTTTCTTTCAGCAGCGCTCTCCAGTCACCCACTCCACCGACACTCATCATGCCACCGATGAATTTTCCGATGTCCTTGTTTCCGAAATAGCAGGTGTTGCGCGGATCCTGATGCAAAATGTTTTTGGCGATGTAACAGTGAAACTGGAATTGCAAAACTGTCGACAATGCATAATCATAATATTGCGCCGGATCATCGATGATGTGCGTTTTGGTTGCGGGATCACAGTAGGTTTCATTGCGGAAATACGGCGGAACAATTCCCTGTTCACGCTTTACGATTTCCCACCAACGCTGATTGAATTGATCGGCAGGCAAATTTTTTGCGTAGAGTTCATATTCGAATTCACTCATCGTTCCCGCTTGCCAATTCAATGCAACAATGTAGCGCAATGCCTCTTTCAACAAACTCTGGATGGAATCCGTTTTTGTATCCGCACTCACAAATCCCTTGTTCACAAGAAACGGTTTTTGCATCGCCGCCATTCCGAACATCGTTCCCAACGCTTCGTGGAATGCACGGTTCGCACCTTCACGCAAAACATAAGGAACTTCCGGACGGCTGTACGCCAAATAATAATAAATGTGTCCGAGCTCGTGATGAACCGTTTCGTACCAATCCGCATTCGGCTCCACACTCATCAGCGAACGTACGTCCTGATCCAAATCCATGTGCCATGCCGATGCGTGATTGTTTTTTTTGTAACCCGCTCCCGGAGGAACAGGATACAGACTTGATTTTTGCCAAAATGTTTCGGGCAATTTTGGAAATCCCATGCTCTCGTAATATTCTTCACCGGCCATCACCACCCATTTCGCATCATAATTTTTCGACTTGATGATACTGTCGAGATCCACTCCATGAACCGTCACCATGTCGCTCCAATCCTGTCCCCAACGATTCGGCAACCATTGCGCCGGCAAATAATCGGGAACGGTTTTCGAATGGTATTCATTGGCCAATTCATAACGCGCCCAAGTGTGCAACTCGCGGTACAACGGATAAATTTCATCGTTGATTTTACGGAGCAATGCCATCATCGTATCCGAAGTCATTCCATAGTCCGCAACCTGGTAACTGAAAAAATCCTTGTAGTTCAATCCCTGCACAACTTCATTGCGCAGCAAACGCAAATTCTCAAGCGGCTTGTGCAATCCTTTTCCGACTTCCTTGCTGCATTCCCACGCTGCCAATCTTTTCACTGTATCTTTTTCCGTTTCGAGAATCCTGTCAATGTCATTTGTTGTCACCTCTTTTCCATCGAGCATGTATTTGAAATCGTACAATTGTGTGGATGCGTCGGTCTCCGCTTTTATTTTTTGCTTCACAATGTCAGACACCGTTTGCGGACTTCCGCCGGCGAAATATAAAATATGATCGAGTTGTTCGATTTGCAATTCATTGAGTTTGCTTTTCTGTGAAAGGAAATCCTGCGTTGTTTTTATTATTGCCGCATCACCTTCAAATTCCGCCAAAGCATCACTTGCACGTTGCGCCGCATTTCCGGATGCCGTGTCGCCTTCGACAATGTGTGTGAGCAATGTCCATTGTGTTTCATTGGCAACAATGTTCAACGCACGGTACTTGTCGTTATAATCGGTCAGGAATTTCTGGACACGCGTTTTGAAATCGGCATCGCTTTCCTTTGCAGCTCCGAGCATGAGAATGACACAGATTGAAATTCCAGCGAGCGCAACAAAACCAAGTTTATTTTTCATGATCATTTTTTGTTTGGGAGGTCAAATTTATTCAAGAATTCCATTCGTACGATGCGTTGCGGACAGGCGGACAAAATCCGCTTTCAAAAGGCAACAGTGAAACTCCGGGAAAATTTATTTCTATTGAAGCGGTTTTCCGCCTTTGTCGAGATAGATCCTGTAATTCTCCTCTGCCTTGAGCGTATCACCGATTTCCAGATAACTTGTGCGCAACATGAAATAGGCATGCGGATCATCGGGCTCGAGTTTGACGATTGCATTGCACGCTTCAATCGAACGTTGGTATTTTTTGCTCATGCCCGCTACGTTCGCCAACTTGTTCCAGTTCTTCACCGAAGTCGAATCGTGCTTTACGGAATTCTCGAATGCGTCAAGCGCACGCACGGTATCGCGTGTATTGAGATAGGAAAAGCCGAGCATGTTCCAGGTGTCTTCCGAAATCTCATTTTTTGCAATGGCCTTTTTATAAACAACAATTGCAGAATCATATTCTCCTGCCATCGTCATCGCATCGGCGAGATTTCCGAGCATGGGATAATTTGTCGGTGCAATTTTCAAAGCACGTCGCGACCACTTCTCCGACTCAGCATAATTTTTCCTGCGGTATTCAATCACACCCAGATTGCAACACGATTGCTCATCTGTGGAATCAATTTTCAAGGCGGCCGCAAATTCCTGATAAGCCTGTTCGTTCAATTGTTTTTGTGCCGTTTCATCGGATGCGCCTTTTGCATCTGCCATTAACAGGACACCATAATTGTAATGCACACGCGCATCGTTGGGTGAATTTTCCACATCGGCAGTAAACAAGATGGATTCGGTTTCCCAATCGCTCGTGCGCGTCCATGAACGGATGCAATAAAACAACGCAAGCGGAATCAAGACGTAAAGCGATGCGGCATGAAAATATTTTACCGTTTCACCTTTTGTCAATTTCAAGATCATCCACGTCAATGCGATTGCAAAACCGAGCGACGGCACGAATAAAAAACGGTCAGCCATGGTGGCACCGATCAACACAAAAACATTCGACGTCAATGCGAACGTGATGAAATAAAATAAGATTCCGAATGCGAGCACCGGATTTTTCCTGAATTGCAGAATTCCAATCACGAATAATCCGAGACAAATCAGCAGCGACAGGATAACGGAAAAATCGGCGAAGTCCGTATTCGGATTTTCATTGAAGGAATAATCATACGAGAGCGGAAAGCCTGTGAATGATTTCAACAAATATTTCCCTTGCATTTCCAATGCGGTTGCCACACGCGAGGATAAGTTGGGAGCCGCAACCAATGAATTATCGACATACCGATAAGCATTTGGCGGCGTAGGTGCGCTGTTGATGACAACGATATGCCAGATCAACCAAACGGCAGTTACTGCAATCAAGACCACTCCCGGTTTTGCAAATTGTTTCACTTCGATTTTGCGGAACAGGTAAATTGTCATGAAAGCGATCGGCAAGAATAAAATCGCACCCTCTTTCGACAGCAGCGACAAAAAGAAAAACAGTCCCGAAAGCAAAAGCGGTTTCAACAATTTATTTTCCGACCATTTCAGCAACTGGCGCATCATCAGCAAAAAGAAAATCATGCTCAGTATTTCATCGGCGCTTTTTATGTTCGCCACCACTTCGGTATGCACAGGAAAAACAATCCAGATCAATGTCGCAAGTACGGGAAGTGCCAATGGGAAATCGCGGAAAATTTCGCGCAACGTCCTGTACATTAAAAATGCGGAGATGGCATATAACACCACATTCACGAAATGATATACGTGCGGATGATTCGGGAAAAGTTGCCATTCAATCGAGAAAAGGATCAGCGAGAGGGGACGGAACAATCCCGCATTCAAATCCCAATAACCGGCCCAATAGAATTTTGTGAGAATGTCGCCGATGCCTGCAAATCCTTTCATCACGAATTTATTGGCAAATGTCACAGCGCGGTCATCGAGCGCATAATCGTAATAGGTTGATTTTGCATAAAGCAGAAATGCAAATCCGAAAAACAGCCAGGCAATTATTTTATCGTCCTTCCAGAAAGGTGCTTTTTTGGGAATGGCAGTTTGTTTGGTGGAGCCTTGCTTGATTTTTGCCTTTGCCATGATTCGAAACTACGAAAAAGGGAATGATGAATGATAAGTGATGAATGATGAATTTTTCATTCAAATGTTTTTGGATCGTTGAGAATATTCGGATCATAATGGACAAACACATTGATCCAGATCGCCCTGCTGAAACGCATGATGATCGGTTGCAATCCGAAAACGACGGATGCCATGATGAAAAAAATCCAGCCGATGGAAATCATGGAATCGTTGACAAGAAAGAATGAAAGTGGAATGATGAGTAAAACCAGGATCGGGTAACTCACCCACAAGGCTCCGCTGTAAAAACCCGGTTCGATCTTGAAATCCTGTTTGCAAATCGGGCAGGCGTCGGGCATGTCAATGAATTTTTTCAGGTTGTACGGATTTTTCACGGTGAATAAATTTCCCTCCTGGCAACGCGGACATTTCTGTCGGACGATGCTGTACAATTTTGTTCCTTTCGCAAAACGGGAATTCGATTTCAACGGGAGAATTTATTTTTCGTCCAGCAAGATCGGGATGATTTGCGGGAATAAACATGATTTTGATTCGGAAGAATCGTTTCACAAAAAAAGACCGATCTCTCAACCGGCCTTTTCAATTCATCATTCAAGATTTATCATTCCGCGCAGCGGTTACCATCCCAGCACCCACGCAAAAATCAACGGCGCTACAATTGTTGCATCACTTTCCACAATGAATTTGGGAGTGTCGATGCTTAATTTTCCCCATGTTATTTTTTCATTCGGCACAGCACCCGAATAGGAACCGTATGAAGTGGTGGAATCGGAAATCTGGCAGAAGTACGCCCAGAAAGGAACATCATGCCATTCCAAATCCTGATACATCATCGGCACAACACAAATCGGGAAATCCCCGGCTATTCCACCACCGATCTGGAAAAACCCGACTCCTTTTCCAGCGGAATTTTTCCTGTACCAATCGGCGAGCCATACCATATATTCGATTCCGCCTTTCACGGTTGTTGCAATCAAATCCTTCTTGATCACGTATGATGCGAAAATATTTCCCATCGTGGAATCTTCCCAGCCCGGACAAATGATGGGCAGGTTCTTTTCCGCTGCGGCAATCATCCACGAATGTTTCGGATCGATTTCATAATACTGTTCGAGCACGCCGCTCAAGATCATCTTGTACATGAACTCGTGCGGAAAATATCTTTCGCCCTTGTCGTTCGCCTCTTTCCACAATTTATAAATGTGTTTTTGCAAACGGCGGAATGCCTCCTCTTCGGGAATGCAAGTATCGGTGACGCGATTCAAGCCTTTTTCGAGCAGCGACCATTCTTCTGCGGGAGTGAGATCGCGGTAATGCGGAATGCGTGTGTAATGCGAATGTGCAACGAGGTTCATCAAATCCTCTTCGAGGTTTGCGCCTGTGCAGGAGATGATGTGAATCTTGTCCTGACGGATCATTTCCGCCAATGAAACACCGAGTTCAGCCGTACTCATCGCACCGGCGAGAGACACCAACATTTTTCCATTATCCAACAAATGCGTTTCATATCCTATTGCTGCATCTTTCAAAGCGGCGGAATTGAAATGACGGTAGTGGTGATCGACAAATTGGGAAATCGGACCTTTGTTCATGAGAGGAATTGTAAATGGTTTATAAAATCAATGAGCGCAAAAGTAGGATTTTTTGGAAATGGGTTTTCCAGAACAGCACATCTGCTTGAAAATCCCATTTTTTATTTGTGCCTCCCGAAGCATCGTGAGACACGGTGAAGGCACAAACAAAAATGCTGTCTTTTACCAACATCTGCCAACGTCGCTCCAATTTCAGTAAGCATTCTTCCAATTCAAATGCATTTCGTTGCCGTTCATCATTAATGGACTTTTAATCTCTTTATGGTAAGCATTAATTTAATGTTATGAGAGGGAAACGGACATCTTATCAACAATTTTCAAGTTAAGCCACTATTAACAATTTGAGAATTTGTCCACAAAGCGAATGATAAGTCTTGACAGGTGAGGTTTTTCAAATTACTTTCGCCGCATCAATCAGTATTGAAAACCTATAGGCGATTCGACGCCGAAACCAGTACCGATTTTTAAAGCATTACCACCACAACATTCACATGAAAAAATCATTACTCACGATCGTATCGTTGATCGCTGCTGCTTTTTCCTATGCACAGAGCTGTTCCGAACTCTTCTTCTCCGAAGTTGATGAAGGATCGGGAAACAACAAGGCAATTGAAGTTTACAATCCAACAAGCTCTCCGGTTGTCCTTTCCAATTACCGCATTGTCCGCTTTTCAAATGGTTCAACCGTTGGAACCGATTCATTATTGTTGAATGGAACACTCGGACCGCATTCCGTTTGGGTGGTTGTCAACGGACAAACCGTTTCACAAACCAATTCACCTGCTTGCGATACTGCTTTGCAGGCAATGGCCAATCAACTCGGCGGTGTTTATCCCGATCCGCTTTATGAAAATGGAAATGATGCAATCGTTCTCGTGAAAATAAATCCAAGAACATTCGTCGACATTTTCGGAAAGATCGGTGAAGATCCAGGTTATAGCTGGACAGATGTTTTTCCTTACACGGATGCACAAGGCGCTTACTGGACGGAAAATCACTCGCTCATCCGCAAGGCAAGTGTGACCGGTGGTGTAACCGTCAATCCAACCGCTTTCAATGTTACTGTAGAATGGGATTCACTTCCGGAAAATACCTGGACAAATCTTGGCATACACAATTCAACCTGTGGCGCTACCGGAATTCACGAAGCGGCCATGACCGCTTCCACCGTTAACGCTTATCCGAATCCTTCGAACGGAACATTCACCGTTGCATCTGCAGCCAACATCAACAGCGTTCAAATCTATAACGCACTCGGTGAACTGGTTTTCACACAACGTTTTTCAACTTCCGAAAATCAGCAGCAGATTGATCTCAGCACACAAGGGTCCGGACTTTATTTCATGCAGGTCGAACTTGCAACCGGTCGCCGCGTGACATCAAAAATCAGCATTCGTTAATCTGTCGATAACGCTCAGGAAAAGTATTGTCGGTCTATTTGTACCGACAATACTTGCTTAATACTTATCGAACATGAAACGGCTATTCCTTTTTCTCTCATTCCTGTTTTCCACCGTTTGCGTTTTTTCACAAGGTGTCATCAGCGGAACTGTTCGTGATGTGACTACCGGTGAAGGCTTGGTGGGTGCGGTTGTCGTTGTAGGCGACGGAACCATTCACGCAGTGACGGACGTCGATGGAAATTATAAAATCCCATTGGCAGATGGAACCTATTTGCTGAACGTAAAATATGTCGGATATGTGTGCGATTCTTTTCCGGTGACAGTTGCCGGAAAACCGATTGTGCACGATTTCAATTGCAGCAGTTCCTCACTCAAGGAAGTCCAGATCATTGCCGACGTTGCCATTGACAGGAAAACTCCGGTTGCATTTTCCACCATCAACGAAAATCAGATCCGTGAAGAAGGCGGTGCACGCGACATCACAATGTTGCTCAACTCCACTCCGGGCGCTTACGCAACCGAACAAGGCGGTGGTGCCGGCGATTCGCGCGTAAACATTCGTGGTGTCGATCAGCGCAATATCGGTGTGATGGTGGATGGCATTCCGATGAACGACATGGAAAACGGTCAAGTGTATTGGAGCGATTGGGGCGGACTGATGGATGTGACGCGTACGATGCAGGTGCAACGCGGATTGGGAGCATCGCGTTTGGCAATTCCATCGGTGGGTGGAACAATAAATGTGTTGACGAAAGGAATCGACCAGAAACAGAGTTTCTCTTTCCGCAGTGACATTGGAAACAATTCATTGCAGAAATATTCTTTCGCATACAACTCGGGAGAATTCAAGAATGGCTGGGGAGTGACAATGGCGGGATCGCGCAGGATCGATGACGGTTGGGCGGATCAGACCTGGGACAGCGAGTGGACGTATTTTTTGAAAGTGCAAAAACGTTTCAATAAAAGCCTGTTCAGTCTCTCCACGAACGGCGCCACACAAACACACGCGCAGCGTTACGATCTCATGCCGATTGCGGTTTATGACCGCGCGTATGCACAACATCTCGGTGTGAATGTGGATTCAACTTATCAGGCCACTGCGAATGGATATACAACCGCCACACAGGGCGCGCGCGGCATGCGTTACAATCCGAATTGGGGAAACATCATTTTCGGTGATGGAGGAAATGGAAAACTTTCGCAGGACATCAACTTTTTTTCCAAACCGCTTTTCAATTTTTCCTGGTACTACACACCGAATTCAAAATTGTCGATCTCGACGGTTGCATATTTGTCAATAGGAAAAGGCGGTGGAACAAATTTCAATTCCAGCATTACCCGCGACACTTTATCCGGCGAATTGAATCTCAGTTCCGCCTATCACAACAACAACACCGCCATCGATGCACTCTATTCTCCAACGGAACATAAATCTTCCCGCGTACTTCTCGCATCCATGAACGATCACATCTGGTATGGCGCATTGTCGACTGCAACATGGACACCGACGAGCAATCTCACCTGTCTTTTCGGAGTGGATGTACGTCACTATGAAGGATCGCATTACCGCAAGGTATACGATTTGATGGGCGGCGATTATTTCATTGACGGTTCCGATAAAAACCAACCGAATGGAATTGGGAATCTTTCCGCATCGATGAAAGGGCTGAATGACAAAGTCGGTTATTACAACAAGGATTTTGTGGATTGGGGAGGACTTTTTTCACAGGCGGAATATTCCGGAAAAAACTGGAGTTCATTTCTCACATTATCCGGATCGCTTTCGCAATACCAGCGTTTCGATTATTTCAAGAAGCGCGATATCGTGGAAGACAATGGAACGGTTGTGCCCATGGTTGTCGGTTACAATGAAACGTATTACACCAATGGAACACAATCGGGAGTGGCGCAAAATGGCGCTGTCGTTACCACTTCCAACGACACGACACACATCAACAATCCGAGTGGAGCCGATTACAATATTGCGAATGCAAAAGGATATGCTTGGAATTCGAGCAGCGCGAGAACGGCACAAACCCCTAAAAAAGTTTTCCCGGGTTATACCATCAAGACCGGAATGAATTACAATTTGAATGATCACTTTCATGTTTTCATGAACATCGGTTACCTGACTTTGGCGCCGCGTTTCAATTCGGTTTTTGACAATAACAATCAGGAATATCCAAATCCGAAAATGCAACACGTGTATGCCGCCGAGTTGGGAACGGGTGCGCGTTATGGAGTGTTCGCAGGAAATGTCAATCTGTATTACACCTATTGGATCAACCAGCCTCCGCAATTCTCCCCGACAATTTCAACTCCCGACGGAACATTCACGTATGATTTGCAAGGATTGAATACGACATTGATGGGAATCGAGTTTGACGGAAAGTGGATGCCGTTCAAGAAATTGCAAGTGGAAGGATTGGCTTCGTTCGGCAATTGGAAAAACAATTCGGGTGGCAAAGTTTATCTCTACGATGCGAATTACAATCTGGCCGATTCAATCACGTACAGTGCAAAAAACATTCACATCGGCAATGCGGCACAAACACAAGTCGGTGCTGCCTTGAAATGGGAACCGATCAAGGGATTGTATTTCAAACCGCGCTTCACTTATTTCGCACGTCACTACGCCAACTTCGATCCGATTTCACTTTCCGAAATAAAAAATGGAAATGGTGTTGTCGTTTCCGATAACCGTGATCATGAATCGTGGAAAATGCCCGCTTATGGTTTGCTTGATTTTTATGCGGGTTATGAATTGCACGAAGAGGTCGAGAAACATCCGATCACCATTGCATTCAA
>CAYMZV010000089.1:0-13780 GCA_964394965.1 uncultured Chryseobacterium sp.
GTATGCGCAAGGCGGTTTCCGATTCGAGATCAAGATCATAGAAATTGAAAGGTGTACAAATGCCCGCGCGAAAACCTATTTCATTTGCAAATCCCATCGAATAATCATCCGTAATGTCGCGTTCCAACAGGTTCCTGTACGTATTCGGAAACTTCAACATCAGAAAATGCTGCCGGCTTCTGGTAATCTCGCGGTGAAGGATATTTTTCAATCTTGAGATTTCCACTTGCAATTTGGCGGGTTCCTTGTTCGATCCGTATGATGGATGAACACCCACATCCGAATAATCTGAAATGTACCGGATCAATTCGCGGAAACGGCGGTTTTGCGTGGAAAGGTTTTTATCATTCACACCATAATCGCCAACCAGGAAAAAATAAATCGGCTTGAGGGAATATTTTTTCTGCAGTTCGAGTTGATACGCATACGTGTCATACGGATCTTTTTGCAAGCGCGCCAAGACACAGGTACGTGCGCGCATGTCCTCAAAATCAAAATTCAAGAATGCTTTTCCATAACCGCCGATAGTGCGCATGAAACCTTTTTGCCGGTAAGCGAAAGCATTGTCAATGTCAATTGTGGGTTGAAACCGATAGGGCGATTCCTTTAATTTCAAATTCGGATATTTCTCCTGCAGTTTTCCCTTCAGCAATTGCACCCATTCATTCACAACCGGCTTCTCAAGAAATCCATGTTGCCAAGCCAATGAATTATGCGCATCAAAACGATCGTTCGGATCGCGGATGTGCGGAAGATATTCTTCGTAACGGCTTACAAGATAAAACCCGGCAGCGAACAGATCAAAAGGCAATGCGGAAGTTTTTCCTGTTGCATAAAAAACCTTGTTGCCGTTCCAATCGAAAACCGAAATATTCTGTTCGTTGATTCCCGTTTCGAAAAGCAGATTGCGCGAATAAAAAAACAATTCGTCCGTGAGCGGATGTTGCGTGTAACTCACTTTCGGTCCTTCGGCGGCAATAAAATCTTCGGCCTTGTCCGTCATTTTCAATTCCAGTCCAAGCAACTCACGGAAATACAGGCGGAACATGTACCGTCCGCGATTGGTGAGTTTATGTGAATAGACTAAAATCGAATTCATGATTTTGAAAAATAGGTGATCATTTCCGAACAGATGAATTCGGCGGCGTGACCATCGCCAAAAATAGCAGGATAATTTATTTCCTTCTGCAATAAAGCGCTGACAGCCGCTTCTATCTTGGTGGAATCCGATGAAGTCAAGATTGCTGCGCCGCATTCAATCAATTCCACCCATTCCGTTTCTGTCCGGAGAATGACACATGGTTTATGGAAATAAAAGGCCTCTTTCTGCACGCCACCGGAATCGGTGAGAATGAGTCTGGCGTTTTTTTCCAACGAAATCATTTCAAGAAAAGATGCTGGAGAAAGCAGGCGGATATTTTCGGAAGAGGAAATGCTCCTTTCAAGTTCGGGCAACAATGAAATCTGCTTTCGTGTACGCGGATGAAGCGGAACAATGACAGGCATTTGGTACTCGTGCGAAATTTTCACAAACGCTTCGAAAATCCCGGCCAGCCTTTTCAAATCGTCGGTATTGTAATTGCGGTGAACGGTGGCAAGAAAATAATTTCCCGACCGTAAGTTTTCCTTTTGAAGTATCCCGTTTTTACCCTCGGCAATTTTCGAGAAATGCAAACTGTTGTCATACATCAAATCGCCGCAGTGAAAGATTTTCCGTTCATCATTGTTTGCAATGCCTTCCTTTAGAAGATTATCATACCCGGTTTTTGTAGGTGAAAATAAAAGGGTGGAAACCTGATCGCAATAAACGCGATTCAATTCTTCCGGCATTTCATTGTTGTAGGAACGCATTCCGGCTTCAATATGAACGATAGGAATGTTTTTTTTCGCTCCCGCCATTGCTCCTGCCATTGTGGAATTCGTATCACCGTACAAAACAATTGCATCGGGATTTTCCTTGGAAAATAATTCCTCCAATCGGCAAGCCATGTCTGCGATTTGTTTTTCCCTTTCTGCAGAACCTATTTCAAGATTATAATCCGCTGCCGGAATCCCCAATTCATCAAAAAACACCTGCGACATATTTTCGTCATAATGCTGACCGGTATGCACAATCGTCTCCCTTATGCTATCGGAAAAATGCAAGCGTATTGCACGGCTCAAAGCGGCAGCCTTGATGATCTGTGGACGTGCACCGATAACGGTTAGGATATGGATCATGAATGCATAACGGATTAAATCAATCCATCGTCTGCAAAGCTAAAATATGTATTGGCTCCCACGATGATATGATCCAATATGGCGATATCCATTATTGCCGCCCCTTCCTTCAGTCTTTTGGTGAGACGGATATCCTGTTCACTCGGTTTTACGGTTCCCGACGGATGGTTATGGCAAAGGATGATACCTGTACCCGAAGCTGAGATTGCGGCCTTGAAAACAATTTTCGGATCCACAATGGTTGCATTCATTCCCCCTTTCGAAATCTGTTGTTTTTTCAAAACCAGATTCGAACGATTCAACAGCAGTACCCAGAATTCTTCATGTGGGAGATCATCCAATTCCGTTCTGGCAATCCGGTATGCATCCGCACTTGTGCGAATGCGCAGGGAATCTTCCTCCTCACAGGTTCCATTTCTTCTTCGTCCGAATTCAAGTGCGGCAATGATTGAAAGTGCTTTTGCCTCTCCCATGCCATTGAAATTTTTCAGCTCATTCACACCGAGCTTCGAGAGTTTGTCCAAATTATTTCCAACCGAAGCCAGAATCCTTTTCGCCAAGTCGACTGCCGATTCCGTGAGGTTTCCCGAACGAATGAGTATGGCCAGAAGTTCGGCATCGGAAAGGGAATTGCGTCCCTTGATCAACATTTTTTCACGCGGGCGGTCATCTTCAGCCCAAGCCTTGATGGAGAGTTTTATCGGTGCGTACATATTGCTGATGTATAAACGATTGGTTAATGGTGAGGCATAAAAAAAGCACTGCCGTTGAGAGCAGTGCTGAATAGAATGGATTGTAAAATATTTACTTGCCGATCTTGGCTACGTGTTTGGTCAATTTCGATTTGAGGTTGGCAGCCTTATTCTTGTGAATGACGTTTTTCTTCGCCAATTTATCCAACATCGTAATCACCTTTGGAAGCAACGTTTCCGCCGCTTTCTTGTCTGTTTCACCACGCAATTTTTTCAAAACCGTACGTGTTGTTTTTGCCTGATAACGGTTGACAACACGTTTTGCGTTGTTTGAACGAATGCGTTTGATGCTTGATTTATGATTTGCCATCTCTGTATTGTTTAATTTTGAGGGTGCAAATATATGGTTTTTTCCCAAAACCCAAAGAAACAAACATTTGACCGATTCCAAATCCATTACGACTTTCCTTGCTGAGTCACAGTACCTGCCCGTTGTGGATGTGCGCTCCCCTGCCGAATACGCTCAAGGACACATGCCCGGGGCAATCAATATGCCCCTGTTTACCAATGAGGAACGCGCTGTTGTAGGTACAATCTATAAAAACTCGGGGAATGAAGTGGCGGTGGAAAAGGGGTTGGAAATTGTGGGTCCGAAAATGGCCGGATTTGTTCGGGAAGCGAAAAAAATCGCCAAGGAGAAAAAAATCCTGGTGCATTGCTGGCGGGGCGGAATGCGCAGTTCGAGCATGGCTTGGCTGTTTGACACGGCAGGAATAAAAAGCGCTACACTCAGGGGCGGGTATAAATCTTTCCGCAACCATGCACTGGAAAGTTTCAAGCGGAAATTGAATTTGAAAGTGGTGGGTGGCGAAACAGGATCGGGAAAAACGGAAATTCTTCATGCACTCGCCAAAAGCGGAGAACAGATTCTCGATCTCGAAGCGATTGCCCACCATCGTGGTTCCTCCTTTGGACAACCGACACACGAACAGTTTGAGAATGATTTATTTTCCGAAATTGAAAAACTGGATGTGACAAAAACAATTTGGCTGGAAGATGAATCGCGAAGCATTGGCAGGGTTTATATTCCGAATCCAATGTGGGAACAGAAAACCCTGGCGCCATGTTATCGCGTTCAAATCCCTTTTGAAATCCGTGTGCAGCGGCTGGTGAAGGATTATGGGGATTTTCCGAAACAGGTTTTGATTGAAGCAACAGAAAGGATACGGAAAAGATTGGGCGGTTTGGCAACACAGCAGGCACTGGAAGCGATCGGGAATGGCAATCTTGCTGAAGCGGTTCGCATCATGCTTCGGTATTATGACAAGGCGTATGATTTTCCCCAGCGCGAACGGAAATACGAAGGGGTGAATTTCATTGCATGCGAAACGGGTGATCCGGAAAAGAATGCCCAACTTATTTTGGAGGAGGATTCGAGACATGGAATGTGAGAAAAATTAAAAAGGAAATGATCGAAAATACACCTGATGGAGCCGAGCTCAGCCGAGGTGACAGTCCAAAGGACTCCCTCGGAGCAGGATGATTGATGATGGAAAGGAAAAACTTCCGCTCCGAAATAATTTCAAATTACAAATTACCATGACCAACGAAATTCCAGAAATCAAGTTGACCCATTTTTCCCACGGAGCGGGATGCGGTTGCAAGATTGCACCGGCTGTACTCGATACGATTTTGAAAAGTTCGGCAGCGTCTCCACATGATAAACGTTTATTGGTCGGTCACGATAAAAAAGATGATGCCGCTGTTTTCGATATTGGAAACGGCCGCGCAATCATTTCCACAACGGATTTTTTCATGCCGATTGTGGATGACGCTTTTGATTTTGGAAGAATCGCTTCCGTAAATGCAATCTCCGATGTTTACGCAATGGGAGGAACACCGTTAATGGCCGTTGCGATCTTGGGTTGGCCGATCGATAAACTTCCAGTGGAACTTGCGGGAAAAGTTTTGGAAGGTGCACGGAAAATTTGTGCCGAAGCGGGAATTCCATTGGCCGGCGGACACAGCATCGACAATCCCGAACCGATTTTTGGTTTGGCGGTAACCGGTGAAGTGGAAATAAAAAACCTGAAACAGAATTCAACTGCAATGGAAAACTGTTCGCTGTTTTTGACAAAACCGCTTGGTGTTGGAATTTTTACAACCGCGCAGAAAAAGGGAATCGTGAAAGCGGAAGATTTCACGCTTGCAATGGAAACGATGTTGAGTTTGAATAAACCGGGCGAAATTTTCGGAAAACTTCCTTACGTAAAAGCGATGACGGATATAACCGGTTTCGGTTTGCTCGGGCATCTTGGCGAAATGGCGGATGGCAGCAACCTGTCGGCGGAAATAATTTTTTCGAAAATCCCCACTCTGCCGAATGTTGACTTTTACATCAGTCAGAATTGTGTACCGGCAATCACGACACGTAACTGGAGCGGTTATTACGGGGGAATCGAAGGTGTGACGGATAATCTTCCCATTCTTTGCGATCCACAAACCAGCGGGGGATTATTGGTGGCAGTGGAAAACGGCTATGAAAAAGAATTCCAAAAGGTTTGCGAATCCCTCGGATTGAAATTGGAATCGTTCGGGAAATTGATAAAAAAAGGAAGTGCGAGAATAACCGTAAAATAATTTCCAAATCGTACATTGCCATTCGTAAAACCTGCAACCCAAAATCACTTTATCCTAAAATTCTTTTCCAGAATGATAAAAGCCGTAATCGTTGACGACTCTCCCGAAGCGAGAGAAAGTTTATCCGCCGATTTGAAAAGGTATTGTACGGATGTGCAACTCATCGGTCAGGCGGGAAGCATGGCGGATGGCTTGAAAATGCTGCGCGAGTTGCAACCCGATGTTGTTTTTCTGGATATTGAATTGGGTGACGGGGATGGTTTCGGTTTGCTCGAACAATTGGGGGAAACGGAAACGAAAGTGATTTTCACTACGGGAATGGATAATTTCGGAATACGCGCCATCAAATTTTCCGCACTTGATTATTTGTTGAAACCGGTTGATCCCGACGAGTTGGTTGCTGCGGTTGAAAAACTTTCACACGAAAAAAAGAAACAATCCATTTCCGAAAATTTGAAATTGCTCTCTGAACATTTCCGTTCCTCGGGAACCGCTTCCCTGAAACGTCTCGCACTGAATTCGGCCGACCGGGTGCAGGTTGTAAATATCAGTGACATTATCCGCTGTGAATCGGAAAGGAATTACACCACATTTTTCCTGAAAGACAAGAAACAGATTGTAGTGACAAAAACGTTGAAGGAATATGAAGACCTTTTGGAACCGAGCGGATTCGTACGCGTGCATCATTCCCATCTGATCAATCTCGAACACCTGAAAGAATTCATCAAGCACGATGGCGGATATGCGCTCATGGATGATAACGCGCATGTGCCCGTGAGCGTTCGCAAGAAAGATGACCTGCTGAAGGCGCTTGGACTTTCTTAAGAAACAGAAATAATGAATGTCGAATATCGAACATTCAACAACGAATGTTGAAGTAATTAGCTGAGTCTGTTTTTATTTGCAGTTTGAATGCTTTTTACAAAAATCGAAATGAGTTCATTGCATTCAATTATTTCCTTATTTACAATTTCAATATTATTTGTCAACGGCTTCCTCCCGGTGATTTTCAACGCAATGATGGTTTCCCTTAATTCCTTCAGGCAAATTTTCATTTTATGAATAAAATCAGCCCGGGATTCTGCACTTTGCGCTTCACCATAATTCAAAACCGGCGAAGTGTCGAACGAATCAATTGTCCTCCTGCATGTTTTGCAGCAAAACCGGAATGAAGTGATTCTGAAACTTCAATAGTGGCAATTGAGAAGTCTATCAGTCTCTCTTGCAGGTCAAATTTCTTTTTTTCCATAAATAAATTTCCAAACAATATAATTTTAAAACGGTCGGCAAAGGTCTAAAAATATTCAATAGGACAAAATCCGCATCAACATCCACACTCGACATTCGATGTTCGACATTCAATTATCCGAAGATGTTTCCCATATTTTCGGAAATCACAATCACTTATTCAATCCCTTCCTATAAAGCATGACACACAATCTACATTCGTGTCATGCTCTTCCGTTTCATTCCGCTGTTTTTCATTCTGATCGGCACCGCTCTCCTATTCTGTTTTCCGTCACCGTTTCGTGAACCGGAATATTTGCAAAGGAGAAATCGGTTGTTGGAATCGTATCAAAGCAGATACAGGGATCTTTGGACAAAAGGCGATTATGACAACGATCGCGAAAACGATTCGGCGTATGTAACGATTGGTCATTTGCAAAAAGACAGTGGAAAAGTTTTTATCCGTTTCAATCATTTGATTCCATCGATCGAATTGCCGGATGAATTCAATCGTGTTGCGCATCTTGAAAATGTGAATGACATTGACAATGATGGCGGTTGTGAAATCTATCTTGTGGCGATTCGTGAACGGAGTTGTTCAGCTACCGGTTTTTTGTACACGATGAAAAACAGGCAATGGAAAATCGTCCGTGAAGTGGAACAGGATGGTTGCTGTGGATTCACTGCGATGGATTATGTGACCCTACTCGGAAAAAACCGTTTCAAGATAAGTTACCGCGAAGCTGGAAATGAATTCTCGAAATATTATGTGGGAACATTCAATTGAACATGAAGAGAATCAACAAATATTTTTTTACTTTTTTGTTCATGATGGTTTTCATGCAACTGTCCGTTTATCTCTGCTATTCTTTCAGGTCGACCGGAACGCATGAATTGCAAATGGAATTGCCGGAAGGGAAAATCATTCACTCACCGCATTCACTTGCCTTGTTCCGCAAAATGTGGAAACAGGTTTACAGCGACAGGAAAAATGATTCCATCATCCGTATCGCTGTAGTTTCCGATGACCCGAATGATTTACCGTTGCGTGATTCCATTGCAGCTGTTCTCCGTAATTTATTCCATGATCCGAGAACGGAATGTTCGTGGCAATGGAGCAACAATTGGTCGCCTTTGCCAAACAATTCCATTTCACCTTTCAATCGCCCCTCAACTTTCATCAACCTGAATTCCGATTCTCCACATCACGATTACATCAACGGTTGGGTGCAATGCAAACGGAATTCTCCAGAACGGAATTCCCTCATCCGCATCATTTACAAAAATGAATTCCCGGAAATCATTTCCACATTTTCCGCCGATACGAATGTTGTGATGCGACAAAACATTTCGGATGACGGCAATTGGCATCTACTGACTTGGCCGATGAATTCCGATTCTGCGATGATCACCATCGACGGAAGCAAAAGTCCGCAAATCGGAAACATTACCGTTGAGCCAACATCGGGATTCAGCATTTGGACTTTTCGGATGCCGGAAAAAACCACCTCTTCCACCCTATTCCATTTTCGTCATCAGATTGATTTGGTGTCTCCGCAATTGGTCATCCTTGCCGCATCAAAAAACAATTTCCATTTCAATTCGTCGCTTTCCATCTGTAAAAAAATATTTTCCACTTCACAAATCCTTTGTTTTTCCGAAAACGGCGACCGGCAAATTGCGGAATCGTCGCTTGCAAATGGGTGCGCTTACTTGTGCGGGGAAAAATTTTCACAAACTGATTTTTGGAAATTCGTTTTGCAGGATGACATCAAGAGTTGCTTCCGTTGATTCATGGGTTGTTTGGTTAATGCCGTTGGTTTTCAAATCCAACGCAACAAGATGACAACACAAGATTGATTTCCGCAAACGAAAGAGGCGCGGTGCCTATCAGTTTTTAATCTGATTGGGCAACCGCGCCTCGTCAATTCAGGACACCGGTCAAAAAATAATTATCTCGGTTTTGCGGGAGTTGTTACTTGCGTATTGCCTCTTCCCGTTGTTGTTGCCGATGGTTTTGAAGGCGCAGGTTTCGCCGGTGCAGGTTTTGCAGGTGTCGGATTTGTAACTGTCCGCGGTGTTGGTTGCGTCTGTGGTTGTGTTTGTGGTTTTGGCGTCGATTGATTTGGTTCGGTTGGTTGTGTTTGTGGATGCGTCGTCGGTGTAGTGGTGGTTGAATTTCCCCTTCCGCCGCCGTTCGGTTGGTTTCCATTCGCGTTTTCCCTTCCGGTAGTTGTATTATTGGTGTTCGTGTTTCGCGTTCCTTCCAAAGTCACATTCAGCGTAACCGAGGTGCTTCCATTTGTATTTTGTGCGGAAACGATAATCTGATTTGCACCGCTGACCAAACTTGCATTGAAGGAAAGTACGTTCGTATTCAAATCATAATTGTAAGAAAGGATATGAACGTTGTTGACACGAATGCTGATGTCCGAAACACTGATAATGCCTTCCCCGATCATTGTTACAGGAAGTGTAGCCGTATTGGTAGTGTAGGTTTCCGATTCCGGGAATTTCAATGTGAATCCGATTCGCGCAGCTTGATTCTGATTGTAATTGCCGCCTGTCGGATTGAGCGTGCCGCCACCGCCACCATCGGTCGGACGTGTTGCTGTGCCAGTACCCACATTGCCTGTTGTACTTCCATTGCTCGTTGCCACATATTTTATGGTCGTGTGGTCACTTGCTGTTCCGGCCGCATTGGTTGCAGTAACAATATACTGTTGTGAATTCTGCGCCAATGTCACACTGAATGTTACCATGTGTGTCAATGCCGAATAAGAGAACGGAATGGAACCGCCCATGAATTGCGTAACTGTAATTTCACTCTGACTGTTCACGTTCAGAACTTCCGCCACCAATGTCTGGTTCATCGTTGATGTGATGAGCGGGTCAGCGGATGGCTGTGTGATATTCACAATCGGTGGTGCAAGTGCAGGCGAAGAATAAATGATCGTCGTTGATTTTGTATCGCTGCCGTTGATGTTCGATGCAGTAACGGTGAACACATTGCTTCCCGCATTCAACGTTGCCGGCAAAATCAAATTGTGTGTCGACATGCTGTAGGTCCAATTTGAAACCGTTGCATTATTCTGTGTAACGGTGATTTCACTCTGGCTGTTTACATTCAACACCGTTGCGTCAACAGTATAAGTTGCGGTTAGTGTTGTGTATGGATTTGTTGAAGGCGAAGTGATATTCACAATCGGAGGAGCAGGAGGTTGTGTTGCCGCCTTGTAAATGACATTGCACGATTTGCTGTTTGTTCCCACGGAATTTGTTCCGGTAATCGTAAATGGATTGTTGCCTGCGCTCAATACAATCGGGAAGTTTATCGTGGCGTAAGTTCCATTGTTCACAAAACCGAATTGCGGGATATTCTGGTTGTTGAATACAACTGTCACCTGATTTGCTGCCGTAACATTTGTAATGTTTGCAGTGATGGTGATGTTTGCGGATTTGGTTGTGTAAGGACAAGCCGATGGATTTGTAATGGTTACAACCGGTGGCTGCGCTGTCGGTCCGGGATTATAAGTGTAATCGATTGTCACGGCATCGGAAGCGCTTCCATCATTGTTGGTTCCAATCACTTCATACAGATTGCTTCCTGTTTGTAGGTTGGCAACAAAAGTGACAAGGTGTGTATTCGGATCGAATGACCATCCATTGATTCCCACTCCATTTCTGCGGACTTCAATTCCTGAAACGGAAGTTACATTCAACACGGTTGCCGAAACATTTGTTGTTGGAGTCAATGAATTGTATGGATCGGTTGCAGGATTGTCGATGATCACAGACGGAGGCAATGTTGTTGAAGTGTTCGTTGTGACTTGTCCGCTTTCCAAAATGATGGTTTGAACGGCAGAAGCGTTTCCTGCACTGTTGCTTGCGGTAACCTGATACACGTTTGTTCCGGGCTGCAAGGTGTGATTGAACACCATCGTATTCGTATTCGGATTGAAACTGAAATTCGTGCTGATCTGGTTGTTGATCATCAACGTAATCTGGCTGGAGTAACTCACGTGTGTAACCTGCACCACCAATTGCTGGTTCGGAATCGTTGTTGAGTAAGGATCCATTGTCGGATTTACAAAACGAACAGTCGGCGGATAATAAATTGGATTCTGTGTTCCGTTATTATTCGGGTAATACGGATTGGTGACAACAGTCGTGTTATTGTTGTTTGGATAAGAGGTTTGGTTGTTGTTCGGATAAGTGGTTTGATTGGTATAGTTGTTCGGATTATTTGGAGGAGGAGGATTGTTTCTTGTCGTATTGGAAGAACTGCTCGAGCGGCCGAAAGTCCAACGGATAAAAAATCCATCGTAATTGTAAACGTCATTCGAGGTTTTTTGTCCTGCCGAATTGTGGGCAACGCCATCGATGTAATCGTTCAATGCCCAAGTGGTGCGATGTTCTACACCAAGTGCAACGGCATTGGACCATTGATATCCAAAACCTATTCCTGCCGATGGCATGAAATTCCATTTGCCAGACGACGTACTTCCATTCGCAACTGTTTCATAGTTTCCATTTTGCCACAATGCTTTCAGTTGATTGCCAACAATGGCATCATTTCCATTCGTATTTATCGAACTGTAATCGTATTGCTGTCCGAAAGCGTCCAACTGATTGGTTGTCGTTCTCCAATGATCCAATCCGATTCCACCGAAACCATAAAGCAAAACACCATGTTTGCGCAAACCATTGCTTCCCACTATTACTTCATAGGCGAACTCATCGTTGCGGAATTTATAATTGCTGAAAACATAACCGTCATTTGTTGCAGTGGGTGTTGCATAATTTGTTGGACCGCCACTTAAAACAGGATCACTGTCAAGACCATAAAGCCTGTGATAATTGTAACCGTAGTCACGGCCATCCAGAAAACGGAAACGCCATCCGAAATAAAGCGGACCTGTTTTAGCCAAGCTGGAATAGCGCGATAAAGTAAAACTCCAGGCAATTCCGCCGACAGCTTTCATGTCGCTCGATTGCCATGATCCACCCATGTCCAAACCAACCCAAAGCGGACGGTGTGCACCGGGGGTGGTTGTCGAAGATGCAGTTGTGGTTTGTGCCGTCATTTGCAGCATTGCTGCGAAGAGGACTAACAGTGTAAGAATTCGTTTCATAAATCGAGATGTTATGTTAGGGACTTGCCTCGGTTTTGCATTTATTATGCCGAATAATGGGGTTGGCGATTTGAACAATAATTGAATGCTGATTATCAATTAGTTACATTAATAACCGCTTATTAACTGGCAAATTTAACCAAACAGAGGGTAAAACAAATAGTTGGGCTTATGAGATTTCAATTCGTACAATGAAAGCAAGATTATTTTTATTTCCACTAACCATAACCGATAACTGTCAACCGACAACTGACAACCGATTTTGTAACTTCGTCATTGCATTTTGCCCGTGGTCGAATTCTCCTCCGATATCAAAAGTCTCAGTGACGCAGAATTAGTCAATCGTTTCCGCGAAACGGGCGACAACATCTGCATAGGGGAATTATTTACGCGTTATCGCCATCTTGTTTTTGGTGTGTGCATGAAATATCTCGCCGACGAAGATGAAAGTCAAGATGTACAGATGCAAGTGTTTGAAAAGTTATTGCGCGATTTGCAACGTCACAATGTTGAACAATTCAAGGGGTGGCTTTATACTGTGACAAAAAATGAATGCCTCATGTATTTGCGCTCGCGAAAAAGCAAACTCGCCAATCAACAGGAGTTGAAAAAAGATTTGTCCGGACTTATGGAATCCGAAATATCACTGCATCCTGAAGGTGTAAGTGACACCGAATTACAACTAAGGGAAATGGAAGACAGTCTGGATGGTCTCGGCGAAAACCAACGCCGTTGCCTCGAACTTTTCTACCTTGAAATGAAATGCTATCGCGAAGTTTCCGAATTGACAGGATTTTCGCTGAATGAGGTGAAAAGTTTTATCCAGAATGGAAAACGGAATTTAAAAATACTGATGAGTAAGAATAAAAATGCCTGATCAACGCACATATCCTTTTCTGCCCGAAGACAAATGCCTGACGGAGCAACAGCTTTTCGATTACATCGATGGGAAGTTGTCTGCTTCCGAAATGTATCGCGCCGAAAAACATTTGCTCGATTGCAGTTTGTGCAGCGATGCGCTGGAAGGATTTGAAAAAATAAAACATCGCGATAAAGTCGCGGCTTTTTCCCCCGACAGTATTTCAGGAAAAACAGAGGAGGAGAAGGAACCGAAAATAATTCCGTTACGTCCGAATAAACTTTCTTTCTACTCCATTGCCGCCGCCATCCTTTTGGTGATCGGCATTGCAGTTGTCATGAAGTTGAGCCTTTTCAATGACAAACCGGAAGCGAAACTTGCAGACAATCGAAGTGCGGATTCATCCCTGGCAACACTTCCAAATCAGGAAATAAACAATGCCCGTGTAACGGATTCCATCTCTTCGCCATCGGCATCCGCCTTGAAGGATGAGAAATTTCCAAAAACGAATTCGAATGCACCCGTAACAAATGCACAGGGCGATCAGCCTTATTCTAATCACGTTGAGCAAAAAACGGAACTCGAGAATTCAAAAGCCGTAGGCTATTCGAAAATTTCTCCTGCAACGGATGGCACGACACAAAGTGATGCGGATGTGGCTTCATCTGATCTTGCAGTGAATGAGGAAAAAGACAAAGCTCCCGTTCAGAATTTTGCGACCGACAATGAAGTGAATCTGGCAAAACCAACCACCGTTGCAAAAGAAGATGATGCCAATGAAAAAGCGGAAGTGCAACAAAACGTCGCTACAAAAACAATAGCCGACGAATCGGCAAAGAAAAACGGAAGTGATTTTTCCCGTGCAGAAAATGCAGACCGTTCAGCAACAGGAAGCCAATCACAGGTTCAGTCTGCTCCTGCAAATGCAGGAGGTCCGGTAATAAACAGTAATGGAGTTGCAGCACCTACGGCAGTCAATGCAGGAACAGTTTCACAAAGTGCCACTG
>CAYMZV010000090.1:0-13657 GCA_964394965.1 uncultured Chryseobacterium sp.
CGTTTCCCTTTTCTTGATTTGCAACGTACAACGTTTGGGATGGTCATCACTCACTTCGGCATACGCACGCGTTCCTTTTCCGTCCACCAGCATCAACTCATCGCCGATTTTCATCCTCAAGACACGAACGGCATGTTTCGACTCATCTTCATCAAGAGTGACAAGGTCGGAGGAGAGATCAGGAAAAAAGAAAGTGTTCAATTGGGTTCGAGTTTGTAAGAATTGGAATCCGAAGTTACCATTTCTCCAGATCAAGCAGCGGTTTCAGTTTGAGCATCACATCCTCTTTCGTCAAACCGTTTTCACGCATTGTCTTCAATGAAAGCGCACTTTCCGATTTCGAAAGTTTTTGCCCATGCTCATCGGGGATCAAGACATGATGAAAGAATTTCATTTTGTAGAAATCATTGTTGAATAATTTTTCCGCAAGATAAATCTGGGCGGCGGAAGAAGGGATGAGATCGCTTCCCCTCACAATGTAATTGATCTTGAAATGCAAATCATCCATCACGGAAAACAAATGGTAGCCGGGCGTGTGATCCCTTTTCAGGATGACAAATGAACCGATTGTTTCATCGAGATTTATTTTCTGTTCGCCAAGATGTTCATCGTGAAAATTCACAATTGTTCCTTTTTCAACGCGCATTCTCAAAACCGCCCCGGGAGTGTCGATCGGGATTTTCTTGTGTTCGCATGTACCCGGATATCGTCCGCCGATGTGCTGCAATTGTTTGCGCGAGCAAGTGCAGGCGAAAACGTGACCGTTTGCAATCAGTTTTTTCAAGGCATCCAAATAAATCGGCATTCTATTCTGGCGCAGGAAATTCCTGTTGAAATCATTGGCATCGCGCGGACCTTCATCCCAATGGATTTCTAAAAAATTCAATCCTTCAAAAATATCCTCGAGAAATTCTTTTCTGTTCCTGTCCGAATCCGCATCATCAATCCGCAAGAAAAGTTTGCCGTTGTTTTTTTGTACAATCAGTGAAGTCAGCAAAAAAGAAAAGGCATTTCCCATGTGGAGAAATCCACTTACGGTTGGAGCCAATCTTGAACGGAACATTTCCATTGTGTACGAAATACGAATTTTACGAAACTACGAAAAGGGAGGTACTTGAAATTCAGTTTCGGGATTTTTCCGTAACCATTTCGTATCTGGTACAACTAATACAAATCCGTATCGTCAATCAAATCCACCACATCCTTGTATTGCACTTTTTTCATTTGTTCTTTCGGCGTGATGTCGCCATTGCCCGGCCCCATGTTGTTATCGCCCGGATCAAAGTCGTTGTTCAGGGAAAAAATATCGTACATCAGATAATTCCCTGTCGATCTTTTCGATTCACCGAAACGCCAAGTCAATCCGAAATTCAAGAATAGGGTTGGATCCTGACGGCTTTTGTAGAAGGGGATGAACGGTTGTTGATTGTGATCGTGATTGTAAGAAAAGGAATAGAAGCGAATGACATTGTTCACTGCGAAACCGGATGAAACGAAGAATGAAAAATCAGGGCCTGTCCTGAAATCGAGCCGCACTCCGTTTGCCAATCCTGTCTGTCCAAAACGAATGGCGGAATCCCTTCCGTTGTAAATGCTGTCGCCATTGCTCATGTTGTATAATCCGCCATAAGCCCTGCTGTAAATGCTCCATGAAAATTTTGGAGTGGGTTGGAAATTGAATGAAATGTATCGTGGAAGTTGAAATGAGAAATAAAATTTGCTGTCCAATTTCCCTGCGCGGAAACCGATCATCGGCAAATAATTCCGGTTACCGAAAAGGTAGGTTTTAGTTGCCCCAATGCGCCAACTGAAATACGGATTGACCATGATATTCAGTACAACCGAACTGGCAAGCCTGAATTGTTGTGTTTGCTGCGAATTGTATCTGTCACCGACAACATAAGGCGAAGCGTCATAAAACAAAACGAATCGGGAACCGAATCCATAAATTATCCTTGCACCAACACCGAGTTTGTATAGTTTATGTTGTTTGGCGAGACCGGTGAAATCGGGCATGTCGGACAAACCATTCATCGTCATCAGCAGATGAAATGTATTGATGTCTGTGCTGTCACTTCCGACAAATTTCGTATGTGTGTAAAGCGGAACATAAAGGCCCAGATTCGCTTCCGAGAATTTATAATTTCCCAAATGCGCATCGATGCCTTTGTCATAAAAAGGGTGAAGCGTTCCTCTCGTGGGATTGGAACCCGTTGTAAAATAATTCACGTACACGCACGGACGGATGTAGTTGCGTGCCACATGCGGTTTGGGAAGCCTGAAATCGGCTTCAGCGGTGTTGAGCGAGTCCTTCGACAAAAGCGAATCTCCGGAAAAGGCAAATAATTTTCCTGTCGGAATAAAAAGAATACTCCAGCAAAAGAGGAAAAAGCCTGTGCGGATATTTCGCATAATGTTATTTGTTTCCTGTGCCTTGTTTATTGTCTTCGGTAAGGATACGTAGCAGTTCTTTTTTGAAATCCTCTTCCGCCACATAAAGTTGCGCCAATTTTTTCGGAGGCAAAACCTTTTTCAATTTATCATTCATTTCCATTTGCAAAGCCACATCCTGTTGTTTCAACGCCATTTCATCATCCACCAGCTTCGACAATTGATCGGGAGTGAGTTGATCGGCTTGGTCGCGTGTCATTTTATAATCCGCTTGCAATTGTTTTCTAACGGCATCGCGTTTGTCGGAATACTCATTGTAAATCGGCCAGAATTTTTCAGCTTCCTCTGAAGTGAGATCGAGGCGTTTGGTAATGAAGGCAACCTTGAGCGCCTGCACACGTTCAGCGCCCGCTGTCGTCTGTACAGAATCGGGTTTCGCTTTCTGTGCCGTTCCGGTTTGGGCGGAAAGGTCAGTCGCAAGGAAAGCGAGACTCGTGATTAATATGAGTAGAAATTTTTTCATTGTCGCTACTTGTCGTTGTTGATGTAAGCGCCGGGGTCGGCATTGTCATTCAGGAGATAATCTTTCATCGATTGATTGAGGAATTTATCATCCGGATTTTTTATTGTGCTGTTCTGTGCGCTTACTGCATCTGCAAGTGAACTTTCATCGAGTAAGTCAGCCTGTTCCATGATGTCTTTCTTTTCAACTTTGACTACTGCATCATGAGAAAGGTTTACTGACTTGTGGTAATTATGTTTTTCTGTTTTCACAACGGCAATTTGCTGTTGCGGAATGACGGAATCTTTTTTCTGTTGTGGAATTACAGGTTGAATCTGCAGCTGATGTTTTGATTGTGCCGTATTGTTTGCAATATTATCTTGTTCCGCATTTCCACCATTGCTGCGGTTGAAAAACCAGATGCTAACCCCGATTACCAATGCAACGGAAGCCGCAACGGAAAGCGGGCGTGCATAACGCTTGAGCACTTCGGCAAAAACAATTATCCTTCCACGTTCGGCTATTTTTTTCTTCTTGTCATCATTCAACGGAACTGTTGACGCATTGGATTCCTCTTCCGCAATGCGCGCAGAAATGCGGTCTGCAAGCGTATCGAAATATCCGTTGGGAACATCCGCATCACTTCCCGAATGCATCTCCTGCATTGCAATCCGTGACAGGATGGAGTCTCCCAATTTTCCGAAATAACCATCGGGAACGGCAAAACCTTCGTCCTGTTTCAAATTGTCAAGCGCGAGAGTTGTATTCAACGTTTCATCCAATTCGGAAAAATATCCAGCGGGAACCTCAAACGCTTCCGGATTTTTAAGCGAGGAGATATTTGCCAAGGCTGCAATCTCATCCGTCAGTTTTTCGAAATAATTTTCCGGAACGGTGAACGGGTTTTCAATATCCGACAGCGAAACAATTGCGATTATCCTTTCCGCCAATTCTTCAAAATAATTTTCAGGAACGGTGAACCCTGAATTCTTATCGTTACCAACCATCAATCGCAAATCGACAACCGGCAATTCCACTGAATCTTCAAAATAATTTTCAGGAACGGCAAAACCGTCTTTCTCCGGAAGAACCGTTTTCGCCTCTATCAATTCCAACGATTCGGAAAAATAATTTTCAGGAACGGCAAAACCATCTCCCTTGCCCCGCAGCTTTTCCAGCATCGGCGCATGTTTCGACAAATCATCGAAATCGGCAGGAAGGTTTATGTCGTTATGCTCGTTCATTGTATTGATTCCGGATTTATAATTATAAATCTCATGTCTTGGTTCTTGTATCTGTTTTCAATGTGTCAAATCATCCGTTGCACGAATGAAGGCTTCTATTTTTTTTACGGCATGATGGTAAGAGGCTTTCAAGGCTCCCACCGAAGTTTCAAGCACTGCGGACATGTCTTCATATTTCATGTCTTCAAAATATTTCATCGTGAAAACGAGTCTTTGTTTTTCGGGAAGTTGTGCAATCGCCACTTGTAATTTTTTCTGGATTGCATCCCCGTTGAAATAATTGTCGTCTTCCAGTTTACTTTCAATGCTCTGTTCCACATCACCGAACCTGACATAACGATCCGCTTTCTGCTGGCGGATAAAACTCAACGTTTCATTTGTTGCGATACGGTAAAGCCACGTATAGAGTTGTGAATCCTCCTTGAAATTGTCCAACCCTTTCCACGCTTTTATAAAACAATTCTGCAACACATCATCGGTATCATCATGGTCGAGCAACATTCTCCTGATGTGCCAGTACAATCTTTTTTGATAGCGCTCCACGATTTTACGGAATGCTCCCTGCCGTGATTTTTCATCACGGAATTGTGCAATGAGTTCTTTGTCGCTTATCTCGTCCATAAAAAAGGCTGCACCGGTTTTCAGGAACCCGATACAGCCGAAGTTAGAAAATGATTTCTTCCTAAGCCATTTTTCTGCCAATAGCGCGGAGTGCAGCATTCACGATATCCGGTGTGTCCAACCCGTACTTTTTCATGAGTTCATCGGGCGTTCCACTTTCTCCGAAGGAATCGTTCACTGCAACCATCTCGAGCGGTGCGGGAAATTCGCTGGTCAGCACATGTGAAATGCTTTCCCCGAGTCCCCCGAATTTATTGTGCTCTTCCGCTGAAACGGCGCATCGGGTTTTCCTTACTGATTGTATGACTGCCGTTTCATCCAAAGGTTTAATGGTATGGATATTAATAATTTCAGCCGAAATGCCCTTTTTGCCGAGGATTTCCTGCGCCTCAATGGCTTTCCAAACGAGGTGTCCCGTTGCAAAAATGGAAACGTCGGTTCCTTCGTAAAGCATCACCGCTTTTCCGATTTCAAATTGTTGATCGGCAGGTGTAAAATTCGGGACGGAAGGACGGCCAAAACGCAAATACACGGGACCCTGATATTCAGCAATGGCAAGTGTGGCAGCCTTTGTCTGATTGTAATCGCAAGGATTGATGACCACCATGCCAGGCAACATTTTCATTAGCCCGATGTCTTCCAGGATTTGATGTGTCGCACCGTCTTCGCCGAGCGTAAGTCCTGCGTGGCTGGCACAGATTTTTACATTTTTTCCCGAATAAGCCACCGATTGACGGATCTGGTCATACACCCTGCCTGTCGAAAAATTGGCAAAGGTTCCTGTGAAAGGAATTTTTCCGCCGATGGTCAATCCCGCAGCCAAACCGATCATGTTCGCTTCGGCAATTCCAACCTGGAAAAAACGGTCGGGATGATCTTTCTGGAATGCATCCATTTTCAGCGACCCCGTCAAGTCGGCACAAAGCGCAACGATATTCTGATTTTTTTTTCCGAGTTCGGATAGTCCCGCACCGAATCCGGAACGGGTATCTTTTTTTTCTGTAGTGGCGTATTTCATTTTGAGAAGTTGAAAGGTTTGAAAGTTGAAAGGTTGAAACATTTCAACTGTTTTGTGTTTTAATAAAGTTTCACAGTTACCATTCCACCCGGATCGATTTTGAAAATCCGTTCGGTGGTGTAAATTGTTTCGTGAGCGGATTTTGTCCGGAAAATAACGTGATAGGTTCCGGGCTGCAGCACAATATTTTCGTTGAGCAAACTGCTGTTGAGGTTGGAAACCCATGTAAGATTGTTTTTGTCTTCCATCAGAATCTGTCCAACACCTTCTGCGGGTTTGAAAACATTTACGATTCCCGCCTGTGGAATTTGAATCAATGTGGTTTTTCTTTCCCCGATGTCAACGTTGTACATGTAAATTCTAGGGAGTGTGAGGATTTCAATATCGTATTTCCCGCAAATGTATTTTTCCGTTCTCCCGAAATCCTGCGCGTTGATGGTTGTCATGGTTCCCGCTTTTCGAACGATGCATTGCAGACGCTGGTAATTGTTTATTCCCGAAACCTCCAGATTCAAAAATCCTTGGGGGGCATCAACAGGAATGATGTTGTGCCGTCCGGGAATGATCGTAATATTTTCCTTCACCACTTCGGGAATCGTATGCACGACCAATTTGTAGGTACTGAGCGGATCCAAAACAATTGTATCCGGGAGATCTCGATCATTGAGCGTATGCATGTAATTGTAACGGATGGCTCCCGTTTGCTGATCGTAAAATGTCATCGCCACATCTGTCTCCGTTGGTTTTCCAAAAATGTCGAGAAGATTCACTTGCGCTGTGGTACTGTTCATCGCTTGGGAAACGACGATATTCAAGATATTGGTGAATGTGGCTTCATCTGTCACATCATATAATTTCCCGATGCAATTCAGCGAAGAATAATCGAATGTCTGCCCAATGCCGATGATGAATGGTTTCAGGATCACCCCTTTTTTCTGCAAGGCAAGTGAAACCGCACACGGATCGCCATCGCATTCCTCAATGCCGTCGGTGATCATGATGATGATGTTGCGTGATGTTTTTCCATCGGTTGGAAAATCATTTGCGCATTGCAAAAGTGTGTAGGCGATGGGAGTGGTACCGCGCGGAACAACCGTTTCCATCCTTGCCTCCATGGCAGGTACGGCAACGGTCGGCTTGCCAATGGGAACTTCCAGTTTCGTGTCTTCGCAATCACGAACGGGTTGGAGATTGTGCTGATGTCCGAAACAACGCAAACCGACTTCGAGATTCTTTACGTTCTTGAGACTGTCGAGGAATTGGTTGAAGAGTTTTTTTGCAATATCGATTTTCATTCCCGATTGCCACGTTCCATACATGCTGAACGATGCATCGAAAACAAAAAGTATCCGGGTTAATTGGGGGGTGTAAGTTGGTGATTGGGCATTGGCAACACCGACAGAAAAGAAAATAATGGCGGCGAGAAGGATTTTTTTCAATCTGGAAATCACGTTTCTTTTTTTCATGGGGCTAATAGTCACCACTCGTTTCCGGAAGCTGGTTCAAAGCCTGTGCCAGTTGTTCATCATTCGGCGCAACTCCATGCCATTTGTGCGATCCCATCATGAAATCCACACCGGCGCCCATTTCCGTTTTCATAAGTATAACGACCGGTTTGCCCTTTCCAGTATGTGATTTTGCATTTTTCAATCCTGAAACCACTTCAGCAATGTTGTTGCCATTCGCAATTTTCAAAACATCCCATCCGAACGCCTTGAATTTCGCCTCAAGATCACCCAGTGGCATCACCTTGTCTGTTGAACCGTCAATCTGCTGACCATTCACATCAACCGTACAAATCAGATTGTCAACTTTATTTCCTGCCGCATACATGGCCGCTTCCCAAATCTGCCCTTCATCCAATTCTCCATCTCCGTGCAATGAATAAACTGTGCGATCATCCTTGTTTAATTTTTTTGCCAATGCCGCTCCAATGGCGACCGACATGCCTTGCCCGAGAGAACCCGACGCCACACGCACACCGGGAAGATGTTCGTGCGTAGTGGGATGACCTTGCAACCTTGAATTCAATTTCCTGAAAGTTTTCAATTCGGAAATCGGAAAATATCCAGCGTGTGCAAGCGTGCTGTAAAAAACAGGGGAGATGTGTCCGTTCGAAAGGAAAAAAAGATCTTCACCGATTCCATCCATCGTGAATTTTTTCGGATCGTGTTTCATGATTTCAAAATACATCGACACGAAAAATTCTGTGCAACCCAATGATCCGCCTGGATGACCGGAATTCACGGCATGCACCATTCTGACAATATCACGGCGCACTTGTGAACAAATGCTTTCAAGCTCTTTTTGTGTAGACATAGAAAAAGTTGTCGATTGTCGGTTGTCAGTTGTTGTTTCCTTGGTTTCCGTCATTTATTTCCCAATTATTTTTTACGAATAGTTGACACGGATAACCGACAACCAACCCGTCGCCAAAAGTAAAGTCTTTACCTCGGGCGCTTTCGTTCTGTTAATAACATTCGTCCGTTGTTGAAAACTGAACGATTCTGTCACCATTCAACAATCATCAACACGATTTTGAAAATGTATTTTTGCCCCCTTGAAGAGCGATTTCAAAGAATCGTCCTTTAATTTGTAACTCCACCACGCAAAAAAAGCTTCGGTGGATAAAACCGAAAATAATTTATGGCATTAAAGTGTGGTATTGTCGGACTTCCGAATGTGGGGAAATCTACCTTGTTCAATTGCTTGTCTAATGCAAAGGCGCAAGCGGCGAACTTTCCTTTTTGCACTATCGAACCGAATGTGGGTGTCATCACAGTGCCCGATGAACGCTTGAATAAACTTTCCGAATTGGTAAAACCCGAACGCATCGTTCCCACTACCATTGAAATCGTTGACATTGCCGGATTGGTGAAAGGTGCGAGCAAAGGCGAAGGTTTGGGAAATAAATTTTTGGGAAATATCCGCGAGTGCAATGCCATTCTTCACGTGTTGCGTTGTTTCGATGATCCGAATGTGGTGCATGTGGATGGGTCGGTGAATCCGGTGCGCGACAAGGAAATCATTGATCTCGAATTGCAATTCAAGGATTTGGAATCGGTGGAGCAGCGCGCGAAAAAATTGGAGAAGCAGGCGAAATCGGGAGTGGACAAGGAAGCGAAAAAAACGCACGAGATTCTGTTGCAGTTGCAGGATGCATTGTTGAAAGGAAAATCCGCGCGTACAGTTGTCATTGCCAAAGAGGATTTGAAATTCATTGATGATCTTCATTTGCTTACGTTAAAACCTGTTTTATATGTGTGCAATGTGGATGAAGCGTCAGTGAAAACAGGAAACAAGCATACGGCAGCGGTAATGGAAGTGGTGAAAGACGAACACGCCGAAGTGATGTTTATCACGGCAGCGATGGAAGCGGAAATTGCCGAATTGGAAAGTTATGATGACCGGAAAACCTTTTTGGCTGAGATCGGTTTGGAAGAACCGGGTGTAAATAAATTGATCAGTTCCGCCTATAAATTGTTGGACCTGCAAACTTATTTCACGGCCGGTGTAAAGGAAGTTCGTGCATGGACGATCACGCGTGGAATGTCTGCACCCGAAGCCGCCGGTGTGATTCACACGGATTTCGAAAAAGGTTTCATCAAGGCCGAAGTCATCGGTTACAACGATTTCATTCATTACGGTTCCGAAGCCGCTTGCCGCGACAACGGGAAAATCCGCATTGAAGGGAAAGAATATATTGTTCAGGACGGTGATGTCATGCATTTCCGTTTCAACGTGTAAGTATGGCACAAATCGGATACGTTTTGTTTTTCCTGACGATCTGGTTCATCATTCCGTACTTGCTCGGAACTTGGCTCTTTAAAAAAATGAAAAAACGCTGGAAAATATTCAGCAAGGATAAAGGAACAGCACGGGTAATGAATTATGTTGTGTTTTTAATCTGTGCATTGTTCGGCTGGTTTTTTGAAATGCTCGTATTGACCGGAATAAAAATGATGTTATAATAAGGATTCCAATGGACAAAGAAACAGATTCCAAAATTTGAAATTTGGAATCCTGATTTTCCGGAATCTGTAATTTTTAAAAGTGATGGCAGAAAAATCGAATTACAACGAAGACAATATCAAATCGCTCGATTGGAAGGATCACATTCGCCTCCGTTCGGGGATGTATATTGGAAAACTCGGAGACGGCTCTTCTCCTGACGATGGTATTTACATTTTGCTCAAGGAAGTCATCGACAACAGTATTGATGAGTTCGTGATGGGACATGGAAAAACCATCGACGTGTCGATTAAGGATGGAGTGGTGCGTGTACGCGATTACGGCCGTGGAATCCCATTGGGAAAAGTGATTGATTGCGTTTCGAAAATGAATACGGGTGCAAAGTATGATTCGGAAGCATTCAAGAAATCGGTCGGATTGAATGGTGTGGGAACAAAAGCCGTAAACGCACTCTCGGTATGGTTTCAGGTGCAGGCGATACGAGAGGGGAAAACGAAAATCGCCGAATTCAAGCGCGGAATTCTTGAAAAAGACGAACGTGTAAAATCAACAGACGAAGCCGATGGAACGATTATTTCTTTCCGTCCCGATGAAAAAATGTTTGCCAATTACCATTTCATCAACGAGTATGTCGAGAAGATGTTGTGGAATTACGCTTATCTGAATGCAGGATTGACATTGAAATACAACGGCAATTCCATCAAGTCGGAAAATGGACTGAAGGATTTGTTGGATAAAAATTTGAGTGGACCGATTGTCTATCCCATCATCCATCTTCGTGGAAATGACATTGAAGTTGCACTCACGCATAGCGACCAACAATACGTCGAGGAATATTTTTCATTTGTCAATGGTCAACATACGACACAAGGCGGAACACACCAGGCTGCATTTCGTGAAGCGATTGTGAAAGTGATCCGTGATTTTTTCAAGAAGGATTATGAAGCGTCTGACATTCGCACTTCCATTGTTTCCGCTGTTGCGGTAAAAGTGTTGGAACCGATATTTGAATCGCAGACAAAAACGAAATTGGGTTCTCCTGATGTGGGACCGAAAGGTCCGTCCATGCGGACTTTTGTTTATGATTTCCTGAAAGTGGAATTGGATAACTATCTGCACAAGAATCCGGAAACAGCAGATGCCCTTCACCGCAAGATTTTGCAAAGTGAACGTGAACGCAAGGAACTTTCCGGAATCCAGAAACTTGCGCGCGACCGTGCGAAGAAAGCGAATCTGCACAATCGGAAATTGCGCGATTGCCGGGTGCATCTCAATGACATGAAAGACGAACGCCGTTTGCACAGTTCACTTTTCATTACCGAAGGTGATTCTGCAAGCGGATCAATTACCAAAGCGCGCGACGTGAATACGCAAGCGGTTTTTTCGTTGAAGGGAAAACCATTGAACGCTTACGGGCTCACAAAAAAAATCGTGTATGAAAATGAGGAGTTCAATCTCATTCAGGCCGCTATGGACATCGAAGACGGTTTGGAAAATTTGCGTTACAACAACATCGTCATTTCCACCGATGCCGATGTCGATGGCATGCACATCCGTTTGTTGCTCATGACTTTCTTCTTGCAATTTTTTCCCGATCTCGTGAAGAACGGTCACTTGTATATTTTGCAGACACCATTGTTCCGTGTGCGCAATAAAAAGGAAACGATTTATTGTTATTCCGAAGATGAGCGTCGCGCGGCGATTGCAAAACTCGGAGTGAAGCCGGAAATCACACGCTTCAAGGGTCTCGGTGAAATTTCTCCTGACGAATTCAAGCATTTCATTGGGAAAGACATCCGTTTGGAACCGGTCATCATCGGTGGCGGTTCGAGCATTCCGGAAATACTTTCTTACTACATGGGAAAAAATACGCCGGAGCGCCAGGATTTCATCATCGGGAATTTGCGTGTGGAAAAAGATGTGGTGGAGGAAGTTGTCGGAAAGGAAAAAGTGGAAGTTGAAACGGTTTAATCATTACAAAATTCAGAGCATAAAATAAAATGGCAGACGAAAAAGACAACAACGATCTTTTTGACAACAAGGAAAATAATTCCGAGAACGGCGATCAGCAACATTCAGAACGTTCGGATGTGCGAATGGTTTCCGGCATGTACGAAAGTTGGTTTCTGGATTACGCTTCGTATGTAATTCTCGAACGCGCAGTTCCTTATCTCGAAGACGGTTTGAAACCGGTGCAACGCCGTATCCTGCATACAATGTGGGAAATGGAAGACGGACGATACAACAAAGTGGCGAACATCATTGGAGCGACAATGAAATTGCATCCGCATGGTGACGCTTCCATCGGTGATGCGTTGGTACAGCTCGGGCAAAAGGATTTGTTGATTGACCAGCAGGGAAATTGGGGAAATATTTTTACCGGTGACAGTGCCGCTGCTCCACGTTACATCGAAGCGCGTCTTTCAAAATTTGCGTTGGATGTTGCGTTCAATCCGAAGACAACAATTTGGCAACAGAGTTACGATGGAAGAAATCGTGAACCCGTGACCATGCCGATGAAATTTCCATTGCTGTTGGCGCAAGGTGTGGAGGGAATTGCAGTTGGTCTGGCGTGTAAAATCCTTCCGCATAATTTCTGTGAATTGATTGACGCTTCCATCGCTGCCTTGCGTGGACGGAAATCCGATCTGTATCCCGATTTCATCACGGGTGGGATGGCGGACATGTCGAATTACAATGATGGATTGCGTGGCGGAAAAATCCGTGTGCGTGCGCGTATAAAAGTCAAAGACAGCAAAACATTGATCGTTACCGAAATTCCTTTTGGAACAACTACAGGAAGTTTGATCGACTCTGTTATTGCCGCGAATGAAAAAGGGAAAATAAAAATCCGCAAGATCGAAGACAACACAGCGGAATTTGTGGAAGTCATGATTCACTTGCAACCCGGCACATCAACCGACAAAACGATTGATGCGCTTTATGCATTCACCGATTGCGAAGTTTCCATTTCACCGAACGCCTGCATCATCGAAAATGAAAAACCCCGATTCGTCGGTGTGAATGAAATGCTGAAACTTTCTGCGTTCCGCACGATGGAATTGTTGAAACGCGAATTGGAAATCGAATTGTTGGAACTCCAGGAAAAATGGCATTTCGCTTCCCTCGAGAAAATTTTCATCAAGGAGGAAATGTACATCGACTTCAAGAAATATTCCGACCGTGAAACGTTGTATGCCTATCTGTACGAAAGATTCAAGCCGCACAGGAAAAAACTGTTGCGTCCGATCACCGATGAGGATTTGCATCGCCTGACACAGATTCCAATGATCCGCATCACCCGCTTCGACAGTATCAAGGCGGATGAGCAGATGAAGGATTTGGAAAACAAGATTGAAGGTGTGAAACATCACCTTGCGCATTTGGTGGAATATGCAATTGAATATTTCAAGGAACTCAAGAAAAAATACGGAGCGGGACGTGAACGCAAAACCGAAATCCGCCAGTTCGAAGTGATCGAAGCGCGTCAGGTGGTGATGAACAATGTGAAACTTTACGCCAACAAGGAAGAGGGTTTCATCGGTTTCGGATTGAAGAAGGATGAATTCATTTGCGATTGTTCCGACCTCGACGAGATCATTGTTTTCAGAAGGGACGGCGTGATGATGGTGACGAAAGTTGCAGAAAAAACTTATGTCGGGAAAGACATCATTCACATGGCCGTTTTCAAAAAGGGAGACGACCGCACGGTGTACAACATGGCTTACCGTGATGGCTTGCGTGGAAATACGATGGTGAAAAGATTCAATGTCACCGGCGTGACGCGCGACAAGGAGTATGCACTCACACGTGGCGCGAAAGAGTCCAAGGTGCATTATTTTTCGGTGAGCCCGAATGGGGAAAATGAAATCATCACTGTTTTTCTCACACCTACATCGGGTGCACGCA
>CAYMZV010000091.1:0-13641 GCA_964394965.1 uncultured Chryseobacterium sp.
CCATAACAATCCTTTGCCGTTCCCGATTCCCGAATGTGTGAATTCTCCCATCAGAAGATTGGACTAGAAGATGCGGGCTAATTTTTCAGGCTTTTGTTTTTGCATCAATAATTATTTTTTCAGCAAAACAACCCGTGAGCATTTACTCATCGGGTTGTTTTGAAATTTACCAAACAAATCAAATTCTCTTTTATATCCTGAAAAGGAATGCAAAAATGATTCTGCTTTCGGATTTTACAAGATCAGGTCTCCAAGTCGGAGGCAATGGGGTTGTCGTATATCCCGTTGGTGAAGTGACTCCGCCCGCTCCTGCAAAATACGGAACACTCGATTCACGGTGAACCAATTCCACCCGGAACGTGATGCTCTGATTCGGCATCCAATCGAAGTTGGTGGAACAATCCCAACCTGTAAATTGGTCGCCGGGATTTGCACTGAACGGATACAAGCCTGCCGTTTGTGTCGGATTGTTGGGATTCGGCAATGGACTTGCTTGTCCGGTTGGATAAAGCACCAGATAACGTCCCGGATTTTTCATCACACCGCCACCGATTGTCCACGCGAATTTATTCTGATGGAACCAAATGCGATTGTAAAACATGGCACTGATAAAATATTGTGCCGGACCTTTTGCAGAATCGCTGTTGTTGAAACCGTTTACACCATCACCTTTTTCATCACCGATATCACCCGTCAATGAAAACGCCATTTGGCTGATTCCCTTCGAGGATTTGTTGTTGTAATATCTCGCCAACAGACTGTTGTCGGAGTGGAATCTTTCGCGACCGGGCAAACCTGCCGCATCATTTCCCCAATAATCATTTGTCAACACCTTGATGTTTTCATTCGGTTGCCAAGTGATGTTTCCACCAAGACCCGGCATTTCATTGAACATGCCATAACTCTGCCAGCCGTTGATCGCCCATAATTCCACTTTCAATTTTGCCGTTGGAAACAGTTGAATTCTCATGCCATTGAAAAACCAAGGTGTATTGTCAGAAGTATAAGATGCCTGATATTCCCAATTCTCCACTTGGTAATAGGAATTGAGTCCAATATACGACATGAACATTCCCGCGTCCACATTGATTCCGTGCATCACATTGAAATGATAACCTGCATACGCTTCGCTGATGTAGCGGTACACATTTGCCAAATCATATTGTCCGCGATAAGGACTGTAATCATTTCTTGGAACAACGGTTGAACGTGTTCCGAATTGTGTCATGATTCTTCCACGTGCCCCATTGTAATTGAAATCACCGCCGATTGCAGCGCATGAAACTTCCATTTCATTGTTGCGCGCCAAAGCCGTTGATCCGACAACCGTATGGTCATTCGGGTTGTTGGAGGAGCGTGTATAGTTGGCATCGACCATGATGCTTCCTGTAAAATATTTGTTTGACAATACAGCGGAATCCCTACGGTCACTGCCGTTTTGCCAAGTCGTGTTTTGTCCCTCGAAAGGGATCTGTGACTTGATCGAGTCCTTCTGCGCAAAAGCCGTCAGTGAAATTCCAAAGAGGGCAATGCCGATAAGTTGTGTTTTCATACTACTTTAATTTTTGATTGTATTTGTTTGGTTTAGGTTTCAATTGGAAAGCGATTGGCTCAACAGGTAATTCACCCTGTACATTTTATGCAAAGGATCATAAGTTGAAATGTCCTTGTCATTATGGAATTCAACATCGATTGAATCATGGAATTTGTGATTGTCGGGAAATGTCCTTTTCAGGTTGATTCCGGTCAGGGGAAGGATTTCCGATGAAAGTGTTTTGCTGAAAAAATAAGCGGGAACCAACATGAATGTTTTTTCCGATGGGGAATTCTCGCGCACATCGGCCGTATAAATGACGATGCTCTTGTTTTCCAGAATCTGATATTCGCGGTCATCGTTTTTATAAAACCGGAAATCCTTCTGCTTGCAATTGCGGTAACCGAAAACGCTATCCCTATCCAGTTCGACTTTTTTTCCTCCCCCGACCAATGCAATGTGATTCTGTGAAAAGAGACACCCGGTTTTTATTTTTCCTGTCGACGAATCACAATTCACCGCATACGACAATTTATTGGCTGCATAATCCTGTGCGGTCATGAATATTCCCATGTACGCGACCGTATCCGCACGTTGCGCAAAGGAACTATTCACCGAAAGGATGGCAAGCACCAAAAGGAACTTTCTCATGGCATTGATTATTTAAGATTGTCCAATTCAATATTCAGTTTCAACACATTTATTTTTTCTGTCCCGAACATTCCCAACAAGGGCTTCTCGGTATTTTGTGTGATGAGATTCTGTACCGCTTCCTCTTTCAGGTTTCTGATTTTGGCAATTCTCCTTACCTGAACATTCGCCGCCTGAATGGAAATGTCGGGATCCAATCCGCAACCGGATGCAGTTACCAAATCGGAAGGGATTTCGGATTTGCTGATGCCGGGATTGTGAACCAGGAAAGTATCGATCCTTGATTGCACATCTTTCAGATAATCAGGATTGCTCGGACCCTTATTGCTGCCGCAACTCGCAGCTGCATTGTAACCGCAAGCGGATGGACGCGAGGAAAAATACTTGTCGTCGGAAAAATTCTGGGCAACATTGGAATAAAATGTTTTTCCGTTGTGAAGGATGATTTCGCCTTTGCCGTGATTGGGCGCCAATTGTGCAACTCCCCAAATTGCCAACGTGTAAATCCCCGAAAAGAAAATCAGGCAGGTCAACGTCAATCGTAAGGCGGGAAAAATATGTGCTTTCATGACTTTAATTTTTTTAGATAAACATTGAAACAATCAGATCGATCAGTTTGATTCCGATAAACGGAATGATCACACCACCCAATCCGTAGATGAATAAATTCCTCCGCAACAACGCACTCGCACCGATCGGCTTGTAGGCGACACCTTTCAACGCAAGCGGAATGAGCAACGGGATGATGATGGCATTGAAAATGACTGCGGAAAGAATCGCACTTTGCGGACTGTTCAATCCCATAATGTTCAAACCCTGCAACGCCGGGATGGACGTGATGAACAAGGCGGGAACGATTGCAAAATATTTCGCCACATCATTTGCAATGGAAAAAGTGGTGAGTGTTCCGCGTGTCATCAACAACTGTTTTCCGATTTCAACAATCTCGATCAGTTTCGTTGGATCGTTGTCAAGGTCAACCATGTTGCCAGCCTCTTTTGCGGCTTGTGTTCCACTGTTCATGGCCACTCCCACATCCGCTTGTGCAAGCGCAGGCGCATCATTCGTTCCATCACCCATCATCGCCACCAATTTTCCGGCAGCCTGTTCCTTCTTGATGTAATTCATTTTATCCTCGGGTTTCGCTTCCGCGATAAAATCATCGACACCCGCTTTTTCAGCGATGAATTTTGCAGTGAGCGGATTGTCGCCCGTCACCATCACCGTCTTGATTCCCATTTTGCGCAAACGTTCAAAACGTTCCTGGATTCCTGTCTTGATGATGTCCTGCAATTCAATGACGCCGATTATTTTTTCGTTTTCGGAAACCACCAATGGAGTTCCGCCATTCGCTGCAATGCCATTCACGATCGTATCGATGCCCGAAGAATATTCGAATCCGGCCTTCACTGCATTTTTCTTGATCGTATCCGCAGCACCTTTCCTGATTCTCTTTCCATTCTTCAAATCAATTCCACTCGAACGTGTTTCAGCTGTGAACTTGACAAACACGGCTTCAGTGAGAAGTGTATCGGATGCTTTTGTTTTCGCACCTTTTATTTTCGCCAATTCGATGATTGATTTTCCTTCCGGTGTTTCATCGGCAAAAGATGCGAGTACACAGGTTTCAATGAAATATTCTTCCGTCACTCCATCGGCATGATAAAAATGTGTGGCCTTGCGATTGCCGATCGTGATCGTTCCCGTTTTATCCAACAGCAACACATCAATGTCGCCGGCCGTTTCAACCGCCTTGCCCGATTTGGTAATGACATTCGCACGCAATGCCCTGTCCATTCCTGCAATACCGATGGCAGAAAGAAGTCCGCCGATGGTGGTTGGGATGAGACAGACAAAAAGTGAAATGAATGCTGCAATCGTTATCGGAGTGTTGGCGTAATCGGCGAATGGTTTCAGCGTTACACAAACAATGATGAATACCAATGTGAATGCCGCCAGTAAAATTGTCAATGCGATTTCATTCGGTGTCTTTTGACGGCTCGCACCTTCCACCAATGCAATCATCTTATCGAGAAAACTTTCACCGGGTTCGGTCGTCACAACAATTTTTATTTTGTCGGACAGGACTTTTGTTCCGCCCGTGACAGAACTTTTATCTCCACCCGCTTCGCGGATGACAGGAGCCGATTCACCGGTGATGGCCGATTCATCGATCGTTGCCAATCCTTCTATGATTTCCCCGTCGGTTGCAATGATGTCGCCGGCTTCGCAAATGAAAATATCGCCTTTCACCAATTCGGAAGAGGAAACGATTTTTATTTCATTCACACGCATCTCACCGACAGCAAAAACTTTTTTGGCGGGTGTTTCCTCTCTTGTCTTACGCAGGGAATCGGCTTGCGCTTTTCCCCTGGCTTCCGCAATCGCTTCCGCAAAATTTGCAAACAGGAGTGTCAGCAACAGGATGATGAAGATGGAAAAATTGTATGCAAAACTTCCCTGCGATTTTTCTCCCATCCCAATCCAGATCGTTACCACCAGCATAATCAATGTTCCGATCTCCACGGTAAACATGACCGGATTGCGAAACATGATCCTTGGATCGAGTTTGACGAACGATTGCTTGATCGCTTCGCCCACCAACTCTTTTTGAAACAGGGATTTATTTTTTTGACGTTTCATATTCTTACTTATTAAAAATCATTTCATTGAAAAATATTCTGCAATCGGTCCAAGCGTAAGTGCGGGCAAGAATGCAAGTGCGGCAACAATCATGATGACCGCAAACACCATCAAACCGAAAGTGCCTGTATCCGTTTTAAGTGTTCCTGCACTTTCAGGAATGTATTTTTTGCTGGCCAACATTCCCGCAATCGCAACAGGTCCGATGATGGGCAAGAACCTTGCGAGCATCATCACCAATCCACAGGCAATATTCCAGAAAGGTGTGCCATCACCGAGTCCTTCGAAACCGCTTCCATTGTTTGCGGAAGAGGACGTGAACTCATAAAGCATTTCGCTGAAGCCGTGATGTCCGGGATTGTTCAACCAACTTGCATACGCTGTCGGGTTGCTTGCGTAAATGTGACTTGAAATTGCAGTTCCGACCAAAATGAGGAAGGGATGCAGTAATGCAATGATCATTGCGATTTTCATTTCACGCGCTTCGATTTTCTTGCCGAGAAATTCCGGTGTTCTTCCCACCATCAATCCGCTGATGAAAACGGCGAGAATGATGAAGATGTAAAAATTCAGAAAGCCCACTCCCACTCCACCGTAAAAACTGTTGATCATCATGCCCAACATGGTGAACATTCCGGTAAGCGGTGTCATGCTGTCGTGCATGCCGATGACAGATCCGTTGCTGGTAACAGTTGTGTTGATCGCATAATAAGCGGACGCTGCCGAACCGAATCGCACTTCCTTTCCTTCCATGCTTCCCATGTTCTGTTGGATGCCCATGTGCGTGATGGCGGTATTTCCATGCATTTCACAATAGACGGTTGGCAGAACGAAACACAGGAATCCGATTGTCATTACACCGAAAATCGTCCACGCCAATTTTTTCCTTTTCAAGACAAAACCCAACGCGAAAATCATGGCAATGGGAATGAGTGTCAATGAAATCGTTTCAACGATGTTGGTGAAGTAACTCGGATTCTCCAATGGATGCGCTCCATTCGCTCCGTAAAATCCACCGCCGTTTGTTCCCAATTGTTTGATGGCAACAAATGCCGCAACCGGACCGCGACTTACCTGAACGGTATCGCCTTGCAAAGTGGTGATCGTATCTTTTCCTTCAAACGTCATGGGTGAACCGCTGAATGCGAGAAGCACGGCAACGACAACTGCAAGCGGCAATAAAATGCGTGTGCAGCTGCGCACAAAAAGATTGTAGAAGTTTCCCAATTTGTCTGTCGCTTTTTCTTTCATCGCAATGAATACGACGGCACAGATGGCAATACCCGTTCCTGCGCTGATGAATTGGAAAAGCATCAACACCAATTGTCCGAAATAGGACATGCCGGTTTCACCCGAATAATGTTGAAGGTTCGTATTGCTTATAAAGCTGATCGCGGTATTGAAAGCGCAATCTGCCGTCATGGAAGGATTGTGATCGGGATTGAGCGGCAACCAACTCATGTTCATCAGCACAGCCATGGCAAACAAAAACCAAACAAGATTGATGGTCAGCAATGCGATGAGATGCTGTTTCCAGTTCATCTCTTTGGTCGGATCAATTCCACTCAACTTGAAAAACAATCTGTCAAGCGGATTGAACAATTTGTCCAGCCATGTCTTTTCCATGCTGAAAACTTTTCCGATGTAGCGTCCCAATGGTATTGCCATTGCCAACACCAACACATACATCAAGACAATTCCTAAAATTTCAGTGTTCATTGATTCTATTTTTATTCCTTTTCAATGCGAAGCAGTTCGAAGGATGATTTTTTAAAATTTTTCCGGTTTGATCAACACATAACACATGTAACCAAACACTAAAATCGAGATGATGAATAATGCTGTCATGATTCCTGGATTTTATTTTGTGATTGAAAATTATTTTACAGTTTCAGATGTTCTCGAAGAATTGGATGGTCTTGAAGAACAGCCAGAAACAGGCGATACCGCTTACGATAAGAATTGCTGTGTTCATTTTGTTTTTGTTTTAATCGGTTGTTTTTTTCTCCATGGCAAACATTGGCCAATAAAAGAAAGGGTGCAGTGAGTCTCATCATTACATGGGATGACATTTGTCAATGGGGCACCGATCTCCTCTTCTGTCCTTGTTTGTGCATTTTTCATTGGAATCATTTTCAGGCATTCGTGACTTTTACGATAAGAATAACCAGCAGACATAGAATTGTCATTATCCCGATGAACAGGATAAGCGACTTTTCAAATGGCTCCAAGTCATTATCCATTTTCATTTGATGGACATCTAGATTCCCGAAGTGTGAATCTGTTTCAGGTATTCTTTCTTCAGTGAATTCGGAAAGAGATTCTGGATGCTGCAACGGTGCATTTCCATGAAACACGTAACGGAAAAGAGAAAAACATTTGTAATTGCATTTTTCGTTTCCTGACTTCCGGTTTCGAAAACCTGTTCGGCCACTGCAAAACATTTTTTCGCTCTTGCAATGTTTCCTGTAATGATGAGGGTTTTGGTCAGTTCCGCAAATCTTTCGGCTTGCTGGTAAACATTTTTTACCTGGGTTTTCATTTTATTGTTGGTTGGTCGACTCTCCTATGCCAAATGCCATTCCACAGAATGGGAATCTGTTCAAAACACTGTAAACAAAAGGATTGCCTGATTTCAGATGGCGGATGAACAGGGAAATAGCCTACCAAAATGATAGACTATTTTCAAAATGGTAGGGATGATTTGAGCGGAAGTAAAAATCATTTGTGTCAGACAATTTCTTTACACCGCAGTCCTGTTTTCAAGCGATTTCCACCCCAAATCTTAAATAGGCATTGCCATTATATGGGCGTACCTTCACGAAAGACTACAATTCCAGGTGATGGCCTATTCAGGGATGTGACAGGGGGTTATTCATAATAAGAAAATTGGACATGATGAAACCGGCAATCTCTTCGAAAACGAAAAAGGATTCGAATCAAAAGAAAATCACTAAAGGGACATTTACCGTTGTCGCCATAGGAGCTTCGGCTGGCGGATTGGAAGCCATCACCAAATTCTTACAAAACCTTTCTCCCACTACAGGAATGGCATTCATATATGTCCAACACCTTAGCCCCGATCACAAAAGCATGTTGACCTCCCTTTTGGCGAAGAAAACGGAAATGAAAGTGAACGAGGTGACGGACATGGAAAAGATGGAACCGGATAATGTGTATGTCATTCCCTATGACAAGGAAATTGAAGTCACGAACGGACACATAAAATTGATTCCCCGTCCAAAAAACAAACCCACCAATCTTTCAATTGATGTTCTTTTCACATCCTTGGCTGAAACCCATAAGGAAAATGTGATCGGCATTGTGCTCTCGGGCAATGGGAGTGACGGCACAAAAGGATTAAGGGAAATAAAATTCGGAGGCGGAATAACTTTTGCACAAGACGATTCTGCAAAATTCATCAGCATGCCGCATTCGGCAATTGCAGAAGGTGTAGTCGACTTTGTCCTGTCACCCAAGGAAATTGCGAGGGAGATCATCTCATTGAGCAAACATGCCATGATAAAGGAAACAACCGCTCTCAAAGCGGTTGAAAATGAAATCGACGACAACAATCCCGACTTGGAAATCATTCTTCAGTTTTTGCAGAAAAAGAAGAATGTCGATTTCAGCCAATATAAAATGAACACTGTCAAGAGAAGGGTGATGCGCAGGATGTTGATTCACAAAATAAAAACAATCAAGCTGTATGCAAAGTTGATCGTGAAAAAAAACGAGGAGTTGAATCTGCTTTATAAGGACCTGCTCATCAACGTCACTGATTTTTTCAGGGACAGTGATGCCTTTTCCCTTCTGAAAAAAACAGTGCTCGGAAAATTATTGAAAAGCAAGTCATTCGGTGAAACGTTGCGTATATGGGTGGCTGCCTGCGCCACCGGCGAAGAGGTATATTCCATTGCAATGATATTGTTCGAGTTGCAGGACAATAAAACGAATGTCATTCCATTCCAGATTTTCGCATCCGATCTCAGCGGAGAGGCGATCAGGGATGCGCGCAACGGGGAATATTCCATTCACCAACTTAAAAATGTTTCGCAAAAACGTTTGCAGCGGTTTTTCATCAAGTCGAAGGAGAAATACCGTGTTTCACAATCATTGCGTGATGTCTGCATATTCGCCCAGCACAATATCCTGAATGATCCGCCCTTTTCGCGCATGGATTTCATAAGCTGCCGTAATTTTCTCATTTACCTTGAAAGTCCGGCCCAGAAAAAAGTGATTTCGACTTTTCATTATTCGCTCAACGAAGGCGGGATCATGATGTTGGGCAAATCGGAAACCATTGGAGCGTCAACACAACTTTTCAATTCCCTGAACAAAACATATAAAATCTATTCACGCAAAAACAATTCGGGATCCAATAGAATACCCGATTTCACTTCCCGCATTCTGAAAACAACAATACCCGAAAAAAATAACGTCTCCGCTTCACTCAATAAAAAATCATCCCCATCGGTCAACAATCTCGGTGTCGCTTTTGATACCACCCTGTTATCGGACTATGTGCCGGCAAGTGTGATTATCAATTACGATATGGAAATTCTCCAATTCAGGGGACAAACTTCCCGGTACCTGATGCAATCGTCGGGCAAGGCCAGCTTCAATATCCTGAAGATGGTCAACACCGAAATCACATTCGAACTCCGCAATGCAATCCATCGCGCAATCAAATCGAAACAGGCAGTACGCAAAACGGGTATTGAAGTGAACAGGGATGCGGTCAGGAATACACTGCAAATAGTCAATCTGGAAGTTGCACCCTTGAAAATCCCGGGTGGGGAATCCCTATTGATTGTTGTTTTCACCGGACAACAGATTGAACTTTCCAATCATCCGATAAAGGGAACAAAAAACAATTCCGTTGCCAAGGACCGGAGAATAAAAAAACTGGAAGAGGAACTTGCCTCCGCCCGATACGATATGGGCGTAATTACGCATGACCAGGAATCGGCAAACGAAGAATTGCAAAGTGCGAATGAGGAAGTCGTTTCGAGCAACGAGGAATTGCAAAGCCTGAATGAAGAACTCGAGACTTCAAAAGAGGAAATAGAATCCACCAATGAGGAACTGATCACCACCAACCAGGAATTGCATGTGCGCATTCAACAAGTGGAAGAATTATATGCTTATTACGAAACCATCATAGCGACTGTTCACGAGCCCATGCTCATTCTTGACAAAAACCTGCGGGTGAAAGCGGCGAACAATTCGTTTTATAAAATGTTCAAGGTAAATGAGGATCAAAGCGTGGGAATATTGCTTTATAAATTGGGCGATAATCAATGGAATATTCCACGTCTTCGAGAATTGCTGGAAGAGATTGTCCCGAAAAACAATCACTTCCATGATTTTGAAGTTGAACACACGTTTCCCATCATCGGTCAAAAGACAATGTTGCTGAATGCACACCGGATTATCCAGAAAAGTAAAAAAGAGGAATTGATCGTGCTCACCATTGCGGATATCACCGAAGTGAAAAGATTGGCGATTGAACTGCAGGTGAAGGAAAATAAGATATTGGAAGTGGAACTGGCGGCAGAGAAAAAAATGATTGCGAAAATCGAGGAGAGCAACAATCATTTGCTGGAGGCAAAAAAAATTGCAGAGCTGAAAACGTTTGTTGCGGAAGAAGCGGTACAATCCAAACAGCAGTTCTTATCCAATATGAGTCACGAAATCCGCACACCCCTGAATGCGATCATCGGATTTACCAACGTGATGCTGAAAACGGAATTGAATGTCAAACAAAAGGATTTTTTGCGCGCCATCAAGACAAGCGGCGAAGCCTTAACCGTCTTGATCAATGACATACTCGATCTGGCAAAAGTGGATGCAGGGAAAATGACATTCGAGAAAAGGGCTTTCAGGATGGAAGAATCCATATCGGCGATGCTTCACCTGTTTGAAACAAAAATCCTTGAGAAGAACTTGAAGTTTGTCAGGGAATATGACAAAAAAATACCCGAAGTGCTGTTGGGCGATCCGGTGCGTTTGCAACAGATTATCCTGAATCTTGTCAGTAACGCTGAAAAATTCACAACCGAAGGCGAGATTAAGGTAAGTGTCAATCTGATCGGTGAGGATGAAGAAAAAGCAACGATCGAATTTGCAATTGCAGATACGGGAATCGGCATTCAGCAGGATAAGCTGGAACATATTTTTGAAAACTTCCAGCAGGCGTCAACGGGCACTTCAAGGTTGTATGGGGGAACAGGATTGGGACTTGCCATTGCCAAACAATTGGTGGAACCGCAGGGCGGAACCATCAGCGTAAAAAGTAAAATGGGAGAAGGTTCGACTTTCAGCTTTATCCTGGATTTTGAAAAAACAAACGAGAAAATCGAGGAAGAGGGAAATCTGTTGAAATCGAATCCTGAAATCAAGGACATAAAGGTATTGGTAGTGGAAGATGTTGCACTCAACCAATTGCTGATCAAAACACTTTTGGATGATTTCGGTTTCAAATATGACAGTGCCTACAATGGGAAAATAGCCATCGAAAAAATGGAAACCAACACGTATGATATCATCCTGGTGGATTTGCAAATGCCGGAGATGGACGGTTTCCAGGCTACCGAATACATACGGAACACCTTGAATTCGAAAATTCCCATCATCGCATTGACGGCCGATGTTACCACTGTTGATTTTGCAAAATGCAAGGCTTTTGGAATGGATGATTACATTTCCAAACCCGTTGACGACAAGGACCTGTACAACAAAATAATTTCATTGGTGGGAAATCCGAATGCCTTGGAATACAACGAGCCTCAACAAAATGAAAACCATCCTCCAAAAAATTCGAAATACATCGACCTCGTCCATTTGAGCCGAAGGACAAAATCCAATCCCAAGTTGATGATCGAAATGATTTCCGTTTATCTCGAACAGACTCCGCCCTTGATCAGGATAATGAAACAAAGCTTGCACGAAAAGGATTGGAATAGGTTGCAGTCGGCAGTGCATAAAATGATTCCCTCGTTTTCAATAATGGGAATCAGCAAGGATTTCGAAAACATTGCGAAACGGGTTCAGGAAGATGCCGATAACATACAGCGGCAAGCGAATGCAATTCCCGATTTGGTTTTGCAACTTGAAAATGTTTGCACACAAGCCTGTATAGAATTGGAAGCGGAGTTCAACAGGATCAAGAACAGGAATGAAAAGGAGTGACCTTACTGAATGTTTTGCAACTTGTTTCAAGATAAAATCCGCAACAATCCATTCACGATTTCCTGAAAAAACGGGCGGAGGGAATCCCTATTTTTTTGTCTTCACCGCGAAATTTTTTCCAATCCTTTTTCTCTTGCCCTTCATTTTCTTGAATTCAACAACTTCCGCTTCGGAATAAACCTTGATGTGACCTTCCTTGTGGAACTTCAGGAATCCGAGTTTTTCGTATTTCCCCAGCGTGGCGGAAGTGATTCTCAACATCCGCATGACATCCGAACTGTAAATCTTATCCTTTACCTCGCGTGCCGGTTGGGCTTTCTGTGCTGTGGTGAGCGCTCCTCTCAGTCCGTGGAGTTCCCTTTTCATTGCACGAACTTCCTTCAGGATAAGAGCGAATACTTTGAGATCGATTACGATTCTGTTTTTCATAGGTATCAAGGTTGTCTTGTTAAGAGTGTAAAATACATAAAAACCTTTTTTGATGCACCTTCATTCACTTGAATCATCATTCCAATTTCACAATGCATGGCAAGCGTTTTCCTTGAAAAAGAATAACCTGATCTGTTGACATTTTTTTCTCTCTCGGCTTTACATATTATTTAAAAAAATTGCTTTCACGAATTATTGATTTCGAAAAATCGAATTGTAAAACAATGCAAATGGTTTAGTCCGTTAACCAAAATAGACACGATGATCAAATCAATTCAAACATTTATCATTTTCCAATTTGCATTTTATACCTGAGAATTGACACAGGGAAAGCAGGCTCTTACCACCAATAAAAAAGGTCTGCAAAAAATCGCAGACCTTTTTTCCGAATCACTGAAAAATTACATTCCTTTTTTCGTCCACAAGCTCCAATCCTTGTCGAACTTGCACCAATTTCCATCTGCATCTTGCCATGTCCAATCCGGAACTTCCGACCATGTTTTTCCACTGTCGGCCGACCACATTAATTTTTTGTCGGAAATCTTCAACCATTTTCCGTCCTTGTCTTGCCACATTCCATCTTTCACCGCTTCCCATTTTTTTCCGTCAGTCGACCACCACAGTGATGCATCTTTCGCATTCACCTTGTACCAAACTTTTTTATTGTCGTGCATTCCTGTCCATGTTCCGGCTGTGGATTTTGTCCAGTCGCCGTCTGCAAAAATGATGGAGTGATTAACGACTGCGGTTTTGTTTACGGTTGCAGCATGGCCAACTGTAAACGAGAGGGCGGCAACGCCCATGCATAGCATGAATTTTTTCATAGGTTTTTAGTTTTTTGTGATGTGTAACCGGATTTACGAAAACAAGCTCCATCCGGATTTCAGGAAATGACTTTTTATTTCGAAATTCCATTATCGCCTGGCTTCAATTTCTTTACAGATTCCTAACTTAGATTCGCTTTATGAAAGTATTGTTAATCGAAGACGAACCGGAACTGAGAAGATCCATCAAGCAATTTCTCCATCAGGAAGGTTATCTGGTGGAATCGGCTGCCGATTTTGCAAAAGCCGCTGATAAGGCGGGCGTGTACGATTACGATTGCGTGCTTGTGGACATTACGCTGCCGGATGGGAATGGGTTGGACATTGTGCGGCAACTGAAAAAAACAAAATCGAAAGCGGGCATCA
>CAYMZV010000092.1:0-13589 GCA_964394965.1 uncultured Chryseobacterium sp.
ACCCCGTTCATCGAAACAGTGACTACGGCAAAGGGAATACCTTCCCTTGTTGTTTTATCAATAACTTTTCCTTTGATTCCACCACCACTTTGTGCAAAGCCGATGGATACACTTGCCAATAAAACAGCAAGAACAATGTAGAGTTTTCGCAGCATAATAATTCTGTTTCGTGTTGTAATACAGGTCACGCAAATAAAGTCGGTAAATATGAAAGTTTTATTTCTGACCTGCAAATTTGTTTTTAACAAAAATTTACACAGTCTAAAACTTGCTCATAATCGAAAATCCAGCTCTTGAAAAGAACTCGAGTTTTCATAATTTACCATGTCATTCAGAGTGTCAACCCGCTGCGGGGGATGTTGCAGCGGAGGCGGTTTAAAGTGGGATAATCTTGCCGCCCTCCGTCTTCCGTTTCAGTTAAAAATCAACCGATCGGATCACGTTTACCGATTCCCGAAATATTCAGGAAAGGGTATCGGGTTTTCGTCACCAGACGAATTAAAGAACGTTGAACTAAACAAATATAGTCAAACTGTTAATAGATGCAAATGAATGGTTATTATTTCTTTCCTGTGGCAATAAATCGATCACAAACGGGACTCCTTTTGGCATAACTGGTCAATGGAATATCCTCTTCCACCACCGAACAAGAAAAAAATCCCCTTTGTGTTCATTGTTCTTTTTCGACTCCTTCTCAGCGCGCTTCATTCTTTTCCTCGTCTTTTTCGTATTGTATTCCTGATTGTATTCCTTTTTCGCTTTTGCATCACTCATCTGCTGCTTGCGGTTTTTTTTCCATTCCGCCTTCGCTTGCTTGCGGCTTATTTTGTCGGGCGTTTTTGCTGCCGTATTTCCGGCTCCGCCATCCGAACCGCCGCCGCCGCCATCGCTTTGGGCCATTACAAAAACTGGAATCACCAACAAGGCAACTGCCAACAGAAACAACCGTCTTGGATTCGAATAGCTCATGACGCAAATTTACTCTTTTGAACACAAATCTTGCACCAACACCTTTCTGTTTCCTAACTTTGTTCAAATGCAATTGAAGAAATTATATTTTCTCATTCTCGTTTTTCCCGTCCTCTCTTCCTGCAGCAAGGAACATCAGGGCGTACCCAATCTATATTGCAATCTTACCATTTATATAAACGATCCGCAAAACATAAAACTCACCACCGTAAATGGCTTCATGTATTTCAACGGCGGAAACCGCGGTGTTGTTGTGTACAGAAAATCACAAACCGAATTCGCCGCTTACGATCGCACCTGCCCTTATAAACCCGACGATGTCAATTCCATTGTTTCTGTCGACACCACAAACAATATCCTCATCAAGGACGCCAGTTGCAGCTCTCAGTTTCTGCTCAGCGACGGAACTCCCATTTCCGGACCGGCGGTTGTACCGCTGAAATTATTCAAGACGGTTTTCGATGGAACGGTTTTGCGGGTGACAAACTGATAGTGCATTTCCAGAATTTATTCTTGCGATTCCCATTCGAGATGATGGGCGTGCCCTTGCCAAAAGAAAATATTTTCCGAAAAATCATTTCTCATTTGGCAAGGTCGGGCTTTCGGCAGTCGCTTTTTTCCCAATGCAAAATTGGGAAAAAGAGCTTTCCCAAGGAGTCCTTCGGACCAACAATGCCTCAATCCCTCACGCAAAAAATAAAAAAACCGCTTCCGAAAAATCGGAAGCGGTTCAGTATGATTAATTTGTTCAAATCGAAAATCAATAACGGTATTCATCCGATTTGAATGGACCTTCCACTTTCACTCCGATATAATCTGCCTGGTCTTTTGTAAGTGTATCCAATTCAACCCCGATTTTTCCAAGGTGGAGTCGCGCCACTTTTTCATCGAGATGTTTTGGAAGTGTATAAACTTTCTTCTCGTATTTGTCCGTATGCAACCACAATTCCAATTGCGCGAGTGTTTGGTTGGTGAATGAATTGCTCATCACAAAAGAAGGATGTCCTGTTGCGCAACCGAGATTCACCAAGCGGCCTTCAGCCAACACAAGAATGTCTTTTCCCTCGATCGTGTATTTATCCACCTGCGGTTTAATCACGTCTTTCGATTTGCCATAATTCGAATTCAACCAAGCCATGTCGATTTCAGTATCGAAATGGCCGATGTTGCAAACAATCGCATTGTGTTTCATCGATTTGAAATGACGTCCCACAACAATGTCCTTGTTACCGGTAGCCGTAACAATGATGTCGGCACGCTTAACGGCATCATCCATTTTTTTCACTTCGTATCCGTCCATCGCTGCCTGCAATGCACAGATCGGATCTATTTCAGTTACAATCACACGCACACCTTGTGAACTGAGAGATTGTGCAGAACCTTTTCCAACATCACCGTAACCGGCAACAACAGCTACTTTTCCAGCAAGCATGACATCCGTCGCACGGCGAATCGCATCAACCAATGATTCCCTGCAACCGTATTTATTGTCGAATTTGGATTTCGTTACGGAATCATTCACATTGATCGCAGGCATCAACAGTGTTCCATTTTTCATACGCTCATACAGGCGATGAACACCCGTCGTTGTCTCTTCCGAAAGTCCCTTGATTCCGGCTGCAAGTTCAGGGAATTTGTCAAACACCATGTTTGTCAAATCACCTCCGTCATCGAGAATCATATTGAGTGGTTTACGGTCTTCACCGAACCACAATGTCTGTTCAATGCACCAATCGAATTCCTCTGCCGTCATTCCTTTCCATGCATAAACGGAAATTCCCGCTGCTGCAATTGCCGCCGCTGCGTGATCCTGTGTGGAAAAAATGTTGCAGGAACTCCATGTCACTTCAGCCCCGAGCTCAACCAATGTTTCAATGAGTACAGCAGTTTGTATGGTCATGTGCAGGCAACCCGCAATGCGCGCACCCTTCAGCGGCTTCGAGGCTCCGTATTCCTTACGCAACGACATCAAACCGGGCATTTCAACTTCGGCAAGTTTGATTTCTTTTCTGCCCCATTCCGCGAGGGAAATATCCTTGACTTTGTATTTCATCTGTTTTTCTGTGGTGGTACCCATTTGGTTGAGATTTTTATTTGGATTGCGAAATTACAAAAAATGTGTTGATTTCCCGTCCGGCATCCATCAACGAAATAAGCGTACGGATTATTGATTGTATTTTTACGGCAAATATTTTCTGATGCCGCTGATTCATAAAAGGGAAATCAACCGATCCGCTTTTTGGGGAATTTGGGAAGTGACTGAATCCGAAAAGGAATTGTTGGCTTCCTATCCGGCAAACGAATCTGAAATTTCCCTGCTGAATTCTTTCTCTCATTCTTTTCGCCGGACTCAATTCCTCGCTTCACGGCTTTTGCTGCATACATTGGTGCCTGGCTCGAAAATCAGTTACGATGAGAACGGAAAACCGTGGTTGGACAATCGCGGGATTTTCATTTCCATTTCCCATTCCGCCTCTTTCATTGCCATTCTAATTGATACAATGCGTTGTGGAATCGACATCGAAATCATCCGCCCGAAAATCGAAAGGATCGTCCCTAAATTTTTATGCGAAAGGGAAATTGAGGAATCGAATGCCGAACCGCTCACCGAACGGTTGCATGTTTATTGGTGTGTTAAGGAAGCATTGTATAAAGTTTACGGTAAAAAAAATGTTTCACTCAGAACGGATATATTTGTAAACAAAGTTCACAGTACCTCCTCAGGAACAGTCAATGCAACGCTGACGCACGATGGGATTGCGATCAACCGTGAAGTGCGATATGAAAGATTCCGCGATTGCATGCTGGCCTGGACCGAATCGCCCCACGATGAAAAAACTGTATGACCAGTTGCTTTTATGGAAATCGCAAGGGAAAAAAAGTCTCGCGGTGCTGGTCGACCCCGATAAAACAAAAAAACTTCCCGAACTGTTGCAATGGGCAAAAATTTCGCCTCCCGATTTTTTTCTTGTCGGCGGAAGTTTTCTGAACAATGGAAATCTTGAAGCATGCATTGCAGAAATCCGTTCCTCATCCGAAATTCCCATCATCCTTTTTCCCGGAAATGCAATGCAGATTTCAAAAACAGCCGATGCGCTTTTGCTTTTATCGGTCATCTCCGGAAGGAACCCCGAACTGTTGATCGGTGCACATGTTTCCGCTGCGACAACCATTCGGGAAAGTAAATTGGAAATCATTTCCACCGGCTATATCCTTATTGAGAGCGGTGCAAGGACTGCCGTAAATATCGCAACGAATACAGAACCGATTCCGCGCTCCGAAATTTCATTGGCAATTTCAACTGCAATGGCGGGTGAACAATTGGGAATGAAACTGATTTACCTTGAAGCCGGAAGCGGAGCGCAATTGCCCGTTCCGAATGAAATGGTGAAAGCCATCCGTGAAAAAATCTCCACCCCATTGATTGTCGGTGGAGGATTGAAATCCAAAACACAAATCACTGAACGCTGTGCCGCAGGTGCCGACATGATTGTAATTGGAAATATTCTTGAAGAAACGCCCGGACTGCTTCCTGAATTTTCAGAAGCGGTTCATTTATTCAAATAGCATGAGAATCATTATCATTTCACCTTCCAAATCGGTGGATAACGAAACAAAGATCGTAACCGAATTGTTCGAACATGGATTGGAAACCTTTCATTTGCGCAAACCGTCCATGCGCACAAAGGAAATGCGTGAATACATTGAAGGCATTCCCCAACATTTTCACAACCGGATCATCATTCACAGTCACCATAATCTTGCACGTAAATATTTGCTCAAGGGAATTCATCTCACCCGTCAACACCACAAACACAATATCAGGCTATGGTTCAGGTTGCGTTTTCTGAAAATGAAAAACCTGAATCTTTTTGTCACAACCTCATTTCATAAACTTGCCAGTGTTTACCGCAATGAAGGCAATTACAATTATGTTTTTCTGGGAACAATTTATGATCAGGTAAGTGAAAAATTCAATGCCGGATTCAATGAAACCAGTTTACGTGCAGCATTGGGAAAATCGGAAATGCCCATTGTTGCAAGGGGAGGAACCAACATTGATAAAATCAAGGAGTGCCATGATCTCGGATTTTCCGGAATCGCCTTTTATGGCGGTGTCTGGAAAACGGAGAATCCGGTGGAAACATTCTGTGCAATCTTAAACCGTTGCCGCGAATTGAACATCAAAACGGAATGAGTTGGGATAAAATTTCCGAAAACATTTTGCAATCCGCACAATCCACATCAATGGCGGAGTGGATTGCCACAATAACGGCTGTCATTTATGTAATTCTCGCAGCGAGGGAAAATATTTTCTGTTGGCATTTCGGTGCAATCAGTTCGGCACTTTCGGTTGCAGTTTATTTCCACGAACAATTATATTTTGAATCGCTGCTCAGCATCGCCTATTGCATCATTTCCGTTTATGGCTGGTGGGAATGGAAAAATCAAAAAAATGGAAAAGGGAAAAGGGTAAACGGAACAAGAACGATTGCAAGATTGGATTTCAAGACGGCCATCATCCTTTTGCTGATCGGGATTTTCATGAGTGCCGTTTGCGGCGGGATTTCCTTTTATTATAAAACGTCACAACTCCCATTTGCCGATGCAACCATCACCATTTTCAGCATTCTCGCCACATGGATGACTGCAAAAAAAATCCTGGAAAACTGGATCGTATGGATCATGATTGATGCCGCCGCCGCTGGAATCTACATTTACAAGGGGCCATCGCTTTATCTTTTTGCAATCCTGTTTATTTTTTACACCTTCATTGCCGTAGCCGGATATTTTTCATGGAAGAAGAAACTCCTACCATCCATCGCATAGCCATCCTCGGAGCGGAAAGTACGGGAAAGACAACTCTCGCACGTTCGCTTGCGTTGCGTTTCCACACAACTTGGGTGCAGGAATATGCGCGCGAATACATGAGCAACCATCCGGGAGAATATTCTGCCGATGACATTGTCGCCATTGCAAAACACCAATTGGAAGAGGAGGATCGGCTGATAAAAAATTCCGACCGATTCATTTTCACTGACACCGAATTCATCATTGCGAAGGTTTGGTGCGAAGATGTTTTTTCACATTGTCCCGAATGGCTGGGCGAACAGGTGAAAAACCACCGTTATGATCTGTATTTGTTGACCGCCAATGATTTGCCCTGGGTTCCCGATCCCGTTCGCGTAAATCCCCAACGCCGCGATTACTTTTTCAATCTCTACAAGCGTGTCCTCGACGAAAACCATCTCCCCTACGAAATCATTTCAGGAAGATATGAGGCGCGATTGCTCAGTGGAATCAATGCGGTGAAAAAACATTTCGGCGAACAGGAATGATATTTCCGATTTGATGATCTCCGATTGCCGATTGGTTTTTCAAATCAAATTCTCCAAAAATAATTTCTCCGATTACCGAGACAAACACTGAATTTTTTTTCAATACATTTGCAGCAATCCTCAAAGGGGTGTCCCGGAAATTTTCGGGACTGAGATGATACCCTGCGGAAACAGTATCCAAAAATGCTGTCAACCGCGCACCTGATCAAGGTAATGCTTGCGTAGGGAAACGGATCCGGAAATGAAGTTGTATTATAATGCAACCGCTTCCCGGTCATAAGAGAAATCAAAATGAAAACAAAATTCTTGAAATGCATGGCGGCCTTTCTGGTCTTGCCCGCCATGCTCGTCGCACAAAACAAGGTGACGGGAAAAATCACCAATGCCAAAACCGGTGAAGAGATGCCGTTCGTTTCCGTACAATTGAGCGGGACTTTCCGCGGAGCATTGTCCGACATCGATGGGAATTTCACCATTGACAATGTTGCAGGAACGAATTGCTGCCTCATCATCAAATATGTCGGTTACCAAACCGATACAGCTTGTCTCGATTTGCCGCAAACAAACCCGTTGAACATTTCGCTCATTCCGGGGAAAGTCCTTGAAGAGGTGATTGTCAATTCCACACGCGCCAATGAAAATTCCGCAATGGCATACACCACCGTTACAAAAGAGGACTTGCAGAAAAACAATTTCGGGCAGGATCTCCCTTACCTGCTCGATCAACAGCCTTCCGTTGTCACCACTTCCGACGCGGGCACAGGCATTGGCTACACCGGCATTCACATACGCGGATCGGATGCGACACGCGTGAATGTGACGATCAATGGAATTCCTGTCAATGATGCAGAATCGCAAGGAACGTATTGGGTGGATATTCCGGACATTGTTTCCTCTACCGACAATATTCAAATACAACGCGGTGTGGGAACTTCCACCAATGGGGCGGGAGCTTTCGGCGGTTCAGTGAATCTGCAAACGGATGCCGTAAGTGCAAAACCCTATGGGGAAATCATGACATCGGGCGGATCATTCAATACATTCCGCACCACAATGAAAGCGGGAACGGGAATCATGGAAAACGGTTGGGCATTCGACGCAAGAATGTCGCGCACCGCTTCCGACGGATATATTGACAGGGGAAGTTCCAATTTGGAATCATGGTATTTGTCGGGTGGATGGTATGGAAAAAATATTTCCGTAAAGGCAATTGCATTTTCAGGAAAGGAAAAAACATACCAATGCTGGTATGGCGTTCCACAGGATTCATTGAAAACAAACCGCACATTCAATCCGGCGGGAATGTACATCGATGCAAACGGAAAGATCCAGTATTACGACAATGAAACCGATAATTACCAGCAGGATTATTATCAATTGCATTTTCTCGCACGTGCAAACGACAATTGGACTTTCAATGCGGCCTTGCACGCAACAAAAGGTTTTGGCTATTACGAGGAATTCCGTCAAGGCGAACAACTTTCCGATTATGGATTGGATACGGCGGGAGTTTATACCGATCTCGTGAGAAGATTGTGGTTGAACAATTGGTTTTACGGAATCACTTACGGCGCACATTATGACAGCCACAAAAAAACGGAACTGATCATCGGCGGTGCAACAAACAATTATGAAGGGCAACATTACAATGAAATTGTCTGGGCGCAATTTTTGCCTCCGGGAACACCGAGCGTTTACCGTTATGGGGTCGACTTCGCACACAAACTCGATGCGAACATTTTTGCACGGCTGAATTATCAGGCAAGTGAAAAACTGAATCTCTTTGTTGATCTGCAATACCGATATGTGAATTATCATTTCACCGGATTGGACACTTCCGGAAATGCGTTGCCCCAAGCTGCAAAACTGAATTTCTTCAATCCAAAAGCGGGAGCCACCTTCCGCATCAACGAAAAAAATCTCACCTACATTTCTTTCAGCACCGGACACAAGGAACCGAACCGCGACGATTACGTGAATTCTACAATCATCAGTCGCCCGAAACCGGAAACACTTTACGATGGGGAACTCGGTTGGAAATTCCGCAGCAATAAGGTTTCACTTTCCGCAAATCTGTATTACATGTATTACATCAATCAACTTGTGCTTACAGGAAAAATCAATGACGTTGGCGCCTACACCAATGAAAATGTTCCAAAAAGTTTTCGCTCGGGAATTGAATTGGAAGCGGGATATAAAATCTGCAAGTCGCTCAGCTTCGCTGCGAACACCACCTACAGCATGAATAAGATCATGAACTACAATGAATACATTGACAATTACGACAACGGTCAGCAGAACCTCAATGTTTACAAATCCACAGACATTGCGTTTTCCCCAACCATCACTGGCGCTGCTTCATTCTCTTACAAATGCGAAAAGGGTTTCAGTGCAACGCTCATGGAAAAATTTGTCGGCAAGCAGTATCTCGACAATTCTTCGAGTGCACTTCGCCAATTGGATCCGTATGCCGTAACCAACCTGCGATTGTCGTGGACATTCAAACCGAAATTCCTGAAAGAGTTGACGACTGCCATTCAGGTGAATAATTTATTGAACACAAAATATTCCTCCAACGGATACACCTACGGATACATCCAGGGTGGCGGTTATCAGTATTTCAATTATTATTTTCCGCAGGCGGGAATAAATTTCCTCGGAATGGTTGATTTGAAATTCTAGGAAAAGGGCGGAAAACAATTACTGATTACTGATTACCAATTGCAATTATTTTCCTGCCATTGCCACTTTTTTCCTCCGGTGTACTGTAATTGGGAATTGTTTTTTTCCTCCTTCTGCCACTTTTTTCCTGCCACTGCCGCTTTCTTCCTGCCGCTGATTTTTTCACTGATTGCACTTACACGGCGGATCAAAATAAATCAGGGTCTTCGGCAACATCGTGCGGATGCGGTCTTGTGCAGTAAAATTGATGAGGATCACGCGCAGGTCCATCACTTTCAAATTGTCGGCCAATTCTTTCATCTCATCCGGAAAAATACCGATGTCATTTCCCCAGAGATCGAGGTATTCCAATTTTTTCAGCTTGCCGATTTGCGGAGGCAGCATGGTCAGTTCATTCTGGTTGATGTCGAGAATCTTGAGATTCACATTGTCGCCCAATTCACGTGGAAGCGCTTCCAACTTGTTTTTCGAAAGGTGCAGCACTTGCAGGTTTTTCAATTTTCCCAATGAATCCGGATAATCGGTAATCTGGTTTTTGCTCAGGTCGAGATATTGCAGATTCGGAAACATCCAAATCTCCTTCGGGAATTCCTTGTAATGCTGTTTGCGCAAAACCAGTTTCACCACCTGATCCGGATTTTTCATCGCTTCCGCCAAATCCGTATACCCTTTCATCGTGTCGAGCGTGAGTGAATCCAGAAGCGGAAAAAGTTTCGGTTCAGCGGTTTTCGTTTGCGCGTGCAGGCATATTCCCGTGAACAATAAAATGGAAAGGAAAAATATTCTGGAAAAGGATTTCATATCGAAGGGGAATTTCATTGGGTACGGATTCCGAATCTACAAATTAAAAATCCCGTTTCGGATTCATCCGTAATTCGCAGATTCATCGTGTTTCGTAATTCGTCGCCCATTTTTTTATGACAGTATTTTCCGTGTTGTTTCTCTATCCTGTAAAAGTTGTTTTTTCAACGCTTCAATTCCATCGAACTTTTTCTCATCACGCAAGCGTTTTACGAACTCCAAGATAAGCGTTTCTCCGTAAAGATCGGCATTGAAATCGAGGATATTAACTTCTATTGTGCGTTCCTTTCCATCCACTGTCGGCCGCATTCCAATGTTCAGCATCCCTTTCAGTTTTTCTTTTCCGCGCCCGACCGTCACCGCATAAACCCCATCTGCCGGGATTAATTTGTAGGCATCATGCACTTGCAGATTGGCTGTCGGAAAATCGATTGAACGGCCCACCATTCTTCCTTTCACAACCGTTCCCGAAAGCATGTAGCGGTAACCGAGAAAAGCTTCCGCCGTTTCCACATCGCCGCTTTGCAGCGACTTCCTGATTTTTGTCGAACTCACTCCAATATTTTCCACTTCGCGTGCAGGTATCTCTTCCACTTCAAATCCATAAATCGGACCAAACTCCTTCAAATGGTCAAAACTCCCTTCCCGGTTTTTCCCGAAATGATGGTCATGCCCGATCACCAATTTTTTCGTGTGCAATTTGTCAACCAGAATTCCGGAAATGAATTCGGTCGAACTCAACATTGAAAATTCACGGTTGAACGGATGTACAATCAGGTGATCGATTCCAGCCTTTTCAAGCAACGCGATTTTTTCATCGAGCGTATTCAGCAATAACGGTTTGTAATCCGGAAACAAAACCATTCGCGGATGCGGGAAAAAAGTCAACAACACTGTTTCGCCCTCACATTTTTTTGCCACCTCCTTCAATCGCGAAATGATTTGCTGATGCCCCAAATGAACACCGTCAAATGTTCCGGTCGTCACCACCGGATTTTTCCCCGGACGGAACTCATCAATGTGATTGTAAACTTTCATAAAGCAAAACAAATGTAGGAATAACGTGGTGGAACATCCCGAATTTGAATCAGCGAACAATCACACAATTGGCGGGAGCGGAACAGTTGACGCTTTAAAGTTTCTTCGCTCCTGCTTTACGTTCCAAGTCCTCGCTGCGCTGCGGGCTTTCTCCAAAGGAGTCCTTCGGACCACTGCAATCAGGGCTAAAGAAGTTTCTTACGGCACATGGAAAAACCAAACCTGTAATCCAACAATCACTATGTTTGCCTTATGAAAAAATCATTCCTCCTTCTGCTATTGCCGTTCATGGCTTTTATTTCCGCATCCACAATTCCTTATGGCGTCAACAAAAGACCAATGCCCGTTGGAGATGATTTTTCAAAAATTCTTCCACAGACCATCGGCGATTATAAAATATCCGGATTCGTTCCACCCAATCCCGACATGGACGGACAGGCATTTTACAAAACAAAAGACTCCGAAATGTTTTTGCTCTTCGGAAAATGCAGCGACAAAAATGCACTCGACGAAGTTTTCAATGTCGTCGTAACCGAATCCACCAACCGGGATTCCATCCACCCCGATGTGCTCGTCCAGAAAAAAGATCCGTCCTACATTAAAATAACCACAACCAAAAAACCTTTCTTCGGCTGGACCCGCGGCACTTATTATTTTTCAGTCGAAAGCCATTCCGGTGCCGCCAAATTGGATGAATTCATGAAACTGTTTCCGTATTAACCGAATCCAAGCCCAAACAAAACTGATTTATCTCATATTCTTTCTCTCCTCTTCCCATTCTTCCCGTCCCTCGTCCCATTTCTTCCCGTCCTCGTCCCATTCTTCCCGTCCCTCGTCCCACGTCCCATTTTTGGTGCAAATCATTTTTCCAATTTTATCAACACGCTACACACAACTCCGAAAGAAACTTCCTATTTTTGCGCGGAATTTCTAAAACACCCATTCAAGACTCATTATGCAAAACGGAAAAATTGCCCAAGTTATCGGACCTGTAGTAGACGTAAGTTTTGGTGAAGGCGGAAACCTGCCCAACATTCTTGACGCGCTTTATGTAATACGTCCAGACGGACAAAAAGTAATTCTCGAGTGTCAGAAACACGTCGGGGAAGACACCGTCCGCACAGTAGCAATGGATTCCACCGACGGACTTTCCCGCGGAATGGAAGTGGTAGCAACCGGTTTACCGATTCAAATGCCAATCGGGGAGCAGATTCGTGGACGCTTGTTCAACGTTGTCGGTGAAGCCATTGACGGAATCGGCAAAGTAAGCAACGAAGGTGGTTACACCATTCACAGAACCCCTCCGCGTTTCGAAGACCTTTCCACTGCAAGTGAAGTTTTGTTCACTGGAATTAAAGTCATCGATTTGATCGAGCCGTATTCCAAAGGCGGAAAAATCGGTTTGTTCGGTGGTGCGGGTGTTGGAAAAACAGTATTGATCATGGAATTGATCAACAACATTGCAAAAGGTTATTCCGGATTCTCGGTTTTCGCCGGTGTGGGAGAACGTACACGTGAAGGAAATGATTTGCTCCGCGAAATGATCGAATCAGGTGTTATAAAATATGGCGATGCTTTCAAACACTCCATGGAAAAAGGTGGATGGGATCTCTCCAAAGTGGACATGACTGAATTGGCGAAATCGCAAGCCACTCTCGTTTTCGGACAAATGAACGAACCTCCTGGAGCCCGTGCACGTGTTGCACTTTCAGGTTTGACACTCGCAGAATATTATCGCGACGGTGATGAAAAATCAGGTGGACGCGATATCCTTTTCTTCATTGACAATATTTTCCGTTTCACGCAAGCCGGTTCGGAAGTATCAGCCCTCCTCGGCCGTATGCCTTCTGCCGTTGGTTATCAACCTACACTTGCTACTGAAATGGGATTGATGCAAGAACGGATCACTTCCACAAAACGCGGTTCCATCACTTCGTTCCAGGCCGTTTACGTTCCTGCCGATGACTTGACCGATCCTGCGCCTGCAACAACATTCGCCCACTTGGATGCAACAACCGTGTTGTCACGTAAAATCGCCGAGCTTGGAATTTATCCTGCCGTGGATCCATTGGATTCCACTTCACGGATTCTTACGGCGGCTATTGTCGGCGAACAGCATTACAATACGGCACAACGCGTAAAAGGAATCCTTCAGCGTTACAAAGAACTTCAGGACATCATCGCAATTCTTGGAATGGATGAACTTTCCGAAGAAGATAAATTGGTCGTCAGCCGTGCACGTCGTGTACAGCGTTTCCTTTCACAGCCTTTCCACGTGGCGGAACAATTCACTGGATTGAAAGGCGTATTTGTAAACATCGAGGAAACAATCAAGGGATTCAACATGATCATGGATGGCGAAGTGGATGAATATCCGGAAGCCGCATTCAACCTTGTTGGTTCAATTGAGGACGCAATAGAAAAAGGAAAGAAAATGCTCGCTGAAGCGAAATAAAAATTGTTGTCGGTTGTCAGTAAGTAGCTGACAGCCGACAACCGATAACCCGACTATGTTTCTAGAAATAATCACTCCAGATAAAAAATTGTTCAGCGGCGACGTGAAGTCTGTCTTGTTGCCCGGTGGCGCAGGAAAATTCGGGGTGCTGAACAAACACGCTTCGATGATTTCCACTTTGCAAAAAGGGAAAATCAAATTGGTCGACAACAAACAGGAAACTCATTATTTCGAAATTTCCGGTGGCGTCGCTGAAGTCCACAAAAATAAAATCATCGTTCTCGCAGAATAGCGTTTCGGCGGGT
>CAYMZV010000093.1:0-13574 GCA_964394965.1 uncultured Chryseobacterium sp.
ATACTTGTTCCACCATAAAACTGAGCAAATTCATTGGATACGCCGAAGTGAATTACAATAGCCGGAAGAGCAGCAACAATTGCAAGCATGACAGCGCCGGGGAGAGTGATTCTGGACATTATCTGGTCAATATATTCAGCTGTCTTTTTCCCAGGTTTAACTCCGGGAATATATCCTTCATTGCGTTTCATTTCTTCCGCCATCATGTTAGGATTGACAGTAATCGCAGTATAGAAATAAGTGAAAACAATGATGAGCAATGCTGTTGCAACGTTATACCAAATTCCATAGTGGTTTCCGAATTCACGAACAAACCAACTTACTTCACCATCAGAACCTTTTGTTGCAAATCCCGCAAGTTGAATTGGAATCATAACAATTGCTTGGGCAAAAATGATCGGCATTACTCCGGAAGCATTTACCTTCAATGGGATATAATTTCTTTGTCCACCATATTGACGGTTTCCAACAATCCGTTTCGCAAAATGTATTGGAATACGGCGTGTTCCCTGAACGAGCAGAATACACCCAACAACAACCATGAGAAGCACAGCAAGCTCGACAAGAAACATAATCAAGCCACCACCTTCTGATTCGAGTCGTGAACCGAATTCAGTACTGATTGCAAATGGGAGACGGGCAACAATACCGATCATGATGATCAATGAGATTCCATTGCCAATTCCCTTGTCCGTGATTTTTTCACCAAGCCACATTACGAATACAGTCCCGGTTACCAAAACAAGTACAGATTGGAACCACCAGAAAGGGCCATCATCAGGAACGGCTCCAGCTTTTCCTTCAACTTGTGAAGCAAGATAACCGATAGCCTGCATGGCTGTAATCACCACAGTGAGGTAACGTGTATATTGGTTGATTTTTTTTCGTCCGCTCTCACCCTCACGTTGCAAACGCTGGAAATTCGGAAGCGCCATTGTCAATAACTGCAGAATGATGGATGCCGAAATGTAAGGCATGATTCCAAGGGCAAAAATGGATGCGCGTGAAAAGGCACCACCTGCAAAAATGTTAATCAATTGAAGAATACCCTCATCATTCTGATGGGATTTTGCCAAGGCAGCCGGATTGACCCCAGGAAGAACAACATAACTTCCCAAACGATAAATGAGAAGGAAGAACAACGTGTATAAAATACGTTGCCGCAATTCTTCAATTGCAAAAATATTCTTTATGGTTCCTATGAACTTCTTCATATCAGAGCGTTGTGGCAGAACCGCCTTTAGCTTCAATTGCTGCTTTTGCCGAGGCAGAAAAAGCGTGTGCCTTTACATCCACTTTCCCTTTCAATTCACCTCTTCCGAGGATTTTCACTTTGTCACTTTTTGAAATGAGTCCATTGGAAATCAGAACTGCATCATCAATGACGGATATTTTTTTCTTGTCAACCAGAAGTTGAAGTGCATCCAAGTTGATGCCTTTGTATTCGATTCGATTGATGTTTGTAAATCCGAATTTCGGAAGGCGACGTTGAAGAGGCATCTGACCACCTTCAAAACCACGTTTTGAAGAATAGCCCGAACGCGACTGCGCGCCTTTATGTCCCTTGGTGGAAGTGCCACCTTTTCCGGAACCTTGGCCACGCCCCAAGCGCTTGCCATCTTTTTTTATCGAACCTTTTGCCGGTTGTAGGCTGCTTAAGTTCATTTTTTCCTTCGTTAGTTTTATTAAATATTTTCCACTTTCACAAGATGATGCACAGCTGCAATCATTCCCATGATTTGAGGAGTAGCTTCTTTCTCAACCGAACCGTGCATTTTTCTGATTCCAAGAGCAGCCAATGTTTGCTTTTGGTAGGCAGGGTAATCGATTTTACTTTTGATCTGTGTGATACGAATTCGTGCCATCACTTTATTTTATTATCCGTTAAAAACTTTTTCCATTGTAATACCGCGTTGTTGAGCAATTGAAAACGCGTCACGCATATGCATGAGAGCATCCATTGTTGCCTTTACAACGTTATGCGGATTTGATGATCCTTTGCTTTTTGCAAGAACATCCGTTATCCCAACACTTTCAAGAACTGCACGCATGGCACCACCGGCAATTACGCCTGTACCATGAGAAGCCGGTTTAAGGAATACCAATGATCCGCCGAACTTGCCTTCTTGGGCATGAGGCACCGTTCCATTAACGATACACACTTTCACAAGATTTTTCTTTGCATCTTCTACGGCTTTGGAAATCGCGTCTGAAACCTCTTTCGCTTTTCCAAGACCATAACCGACAACACCTTTTTCATTTCCTACAACAACGATTGCTGTGAAAGTGAATGCACGACCGCCTTTGGTTACTTTGGTTACACGGTTTACACCGACCAATTTATCCTTAAGCTCTATGTCGCTTGATTTGACGCGCTTTACGTTAACGTTTGCCATTTTTTATATCTGTTCTTCCTTCTTGAAAGGAAATTTCATTAGAATTTTAATCCTGCTTCGCGGGCGGCATCAGCCAAGGCCTTTACACGTCCATGGTACAAATAACCACCTCGGTCAAAAACGACAGCAGTAATTCCTGCTTCTGTTGCTTTTTTTGCAATCGCTGCACCGACCAATTTTGCCTGTTCGGTTTTATTGCCTTTAGAAGCGACAACTCCTTTTTCACGAGAGGAAGCGGCGGTGACTGTTGTGCCTTTCAAATCATCAATGATCTGGGCATAGATCTCTTTGTTGCTTCTGAATACACTCAAGCGTGGCATAGCGGTCGAGCCTGAAAGGCGCTTGCGTATGCGCATCTTGATGCGTTTCCTGCGTTCGATTTTAGTGATTCCCATTTTCTTTTTTCGTCTTTTTTATGATCCGGATTTTGCCGGATTTCCGTTATCGGATTTTTAGACTTTTATTTATTTTCCAGCTGATTTACCCGCTTTACGGCGGAGAACTTCGTTGGAATATTTTATACCCTTGCCTTTGTAAGGTTCAGGTTTACGCAATGACCTGATTTTTGATGAAACGAGTCCCAACAATTCATTATCCAAACATTCCATGATGATTTTAGGATTCTGGCCTTTTTCCGCTGTTGTTGTGACTTTTATTTCTTTCGGTAATTCAAAAATGATGTTGTGTGAATAACCGAGTGTCAATTCGAGTTGTTGCCCTTTGGCTGCGGCACGGTAACCAACACCAACAAGTTCCTGTTCGGTTTTATAACCGGAAGCAACACCGTTTATCATGTTGTTGATCAGAGCACGGTAAAGACCGTGAATCGCTTTGTGGCGTTTTTGTTCAGTTGGACGAACAAGTGTTACTATTCCATTTTCCACCTTGATTGAAATGGCAGGATCAATGGTACGTTTCAATTCGCCTTTTGGTCCTTTGACAGTAACCACATTTTTTTCGCTGACAGTTACATCAACACCTTTGGGCAATGAAATCGGAAGTTTTCCTATACGTGACATGGTCGTTATCTATTCAGTATTCGATTAATAAACAAAACACAATACTTCTCCCCCAACATTCTCCTTACGCGCTTCCTTATCGGTCATAACGCCTTTCGATGTTGAAACGATCGCTATCCCAAGTCCGTTCAAGACCCGTGGAATACGATCAACACCGGAATATTTACGGAGACCTGGTTTGGAAATGCGAACCAATCCGCGGATTGCAGATTGTTTGGTTTGAGGATGATATTTCAATGCAATCTTGATCACGCCTTGGGCATGAACAGCATCATCAAATTTGTAATTCAGGATATATCCTTTTTCAAAGAGAATCTTTGTGATCTCTTTTTTCATACCTGAAGCGGGTACTTCCACAACACGGTGATTTGCTTTGATAGCATTCCTGACACGCGTCAGGTAATCGGAGATTGTATCGGTCATTTTTATTGTTTTATATTTTATCCCGCACGCAGGATAATTATACAAAACGCAATTTCTTGCGTCTATTATTTTTTACCAACTGGACTTTGTCACTCCAGGAATTTTCCCATTGAGAGCAAGTTCACGGAACATGTTACGGCAAAGCCCGAACTGACGATTATATCCGCGAGGACGGCCAGTGAGTTTGCAACGGTTGCGCAAGCGGACTTTCGAAGAGTTGCGTGGCAACTGTGCGAGTTCCATCCATTTGCCTTCTTTCTTAAGTGTGGCGCGTTTTTCAGCATAGCGGTCAACTAATTTTTGACGCTTCACTTCACGGGCCTTCATTGATTCTTTTGCCATGTCTTTTCCCTAAACGGGGTGCGAAGATAGTTATTTTTTTCTATTTCTTGAATGGTAATCCAAATTCAGTTAAAAGTGCTTGCGCCTCTTCATCAGAATCTGTAGTGGTAACGAATGTGATATCCATTCCCATGATCTTATTCACTTTGTCAATATCGATTTCAGGGAATATGATCTGTTCGGTAATTCCGAGCGTATAATTTCCACGTCCATCAAATCCCTTTGCGTTGATACCTCTAAAATCACGGATACGGGGAAGTGCAGCTGCAATCAGACGATCCAGGAATTCATACATTTTGTCGCCTCTCAAAGTGATTTTGACACCGATTGCAACTCCTTTACGAAGTTTGAAATTCGAAATGTCTTTCCGGGATATTGTGGAAACCGGTTTCTGACCGGTAATTGTGGCCATTTCCTTCATTGCTCCTTCAATCAGTTTTTTATCGGCAACAGCGTCACCAACACCCTGATTAATGCAGATCTTCTCCAAACGCGGAACCTGCATTGGGCTACTGTAATTGAATTTTTTTTGCAAAGCCGGAACAACATTTTCGCGGTATTGCTTTTTCATTCTTGGGTAATAAGTTGAGGTCGCCATAATTATTTGATCGCCTCCTGCGATTTTTTGGAATAACGTTCGAGCTTGCCTGTTTTTTCATTTAGACGGCGACCAACACGCGTTGGGGCTCCATCTGAACCTACAACCATCAAATTGGAAATATGGATATTGGCTGGCATATCGATAATTCCCCCTTGCGGATATTTAGCCGTTGGTTTTGTATGTTTCTTTACAGTTATACCTTCAAGAGTGGCACGGCTGGATTTGGGATCAATGGAAACTACCTTGAACTTCGCTTCAGCATTCCGATGTGCTCCTGAAATTATTACAACTGAGTCACCTTTTTTGATTTTCAACTTTGTCATTTTCACTTTTCTTTTAAAGCACTTCTGGTGCAAGTGAGATAATCTTTGAATAATTCGTATCGCGAAGTTCGCGTGCAACAGGTCCGAAAATACGTGTTCCACGAAGCTCATCCTGTGCATTCAATAAAACACAGGCATTATCGTCAAATCGTATATATGAACCATCTGCACGGCGGATTTCCTTACGTGTACGAACGACAATTGCTTTGGAAACAGTTCCTTTTTTTATGTTGCCGGAAGGCAAGGCATGCTTCACAGTCACAACTATTTTATCGCCGATAGAAGCATAATGTTTTCTTGTGCCGCCAAGCACACGAATACAGAGAACTTCTTTTGCTCCGCTATTGTCGGCTACTGAAAGCCTGGATTCCTGTTGGATCATTGTTATTGATTACTTTACTTGATTACCGAAAATTATTTTGCACGCTCAATTATTTCAACCAAACGCCAACATTTGTTCTTGCTGAGTGGACGTGTTTCCATGATACGAACGGTGTCGCCTATGTTGCATTCATTCTTCTCATCGTGAGCCATGAAAGTGGAAGTCTTCTTGACGAATTTTCCATACTTGGCATGCTTTACTTTGCGTTCAACAGAAACAACGATGGATTTATTCATCTTGTTACTGATCACTGTTCCTGTTTTCTTTCCAGGACGATCGCTCCGTTTTGTGGTTTGTTCCATGATTATTTTTGTAGCTGTCGGATTCCGAACAATCAGTTTTTATTTTTTTCTATTTCACGTTTTCTCAATTCTGTCTGCAAACGAGCAATTGAGCGGCGTGTACTACGAATTTTCAATGGATTCTCGATTGGAGACACCGTATGATTAAGTTCCAATTTTACAAGTTGGCTTTTCTCATCCTTCAGGCGATCCTGAATTTCATTGAGTGACATTTGTGTAATTTCCTTCTGTTTCATCGCAATAATCGATTTTACGCGTTTTCAGGTGAATAATCGTTACGGACTATAAATCTTGTTGCAACCGGAAGTTTCTGAGCGGCTAAGCGCAGTGCTTCTTTTGCCGTTGCCATTGGAATACCTTCAGCTTCAAAAAGAACCGCTCCGGCTTTGACTACTGCCACCCAATATTCCGGTGCCCCTTTTCCTTTTCCCATACGAACCTCTGCAGGTTTTTTGGTGATCGGCTTATCCGGGAAAACTCGAATCCAAACCTGACCTTCACGTTTAAGGAAACGGGTCATTGCAACACGGGCTGCTTCAATCTGCTTACCGGTCATCCAGCATTCTTCGATTGCTTTTATACCAAAAGATCCGAACGAGAGTTGGGCACCACGTGTGGCCTTGCCTCTGATCTTCATCTTATGCATCTTTCTGTATTTCGTTCTTTTCGGCTGTAACATAATTGCTATGCGTTAAAGCGTGATAAATTGTTATCGCGTTATTTATTTTCAGTGTTACCACCACCTTCACGGCGGTTACGGCGGTTACGGTTTCCACGTCCTCCACCATTGTTTGGTGTTTTCTTTTCACGAACTGTACTTTGCGCATTCGGGGAAAGATCGCGTTTTCCATAAAGCTCACCTTTGCAAATCCATACCTTCACTCCAATACGTCCATAGGAAGTATGTGCTTCAGCAAGTGCGTAATCAATATCCGCACGCAAAGTGTGCAATGGAACACGACCTTCATGGTATCCTTCAACACGTGCAATTTCAGCACCGGCAAGACGACCAGAGCATTTTACTTTTATTCCTTCAGCTCCCATTCTCATCGTTGATGCAATTGACATTTTAATTGCTCGGCGGAAAGAAATACGGCCTTCAATCTGACGTGCAATACTGTCTGCAACAAGACGTGCATCCAACTCGGGACGTTTGATTTCAAAAATATTGAGTTGAACCTCTTTCTTCGTGAGTTTTTTTATTTCCTCTTTGAGTTTATCCACTTCCTTACCACCTTTTCCAATGATGATCCCTGGACGTGCGGTATGAATTGTAACTGTAATCAATTTCATTGTCCGCTCAATGACAATCTTTGAAATGCTGCCTTTGGAAAGACGAGCTTTCAGATAATTGCGGATTTTTTCATCCTCAACAAGCTTCTCGGCATAATGTTTACCACCATACCAATTGGATTCCCAACCACGGATAATTCCTAGTCTGTTGCCGATCGGATTTGCTTTTTGTCCCATTCGAGATTTGCTTTAATATCAGTTGTAATGATTATGCTTTGGAAATTTCATCAATGACGAGCGTAACGTGATTCGAACGCTTGTGAATTCTATGAGCACGTCCTTGAGGTGCCGCAGAAATTCTTTTAAGCATCGCTCCACTGTCCACCATAATTGTTTTTATAAAAAGTTCATCGGCTTGCGCAGTGCTTCCGGATTTCTTTTCATAATTGGCAATGGCAGACTTCAACAATTTCTCAAGACGTCCGGCAGCTTCCTTATCGGTGAAACGAAGAATGTTCAATGCCTTGAAAACTTCCTTTCCGCGAATAAGATCAGCAACGAGCCGCATCTTTCTTGGTGATGTTGGTACATTGCGCAAACGAGCGATGAAAGTTGTTTTCATCTCTTCTTTTCGTGCATTCGCTACTAGTTCTTTTCTGCGTGACATATTATTTATCTGACTGACGTTTGATTAAAATTTATTTTCCTGGTATGGCACCTGAAGCCTTATCCTTATTCCCGGAATGTCCACGGAAAGTACGCGTCGGAGCGAACTCACCGAGACGGTGTCCAACCATATTTTCCGTTACATAAACTGGAATGAATTTATTTCCATTATGCACTGCAAAAGTATGACCGACGAATTCAGGAGTGATCATTGAACGTCGTGACCATGTTTTGATAGCTTGTTTCTTGCCACCGGTATTCATGGTAACGATTTTTTTCTCCAGATACGGATCCACGAAGGGACCTTTTTTAAGTGAACGTGCCATTTTATTTTTTTCTGCCCATTAAGGCTATTAAATTATTTTTTACGACGCTCGAGAATATACTTGCTCGATGGATTCTTTAACGAACGTGTTTTCAATCCTTTTGACTTGAGTCCCTTGCGTGAACGAGGGTGACCTCCCGAAGCACGACCTTCTCCTCCACCCATTGGATGATCTACCGGATTCATTGCAACAGCACGTGTACGAGGGCGACGGCCATACCAACGCTTGCGTCCCGCTTTTCCATCGCTTTGCAAATTATGATCAGAGTTGGAAACAGTCCCGATTGTTGCAAGACAAGTTACCAATACCATTCTCGTTTCTCCCGAAGGAAGACGAAGGGTAACGAAACGACCTTCACGCGCACTCAACCGGGCATATGATCCTGCACTGCGGGCAATTTTTGCTCCTTGGCCAGGACGCAATTCGATGTTATGGATAATGGTACCGAGTGGAACATCGGAAAGGAAAAGTGTATTCCCAATATCCGGTGTGGCGGTTTTTCCAGACATTATTTTTTGCCCGACCTTAAGTCCATTGGGAGCAACGATGTAACGTTTTTCTCCGTCCTTATAGACTAAAAGTGCGATACGAGCTGTACGATTCGGATCGTATTCTATTGTTTTAACAACAGCGGGAACATCATGCTTATCGCGCTTGAAATCCACGATGCGATACATGCGTTTGTGACCACCACCAATATAACGCATGGTCATTTTTCCAGTGTTGTTGCGACCTCCGGTTTTGGTAATCGGGGCCAACAAACTTTTTTCAGGTGTCCCGAACGTGATATCACCATTCGTTACAGTGACTCTATGTCTCTGTGCTGGTGTAAGGGGACGAAATTTTTTCAGTGCCATTGCTCTCTATATTTTTTTTCAGAGATTACTGTAAAAGTCAATCAACTCACCCTTTTTAAGGGTAACGACAGCCTTCTTGTGACGATTCGCAATACCTACCTGCGTGCCCGCACGCGTGAAACGCGACCGAACCTTGCCGATATAATTCATTGTGTTAACGGATGCGACAGTAACGCCATACATTTTTTCAACTGCAGTTTTGATTTGCAATTTATTTGCGTTTTTGTCTACAACAAATCCATAACGTGGATTCTTCTCCACGCCTGAAGTCATTTTTTCGGTGATAATCGGTTTTATTAAAACATTCATGGCTTAGTTCTTAAGCAGGTTTTCAATTGTTGCAACGGAACTTTCTGCAAGCAGAACATTTCCAGCATTTAAAATGTCGTACGTTGTCAATTCTGAAACAGTCACGACTTTTGCACGCGTTAAATTGCGAGACGACAAATAAATATTTTTGTTTACATCACCGAGGATCAACAATGTTTTTTTGTCAGACACCTTCAGATTTGAAAGGATAGATGTATACTGACTTGTTTTGGGTGTTTCAAAATTGAAATCCTCCAACACGATGATATTATTTTCCTTGGCTTTGTATGACAGTGCCGATTTACGGGCAAGGGCTTTCACTTTTTTATTCAACTTCATGTCATAATCGCGTGGCTTCGGACCAAAGACAGTACCACCACCACGAAACAATGGAGATTTCATACTACCTGCTCGAGCACCACCTGTACCCTTTTGGCGTTTCAATTTTTTTGTGGTGCGATGAATTTCCGCACGCTCTTTTGACTTGCTGGTACCTTGACGCTGAGCGGCTAGATACTGCTTAACATCAAGATAAATTGCATGATCATTCGGTTCAATTGCGAATACCGAATCATTCAACTTAATCTTTTTTGATGTTGCTTTTCCGTCTGTATTGTATACTGAGAGTTCCATCTTATTTGCTGATCATAACGTAAGAACCTTTTGAACCTGCAATAGAACCTTTCACGATGAGAAGATTCTTTTCCGGCATAATTTTCAAGATCGGGAGGTTTTGTGCTTTCACCGTATTGCCTCCTGTACGTCCACCCATTCGCATACCAGGAACTACACGGGAAGAATAGGATGAGTTACCAAGCGATCCTGGTGCGCGTTGACGATCATGCTGACCGTGAGTTTGCCCGCCAACACCACTGAATCCGTGACGTTTCACGACACCCTGAAATCCTTTACCTTTTGAAATACCACTGACATCCACAAGTTCCCCTTCTGCAAAATGCTCGACGGTAATGATATCACCGAGATTTTTCGCTTCGCCAAAACCGTCAAATTCAGCAAGTTTTCTTTTGGGCGTTGTATTCGCTTTCTTGAAATGTCCTTGCATTGATTTGGATGTGCGTTTTTCCTTTTTGTCGTCAAAAGCCAGCTGTACCGATTCATAGCCGTCCTTCTCTTTGGTTTTTACTTGCGTAACAACGCAAGGACCCACCTCTATCACTGTGCATGGTACATACTTACCATTGGCACCAAAGATGCTAGTCATTCCGATTTTTTTACCAATTAAGCCTGACATTGTATGTATTTGAATTGTTGTTTCTGTTATAGTATTCCATTCACGATTAAGGAACCTTAATCTCAACTTCAACACCACTTGGCAACTCCAGTTTCATCAACGCATCAACAGTTTTTGAAGTTGAACTGTAGATGTCGAGAAGACGCTTATAGCTGCAAAGTTGGAACTGTTCACGTGCTTTTTTGTTGACGTGAGGGGAACGCAGAACCGTAAAAATACGTTTGTGAGTTGGCAACGGAATTGGTCCGCTAACTACAGCACCCGTACTTTTCACTGTTTTCACGATTTTCTCCGCCGACTTATCAACCAAGTTGTAGTCGTAGGATTTTAGTTTGATGCGAATTTTCTGGCTCATATTATTTTGTTCCTTGCGATGTTAAACTTTAGCGGCTTTTTTTCCGTTTGCTTTTGCTATCACTTCTTCAGCCATGCTTTTTGAAGCTTCAGCGTAATGAGAAAACTCCATTGTTGAAGATGCGCGACCAGAAGTGATTGTACGTAACTGGGTTACATAACCAAACATTTCCGACAGAGGAACTTTGGCTTTTACAACCTGCACCCCTGCCCTCGAATCCATTCCCTCAATTTGACCACGGCGCTTGTTAAGATCTCCCACCACGTCTCCCATATTTTGTTCAGGAGTCAAAACTTCAACTTTCATGATTGGCTCAAGGAGAACCGGTCTCGCTTTTGGAAGAGCTTCACGGTAAGCGGTTTTTGCACAAATTTCAAATGACAATGAATCAGAGTCAACATCATGGTAAGAACCATCTGTCAAAACAATTTTCATTGTCTGAACAGGATAACCGGCAAGTACACCATTAACCATTGATGCACGGAAACCTTTTTCAACAGCTGGAATGAACTCACGAGGAATGTTACCACCACTGATTTCATTCACAAACTGAAGTCCACCATTTTTTGCATCCGGAACAAAGTCCGCATCAACAGGGGAAACAGTGAATTTAATGTCAGCGAATTTTCCGCGGCCACCTGTCTGTTTTTTATAAACCTCGCGGTGCTCAACAGTACCGGTAAATGCCTCTTTGAAATTTACTTGAGGTGCGCCTTGATTAACTTCCACCTTGAATTCTCGACGTAAACGGTCAACAATAATCTCAAGGTGAAGCTCACCCATTCCACTGATGATTGTCTGAGCATTTTCCTCATCCGTACGAACACGGAAGGTCGGATCTTCTTCAGCAAGCTTTGACAAAGCAATGCCGAGTTTATCAAGATCAGCCTGGGTTTTTGGCTCAACTGCAATTCCGATAACAGGCTCTGGGAAATTCATCGCTTCCAAAACGATAGGATGATTTTCAGCGCAAAGTGTATCACCTGTTTTAATATCCTTAAATCCTACGGCCGCTCCAATATCACCAGCTTCAATGAAAGGAATCTGGTTTTGTTTATTGGCATGCATTTGGAAAATACGTGAAATGCGCTCTTTGCTTCCGGAACGTGTATTCAAAACATAAGAGCCTGACTCAAGACGTCCAGAATAAGCACGGAAATAAGCAAGTCTACCTACGAATGGGTCTGTCGCGATTTTAAATGCAAGAGCTGTAAATGGTTCAGACACATCAGGCTTACGGGAAATTTCTTCTCCTGTATCAGGGTCGGTTCCGATAGTTGCCTTTTTATCCAATGGGGAAGGCATCAATTCCATTACGTAATCGAGCATGGTTTGTACGCCTTTATTCTTGAAAGCGGAACCACAAACCATTGGAACAATTTTGTTGGCGATACAGGCTTTACGAAGAGCCGTAAGAATTTCCTGTTCGGTAATTGAATTCGGATCCTCGAAAAATTTCTCCATCAACTTATCGTCAAATTCGGAAACGGATTCGAGTAATTTTTCACGCCATTCAGCCACATCATCAAGCATGTCGGCTGGAATGGGAACAATTTCAAATGTCATTCCCTGATCGGCTTCATTCCAAACAATACCACGGTTATTGATGAGATCAACCACCCCTTTGAAATTTTCTTCACCGCCTATGGGCAATTGAAGCGGAACCGGATTACCTCCGAGCACTTCCTTCACCTGTTTTACAACATTAAGGAAATCGGCTCCGGCACGATCCATTTTATTGACAAAACCAATACGGGTTACATTGTAATTGTCAGCCAAGCGCCAATTTGTTTCGGATTGCGGTTCAACACCGTCAACCGAAGAGAAAAGGAAAACCAACCCGTCAAGTACACGAAGGGAACGGTTTACCTCAACCGTAAAATCAACGTGACCAGGGGTATCAATAATATTTACTTTGTACTTGTTGTTGCGATAATTCCAGAAACAGGTTGTAGCGGCAGAAGTAATGGTGATTCCACGCTCTTGCTCCTGCACCATCCAATCCATGGTAGCTGCCCCGTCATGAACTTCACCGATTTTGTGGTTCACTCCGGCATAATAAAGCACACGCTCAGTACAGGTCGTTTTTCCTGCATCGATATGGGCTGCGATCCCAATATTTCTTGTAAAAGCTAAGTCGCTCATATTATTCCCTGCTACAATTGTTATTACAGACGGAAATGGGCATAAGCCTTATTCGCTTCTGCCATCCGGTGAGTATCTTCTTTTTTCTTGAAAGCCGCTCCTTCTTCTTTTGCCGCTGCAACGATTTCCGCTGCAAGACGAGCCGCCATTGATTTCTCATTGCGAACACGGGAATAGCTGATAAGCCATTTCATTCCCAATGCTGTTCTGCGCTCAGGACGAATCTCCTGTGGAATCTGGAATGTTGCACCACCTACTCGGCGACTGCGAACCTCAACATTCGGAGTGACGTTGATAAGCGCTTTTTTCCATGTTTCCAATCCATCTCCTTCAACTTTCTTCTGAACGATATCAATCGCATCATAAAAAAGAATGTAGGCTGTAGATTTTTTTCCCTGATACATCAGGCTGTTTACAAAACGTGTAACCAAGATGTCCGAAAATTTCGGATCAGGTAACAGTGGACGTTTTTTGGCTCTAGCTTTTCTCATTTTAGTGAGAGGTAATCAGTTTAATTATTTGAAATTATTTTTTTGGCGCCGCTTTTCCAGCTGCACCGGCTTTTGCTTTCTTGGTTCCGTATTTCGAACGGCGTTGATTGCGCCCTTCAACCCCGGCTGTATCCAAGGCACCGCGAACGATA
>CAYMZV010000094.1:0-13384 GCA_964394965.1 uncultured Chryseobacterium sp.
TGTGAATTGCCGGAGCTGTTTTTTCCCCATCCTTCAGTGAGCCTTCCAACATGGTAATGCCGGTCCAAAAAGGTTTGATATCCGTAACGAATGGTCTTATTTTTGAATTTGCCCCATCCGCACCGATTACAATATCAGCCACGACACTATTCCCATTTTGGAAAACCAATTTCCAAGTGTCTTGCATTGCTTCGATGGATAAAATGTGACTGTCCCAAACAACGGTATCGGGTTGTAAGGAATTCAAAAGAATATTTCTCAAGGGGCCGCGGTCTATTTCGGGTCTGTGATTTTTGTCACCGAATTTTTCTGAAGTTTCTTCCGTGTGTTGGTCCAAATAAATCTTCGCATGTTCATCCACCACACGGATTTTTTCTGCACCCGGTCTGTAATGGGTTTTGAATTCATTCATCAAACCTGCTTTTGCCAAAGCGGCCAAACCCGATTCGGTATGCAAGTCAAGAGCGCCACCTTGTATTCTCACATCCTTACTGAAATCCCTTTCATAAACTTTTACATCCGCTCCCTTGAGTTGCAGAAGTCGCGCAAGTGTCAATCCGCCCGGTCCACCACCGACGATGGCTATTTTTTTATTTTGTATCAACATGTTTTACAAATGATTTGTCGATACAAAACTATGTCTTCGTGAAAGTCACGAATTGTATAAATCGGACGTTTTGGATATTTATCGGGAATCGGTGATGATGAAATCCGCGAACGGTTACTCTTTCGGTAAAGTTGACAATAGGATAAAACGATCGTTTTGGTTTCTGGACAATTCCTTTGGAATCACGCCGGAGAATTTTTTTATTTCCCTTATGAAATGTGCCTGGTCGGTGAAATTCTCTTCCGGAAACAGTTTGCCATTCCTGATCTGTTGCAGCGAAGCCCTGAAGCGTAAAATGTTGCAATATGCCTTTAAGGATATGCCAAACTGTTGGTTGAAATAGCGGTTGATCTGCCGACTGCTCCAATGCACTTTTTCGGATAATTCTTTTACTGCCAGTGTGCCGTTTGACGAATAGATAAGCTCGAATAGTTTTTGTTTTCTGCCATCGATGCCGGATTTGATCAGCGTCATCATTTTTGCGGAAATTTTTTTGCAGAAACCTGCAAAATCATTCAAGTCATCAATCGTTATTCCCCAAAAGTCATTGGGTAAATTGTAAACCCCGTTCAATAAAAAAGTTGTCTTGACATCAAGCAGGTACTCAATTGCAAGCAGTTTGAAACTGACAGCAAACATGACAGTTCCAGGCAAAATGGAAGTTTGATCCGGTTTGTCACCCAAACCCATCAGCGTAACATGGTAAGGTTCATTTGCCGAATGCGAAAAGAAAATGTCAAATCTTCCATCAGGCAAAACAACAATTTCCTTTTTGTCGTCGGAAAGATTTTCAAGCATCCAAAAACTTTCCACAAAGTCGGCAAGGGCCGAATCGGGTTTGGCTACTTTAGATTCAATGGTGTTCTTCGCCATTTGAAGATTCCTGCGATTGGTTTTTTCCTGTGATTGGATCCGAGTAACAAATGTAATATCATCACGACATATTTTATCAGTTAGCAAACGGTTGTAAATGATGATCGTGATTATTTTTGATTATGTTTACTCATCACTCCAGTATAATTTAAGCATTCATAAAAAATAAAACATTGAATTATGCCGCCAATTCCAATTACAGTTGTATTTGTGCACGGATACAGTGTAACAAATCTCGATACCTACGGAGAACTCCCACTCAGACTGAAAAATGAAGCCGAGGCAAACGGATTTACAATCAACGTACAGCAGATTTTTCTCGGACGTTACATCAGTTTCGATGATGTCGTTGAGCTGAAAGATATTTCACGTGCATTCAATGCAGCTGTGGAACAGCAGTTGAATGGAATAGACAAATTCATTTGTATCACGCACTCCACAGGTGGACCCGTAGTGCGCGATTGGTTGAGCCGTTATTATTCCGGGAGCACTCCACCTCTCACTCATCTCATCATGCTTGCACCTGCAAATTTCGGTTCTGCATTGGCACAATTGGGAAAAGGAAAACTCAGCAGGATCAAATCGTGGTGCGATGGAGTGGAACCCGGACAAAAAGTTTTGGATTGGCTTGAATTGGGAAGCATTGAGGCGTGGAGCCTCAACTTGAAATGGATCGAGAGTGATGGAACTGGAATGGGAAACAATGGACCGTTTCCTTTTGTGATAGTCGGTCAGTCAATCGACAGGAAATTATATGACCATTTGAATAATTACACGGGAGAACTTGGTTCCGATGGTGTGGTGCGCACGGCAACTACAAATCTCAATTCACGGTACATTAAACTGAAGCAGGATGTTGTCAAGGATGAAGCAGGAAAAATAATAGGCATTTCTCCCACTTTTTCAACTCCCGAATACAAGGAATCCCCTTCAACGCCATTAAGGGTTGTGCACGGAAAATCACACTCGGGTGACGAGATGGGAATAATGAAAAGTGTAAAGCAGGAAACCACAGATGACAACAGCAAGGAAACTGTCAATGCGATTTTTGATTGCATGAAAGTGAATGATGTTGACGGATATAAAAATCTGATCAAGGTGTTTGATGCTGCAACAACGCAAGTACAACAGGATGAACTCATAGAAACGGAAACAGTATTGCATATCATTCCACGCCATTTCATTCACGACCGTTTTTCACAAGTCATTTTCAGGGTAACCGATTCCGAAGGTTATCCCGTAACCGATTTTGATCTTATCCTGACAGCAGGAGAAAAAAATGATCCGAATCATTTGCCTGAAGGATTTTTGGCCGACCGTCAGCAAAACACAAACAATCCGGAAAACATCACCTACTTTTTTAATTATGATGTCATGAAAGGTGCACCAAAAAATGAGGTGAGGGATGCAATCGTCGGAACAACGATGATCGGATTGAAAATAAATCCCCGGCCGAATGAAGGTTTTGTCCGTTTTGTCCCTTGCGAAATAATTGCCAACACCGATTTATTGACAATGGCGCTGAAACCAAACAGTACAACACTCATTGATATTATCCTTCAACGGGTGGTGAGCAGCGAAGTGTTCAGGATGGAAACCACGAACAGTAACCCGGATTTTAAAAATACGAATTGGAATAACGGTTATATCGTGGAATGATATTTTCCGCTTGTGAATTCAACCGTGATGCCAAAAACCCACTTCACTGAATTCCTGTGCCAACCGCACCCACCAATTATCAGCAAAGTGTTTTTTGTTCTTCACACCTGCCTGACTTTGCAATGGTGCAGTAAGAGCGGAACCATTTCTCAACGCGGAAAATCCACTCGACTCAGGAACGACACAGGTGATATGTCCCGAGCGCGAAATGTCTTTACGCTTTGCTGAAATCACGCCTATTCTCCCTTCATTCACTTTTTGTTGCATGTCATTCAAATCATACGTGCGCGTCCATCCGAAATCGGAACCCCATTCATCGAGCCAATCATAAAGCGCATTGGCATTCAATTCCAAAACATTTTTTCCATACAAGGGTGTCGGATTGCAGTTGGGCGTTTTCGCAAAATCCATCAGTGTCTTCGATGTCCACCAAACCCGCGGCAAATAAGCCTGTGCGAGATAGCATAAATCATACGCATAAATATTGCAATAGGTTGATTGTGGTGTAGGTTGGTAACGCAGACTTTTTTCAACGTTGAGATAATTGATTGCAGTTTCAATCGCGGCATTTTTTGTGGCAACGGTTGCAGTTGCACTTATGTTGCGTTTTGGCAAATCGGTTTCGCTCAGCGGAGCAAAGCGTGCATTGACGGAATTCAGATTGGACGAAGGTGTTGTGGGATAATGAACAGGAATTACATTGTTCGGATTGACAGTTTGCGGTGTGTCCGTTTGCGGTTTCAGGTAACGGGAGGCAACATAGCCGACAAGATTTTCCCCATTGATTGTAACAGCCACCAACCACCAGTCCGCATTGCGGTTGTTCCTGAATTCAACCGTTTGCCCATTCACAAGCGTACCTATTGCCGTGTAATTCAGTGAAGGCCCGTTTCTGAGATGAAGTGTGGTTGCGATGACAATGTATTTCATAAAAAAGATGCTTTGCTGAAATGAAAATCAATTGTCTTGTGCAACAGCAGGCTTGTTGTTCAAGTCCGGCAATTCGTCTCCCGATGTAGTAACCGCATTTGAAACCGGAGTTGTGCTTGCACTTTGGGTATTGCTTTTGTTTTCATTCATTTTCATGGCAAGGTATGTTCCTGAACTCACTCCAAGCGCACCAAGGATTGTCGGACTGTAAGTTGGAAATGCCTTTGCACTCAAATCCGAAAAAACGGTCACGACGAATGAAAGCCCGAATGAAATATTGAAAACGAATGCCTGAAAGCGATGCACACTCATTCCATTTTCATCGGAAAGAATGTCCATGATGAAACCCTGTGATGGATAGGTATCCTGACTCCGCGTGATTTGCTGATCGTTGTTTTGTTGGTTGTCGACTATTTTTCCGCTGACCGTAGTTATCGTGCTGATGCCGAGAAGCGTGAGGCAGGTTGTGTTCAAATCCCAATAATTTCCCGTCGCAGCATAAACACCCAAGTAACTTCCGATGATGATGATGGACCACCACCACAACTGAACCCTCGAATAACTGTAGGGTTTGAGATCGCCCTTCTGTGTGGATGAATCGCGCAAGGCATTTTTATCAAACAACATGTAAACGCTTCCGAGCAACAATACCGCAAGTCCAAACCACGCGACAATTTTTTTTGCTTCAGCGGGATCCAACTTGTTTTCCACCAGCAGGATGCTCATGAGAACGGTGAATAAAAGAATGACGATGGCGAATAATTTGCCGACAAGGTTGTTTTTCATTTTGTGTTTTTATTTGATTCACCAAGCGATTGATTCACAATCACTGTGATGGATTGGAAACCGTCTTACATGTTGAATTTATAGTGATTGGATAAACATACATAATATGTTTTAAGATTAAAATTTTTATGTATAAAATATCCATTAAATGTCTGATGGTGTTTCGTTCGATGATTGTTTTTTAAGAGTAAGAAAAACTTCCGTCTGATTGTCCGATTCTGAAAACTCATTCGTCATTAGGGTATAACTAAAAACTGAACGGCATGAAAAAGAAATCTTGGTTGGCAGCCCTATTGAATTTTGTCTTCATGGGAGCGGGTTATATCTATAACCAAAAAAGAATCGGTCTCGGCATCGGATTTACCATCGGTGCAATCGTATTGACTTATGTCGAGCTGCAATTGCAGGATAGCAATCCGACTTTACATCACATCATGTTTGGCGCCGTATTCCTGATCAACACCTGTTTTGCCATTGACGGTTACAACGAAGCGAAGAAAATCGGTTAGACTTTTTCTAATCTGTCAAGTGGAATTTCAGGTGCAGTGATTTTCCATTCCCGAATGAATGGAGTTGTAAAAATCATTGGATTGATCGACGAAAAACAGAACGGTATCCGTCCACTTCCTGATGCCGAATATTTTCGTCACCTGAATAGGCTCTTTCAGGTAAATGATCACGTTGTGGTTTTCCAGTCCTTTCAGCAATGCAATTTTAATCGCGTTCCTGTTGCCGGGTAATTTATTGGACAGTTCGACTTTTTCAATGTTGTCGAATTGGATGTAGGCGTCGCCTGCCAGTCCATTGTGGATTTCTACGGCATCGTTATGGACCAGCAACGGCCTTGCCTTGATTGCCCGGATGTGCGCGAATAATTGCAGGCATGTATAAAAACTCAGCAAGGTGAGTGTCCACGCAATTTTTTTATTCCATAAACTGAAAATGAAATGTGACGCCGATGCTTCAATCACGAATATGCATAAAATCACACCTAAGATGAGCACGATTCCATTTCCTTTATGGGAAGAGAATTGTGATTTATAATCGATACTCTTTTTCCTTTTCCAGATGAAAGCGTAATACAGCACAGCGATTTCAGATGAAATCACATTCGCTATTTTCTCATTTCCCACAATTTGAAATAACACGATTCTGCAGTGGGACAAAAAATCAATACTGTTTTTATTTGCAGCTTTCGCCGTCTTATTGGCCAAATGAAATTTCCGGACAATAAAAAAAATCACAACCGCTTCCAATGCAGGTGAAATCCAAAGCCTGATCAGCTGCAATAAAACAGTGGAACGTGAATTCAATATCCATTCTGCAACGAACACGCCCAATACAAACACCCGCGTGACCGTGAGTTTTGAAACATTGCTGTTACGGATGGCGATGAGATAAGCCAATGGGGCGGTGACAAGCAAGTCAATGACAATTGCGTTCGATAATAAAGTCTGGTGTAATTTATAAGTGGAGGAGAGTGTGATCAGGAAACAGGCAAAAAAAATGGAGAGGGGAATTGCTACAATCAGTTTCCAATTCAATTTGTTTGCGATTGTCATTGCCTTCTTTTTAACTCAGTTGAACGGACTCGCAATCATCATTTTCACCCTTTTAAATTTACCGATTTATTCCCAATTTAAATCATTGTACAGCGGGAATTTCGGATTGCAATTGCTGATTATATTTGGATGATTATTGAAAAATCTTCCTATAAAAATCAAGACATGAATCTTCCCAAACCCAAACTCGGCGACGTAAATGCAATTACGATCGGCACACCTGATCTGGAAAAATCTTTTGCATTTTACAAGTTGATTGGATTTTCGGAATTGTTCAGGACAGATTTCCCATTTCCATTGATCATGATTTCAGACGGTGCCCTACAAATCATGTTGCGTCAGGAAAAAAATCCATACATCGCACTTTCCTATTATGTAAAAGAGTTGGATAAAATGGTTGCGGAATTGGAGACCAATGGGATTTCCTTTTCGCAAAAGCCGAAAACTTCCGACATGATCAAGCGTTACCTGATGCAATCGCCGGACGGTTTGACAATCAGTTTGGTGAGTTTCGTGGATGGTTTTGTTCAACCTCCCGGACCGACGATGTTGACAATGCCACCACAGGATTATTTCAATCCGGAAAAATATGTGAACAAGGCTTGCGGACTTTTCGGTGAGTTTGCGCATCCGGTGGAAGATCTTGAAAAATCGATTTCCTATTGGGAAAAACTCGGTTTTGTGGCGCTTTCGAAAAAAACAACTCCTTATCCGTGGGCGATCATTTCCGATGGATTGAGTATCGTGGGTTTGCATCAGACAAAAGAGTTTTCCTATCCCGCCATCACTTTTTTTGCTGCGGACATGAAAGAAAAAATCGAAAAATTAAAGACCGAAGGGTTGACGGATTTTTCGGAAAAGGGAGCCGCCAATATTGTCTTGAATACACCAGAGAAGCAGCACATCAATTTATTCAAGTTGGGCATGTAAGCCGAATCTTTTCTGAATCAATCGTTTAGAATATGAGATTTTGGCTAATTTTCTTTGCGTGACTATTTATCGTAATATTGCGATAAATATTGAAATATGGGAATTGCCAAAACCGATGAATTCACTGTCCGCGACAACCGTATTGCGCGTTATGCGAAAGCGCTTGCCCATCCCGCCCGCGTGGCCATTCTCCAACTGCTTGTCAAAAAACAATCCTGCATTTGCGGTGATATTGTAGATGAGCTTCCCCTCTCGCAAAGCACGGTATCACAGCATTTGAAGGAATTGAAAGAATCTGGATTGATCAAGGGCGATATTGACGGGGCGAAAGTCTGTTATTGCATTGATGAGAAGGAATGGGAAATAGCAAAGGAAAATCTATCCGTACTTTTTGGCAGTTACAAAAAAACGAAATTGAAATGTTGCTGAAATGGAAACTCATTATTAATCGAAATCATACGATTACAATAAAAAATAAGAACATGAAAAAAGCAGATGAACTCAAGCAGATTGTAAAGGACAAGTACAGTGAAATCGCCCTGCAATCAAAAGAAAAAAATGAAACTTCCTGTTGCGGTGTCGGCGGTTGTGCAACGGTCGACTACGCGGTTTTCAGTGAAAATTATTCCAAACTCGGTGGGTATAACCCGGACGCGGATCTTGGATTGGGTTGTGGCTTGCCAACTGAATTTGCAAAAATGAAATCGGGTGATGTTGTCGTTGACCTTGGAAGCGGAGCGGGAAATGATTGTTTTGTAGCGAGGGAAATTGTCGGTGAAACCGGAAGTGTGATTGGCATTGACATGACGGAAGCGATGATTAAAAAAGCAAAAGCGAATGCCGGAAAATTGGGTTTTGACAATGTAGAATTCCGTCTCGGTGAGATCGAGAAAATTCCATTGTCGGCAAACCGCGCGGATGTTGTGGTGAGCAATTGTGTCTTGAATCTTGTTCCCGACAAAGGAAAAGCGTTCGCGGAAATTTTCCGCATACTGAAAAAGGGAGGACACTTTTCCATTTCCGATGTTGTGCTTGTCGGAGAATTGCCAAAAGGATTGCGCGAAGATGCGGAAATGTATGCAGGCTGTGTTTCGGGTGCAATCCAAAAAGAAGAATATCTTTCGCTGATCCGTGAAGCCGGTTTTTCAAATGTCATTGTCCAAAAGGAAAAAGCGATTTCCCTTCCCGATGATATCTTGAAAAATTACATTTCGCAAAATGAAATGACCGATTTGAAAAACGGTAACTCGGGAATTTTCAGCATTACGGTTTATGCTGAAAAGGAAAAGGAATGTTGCGGAACAAATTGTTGCAATTGATTTTATCGGCATGGTCAATCAAAAGGAACATTGGGAAAAAATCTATTCCACCAAACAACCGAATGAAGTAAGCTGGTTTCAAACTTATCCGAAAACCTCAATGGAATTCGTTTCCATTTTCAAATTGGATAAAACGGCAAAGGTCATCGATATCGGTGGAGGCGACAGCAATCTTGTGGATTCACTTCTTGAAAGCGGATTTACAAACATTACGGTCCTTGACATTTCTGCAATTGCCATTGAACGTGCAAAAAAGCGTCTCGGTGGAAAAGCTGAATCGGTGAAGTGGATTGTTTCCGACGTCGCTGAATTCATTCCAACCGAACAATACGATTTTTGGCATGACCGTGCCGCTTTTCATTTCCTCACTTCGGAAAAAGCTGCCGACAAATATGTTTCCATTGCTGAGAATGGAATTGCACCGAACGGATTTCTTGTGCTCGGTACATTTTCCGAATCCGGCCCTGAAAAATGCAGTGCGTTGGATGTGAATCAATATTCCGAAAAATCAATGTCGGATAAATTCGAGCGGGAATTCAAAAGGATAAAGTGTGTGAAGGAAGATCACATCACGCCGTTCAATACGACCCAAAATTTTCTTTTTTGCTGCTTTCAAAAAAAATGAAATGAAAAACATTCTGGTTCTCTGCACAGGAAATAGTTGCCGCAGCCAAATGGCTGAAGGATACCTTCGGGAATTTTCCGGTATTCATGCACAGGTGCAAAGCGCAGGCATAGAGGCACACGGCGTGAATCCGCGTGCGATTCGCGTGATGAAGGAAGACGGAGTAGACATTTCTTCGCAAACTTCAAAAACAGTGGACGAGTTGAAAGAGACTTCTTTCGATTATGTGATTACGGTTTGCGACAATGCAAATGAGCGTTGCCCGGTTTTTCCGTCGACGGCAAAAAAGTTTCACCACAACTTTCCGGATCCGGCAAAGGCGAAAGGAACGGAGGAGGAAATCCTGAACGAATTCAGGAAAGTGCGTGACCGAATAAAATTGTGGTGTCTTGAATTTTGTAAAGGGAATTCATTATGAAAAAATACCTCGCCGAAATCATTGGAACATTTGCGCTTGTGTTTTGCGGAACAGGCGCAATCATCATTGACACACAAACGGGTTCAGTCACTCATGTAGGCGTTGCCATCACTTTCGGATTGATTGTGATGGCGATGATTTACGCAGTTGGGGATATTTCCGGCGCACACTTGAATCCGGCTGTGACGATTGCTTTTTCCGTTGCGAAAAAATTTCCCGCAAAACAAGTTGCACCTTATCTGATCAGTCAATTGTCCGGCGCATTCCTTGCGAGCCTTATCCTGAAATTTTTATTTCCAATGGATAAAACCCTCGGGGCGACATTGCCTGCCGGAAGTGAAATGCAATCGTGGGTGCTGGAATTCATCCTGACATTTTTCCTGATGTTCGTAATAATACATGTGGCAACCGGGAGCAAGGAACAGGGAATGTTTGCAGGCATCGCAATTGGCTTTGTCGTGCTGCTCGAAGCGATGTTTGCCGGACCGATCTGTGGAGCATCCATGAATCCTGCACGTTCACTTGCGCCCGCCATTGTTTCCGGACATCTTGAGCATCTTTGGATTTATCTTACAGCGCCTTTCCTGGGTTCCATCACGGCTGTGGGTGCATGGAAAATTCTCAATTGATCCGTTTTTTCTTTTTCGGGAATTCCAAATATCATTTCCTCACTTTTCCCATTTTAACATTTTGGCGATGGAAGCCCTGTAAATCCATTGGTTGAAATGCGGATTATATTTATCAACAGATTAAACCTTTCATAACTCAGAGTAGTCGGACTTCAGATCGCATTTCTCTTATATTTGGAGTTCCATAAAAAAAATCAAATGAAAAAAATCTCACTCGCTACAAGCTGTATTCTATTCTTAACCGCCTCCCTTTTCGCGCAACTGCCAATGACGCGAAGTACCTATACCGCCCCCTATGTTCCTCTCGTTTATCCGGCCGCAACTTTATCCACCGCTACCGGTGATGATGTTGCACAAAGCGCGATTCCGATCGGATTCACTTTCAATTATCTCGGAACGAATTACACTGCCATTGGATTGAATACAAATGGCGTGGCTTCATTCGATGTCGCTATGTCGAATACAGGAACAAATTCAAACCTGTATACGGCAACAGCACCGCAAACAAGTCTTGCTCCTTGGTGGGATGATTTGTGGTCCGACACAGTCCTTTATCAGTTGCAGGGTGTTCCCGGCAGCCAGACTTTCACGATTCAATGGACGAATTCACTTTCTTATTTTCAGACGGCAACACAACGTTTGAATTTTCAAGTTATCCTTCACGAAGGGACCAACGAGATTGAATTCGCTTATGGAAATGTTGTTGCAGGAACAATGAACAATGCAGAATCGGCTTCCATTGGAATTGAGGGGGCTGTAGGTGGAAATGGAAACTATCTCGATGCAGTTACCGGTTCCGCTTTCACAAGCAATGGAATGAATCGCGCCTCGACAAAATGGCCGGATCACAATTTCCGTTTTACACCGGGAGCACCAACTCCGATTGCAGGTGGAACTTATACAGTGGGTGTTGCTGGGAATTATTTCAGCTTGAGTGAAGCGATTGCCGATATCAATCACAAGGGAATTTCCGGACCGGTTGTGCTTTCATTGATTGATGCAACTTATGATGCAGCGCCTGCGAATGGGCATAATATTTTTCCAATGCTCATTGGACCTGTTGCAGGATCTTCCTCCACAAATACGATTTCCATATTGCCTGTTTCAGGAAGTGCGAATTTGAATTACGATGGAATGCTTGGAGGTAATTGCGGAAATCAGGCTGCTACAAATTCCATTTCAACCACTACGGAACCGATTCTTGGAATTGTGGGTGGAAATTATATTTCGGTTTCGAATTTGAATTTGAATTGTGCCGCAAATGGAGTGGTGGATCAAGGGATTTCAGTTATCAATTCTTCCGCAACTGCCGGTTCGCAAAACAATGTTTTCACCGGAATCAATGTTTCTTTGAGCCGTACCAATGCAACTTCAATCGGAATCGAGCAACGCGTTCCCACCGCTCCGACAAATGCAACGGGAGCGAATTCGAATAACGCCTATATCAATTTGAATATTGCAAATGTTTACACAGGGATTTTCCTGAGCGGAAATGCAAACTTCCCCGACTTGAATTGTCAGATCGGAACTTCTTCCCCAACGAGTTTCAACATGATCGGTTCCGCTCTTCCGAATGATATTGGAAACGGCACCACAGCGACTTATGGTATTCGCGCAACGAGCCAGAGCGGTGTAAATATTTTTAACAATGAAATTCAAAATGTCACGCAAGCGGGAAATTCAACCGCCGATGGAATTGCTCTCGAATTGTCGCAGGGAAATTGCAACGTATATATGAACAAGGTGCATGACATCAGTTGCAGCAGTGCTACGGGCACAGGCAATATCACAGGGATTCGTGCCAACGTTGCCAATCTCGCAACACCGAATGCGCAGGTCTACAACAATTTTGTTTCCAATATCAACTCTTCCTACACCGGTGCGGCAACAGCGAACCGTTACGTAAAAGGGATTTGGGCACAATCGTTGGGTGGTGGATCGGGATCAAGTTCAATCAGCGTCGACTTCAATAATGTGCGGATGGATAATTCCGCTTCACCGAATTGTTCGGGAACATGTTTTGAAAGCGGAACCGCAACCGGCCCGATCATCAATACACGGAATAATATTTTTGCAAATTTCACGGGAGCACAGGCCGGTGCGGCAAACCATCTTGCCATGGCTTCCACCAATGCAACTGCAATCGGAAATGCAGGATCGGTTTCAAACAACAATGATTTGTTTGTCAACAATGCAACGAATGGATTCACCGGAAGGGGAGCGGCTGTGAATTATGCAACACTCGCCAATTGGCAAACAGCCATGGCACAGGATGCAAATTCAATTGCAGTTGATCCGGGATATAATTCGGCAACCGACTTGCACGTTTCCGCTGCGCCGTTGAATGCAGCTGCATTGACAGGATTGGGATGGGTTACGGTCGATATCGACAATCAACCAAGATCGGTTACCCCTGACATTGGAGCGGATGAGTTTACTCCATTGCTTCTCGATGCAGGAGTTACCGCATTGGATTCTCCAGCCGTAACAGGATGCCATTCGGCAAATGAAATGGTGATGGTGACATTGAAAAATTTCGCTACTGTCCCGTTGGATTTCTCAGCCAATAATGTAACGGTAACTGTTCATGTTACCGGTGCACTGGTTCAGACATTGAATTTGACAATCAGCAATAACTCACTCAATGGAAATGTTCCACTTGCATCCGGAATGACAATGATGGTGCCGGTGGGAACGATCAACATGAGTACGCAAGGAAATTATATTTTCAATTCCTACAGCACACTTTCCGGTGACGGAAATGCTGCAAATGATACCATGTCAACTTCCCATATCGTTTATTTTCCGGGAATTGCAGTGGCAAATCCAACCAGCGTCTGTGCCGGTTCCAGTGTGAACCTGACGTTGAACAATTTCTATGCGGGTGGAACAATTCAGTGGCAAAGCAGCATTGATGGAGGCGTGACCTGGGTGAACGAGGCCGGAGTGGGAGCAACCACACCGAATTATTCCGTTACTCCAACCGACACGACACTTTACCAATCGCAATTCTGTGGAACGATGCTTTCCAATGTGGATACGGTGT
>CAYMZV010000095.1:0-13354 GCA_964394965.1 uncultured Chryseobacterium sp.
GGAAACTTTCCGGTGTGCGTGTTGCACCGAAAGCATCTGCCAAAACGGAATTTTCGTCAACAAGATAAGGTGCGGAAAAATTATTTTTTGTTCCATACGCTTTCATTGCATCCTTTGAATCGTCATCGCCGCGTTTCGCTTCGTTGGAATTCAGGATGACCACACCGATTTTCATTTTGACCGCTTCCGCCTGAATCTCGTTGATGCGGCTTTGGTTGGCGAGAACGAATGGACAAGTATTACAGGAAAAAATAACGAGTGTTCCCATCGTACCTTTTTTATCGTTGATGGAAACCGAATTGCCTGACATGACATCATACAGTTTTGTATCCGCATTCGGCATTGCTGTTCCGATTGCGATCGGTGTAATTGTTTTTGCCTGTTGGAAATAGGTAAATCCGAAAGCAAGGGCAGCGATTGGAAGTATGAGTAATTTTTTCATGGTTTTATTTTTTGTGTACGGCAAAGATAGTCCATATTGGAGTCACCGTATATGATTTACAATGAACGATTTGTTATTTTTTACTTAGAAAGCCGGCATTGGTAAAATCCGTCGATAGGAAAATATTTCCTGAAGGTTGTTTTGACACAAAAACACGAAGAAAAACTAATGAGCCGATAACAAAAGCCGGAGCAAACCGAACTTCGTTTCTCTGTTGTTGCACTCCCGCAAACCATGAATCACTTCAACTCCATGTGTTCCCGATACAGGTATTTTTTCTGCACCGATTCCGTCGGACGATAGATATAATACACATCACCGTTTTTTATGCGAATGTGTTTTGCGTACTGGCTTGAAATCCTATACGCGCCCGTAATTTTTCCTGTTTTAATGTCAATGCGTTTCAAGGTGTAGAATCCGCCCGACTTGAACTGCGCATAAATTTCTCCCGTCACTTCATCCTTGACCAATTGATGATCCCAATCTTTCCAATTCGCCGGATGATCGTAATCGATTTTCGAAGCGTGGATTTCCTTTCCGGTTTTATCGAACAGGAAAAGTGTATCGGCATAATGATCGAAAACACAAATGGTATCGTGCACCATGAACAGCGGTGCATAAAGCGGCGTGTAATAAATGGATTGCGGAAATCCGGTCATCGTTGCAGCAATGATCCGCTTGTCGATTCCCGTATACGCTTCCATCTTGCGCGCGTACAAGCGGTCTTTCGGTTTGAGGTAATCGAATTCCCAATTGTATTGCGCCAACAATTCCCTGTCCGCAATTCCGCGGATGGGATGGATGGTGGTGTCAAGCGGATCGTAAAAAAACCACGTGAAGGCGGGATAATCGCGGTTGTAATTCGAGAAAATTATTTTTCCATTCGTGGTATCCGCGCAGGGCAACATGCGATCGCAAAAATCCTTGTATGGCAATGCCATCAACTGGATCTTATCATCCGAAAAAACATGGATGCGGAAAGCGGAGTCTTTGCACATGACATTGAAATGTCCCTGATAATCCTTGTACAAATCGATCGCTTCGACGGGAACATCGACTGAAGAAATTATTTTCTGGTTTTCATCCGCCAACATGATTTTCGCCGACTTCAAGGAATTTTCAAACGTCAACAAAAGGAACCTATCCTTGTCATAAAACAGATAATCCTCAATGAAAAAATGCCAATTGCCGATCACCGTATCCGGGCCACTGTGCGATTTGATGTCGGACACCGGCAAGACCAACAGTTCCGGTTTCATCACGATATTCAAATGCAACGTATCGCCGATCGCCTTGTTCAACAGTGTTCCTGTAATGGTAATGGATTGCGATTGGTATCCGAGCAATCTGAAATTCAAAACGGCTCCCGCTTTCCTATCGAGGAGAATCGCATAATGTCCATTCTTGTCCGATTGGGTCTGTCGCGCAGGATCTTTGCAAACGACAAGCACTCCCTCCAACGATAAACTGTCTTTTGCGGAAATTATTTTCCCCAGAATGAGCAGCCTGTTTTCCTGTGCGGAAATTGCAGGCACGAAAATGATGGAGAGAAAAGCGATGAAAATGAATTTGCCCTTCAGCATAAAGTTCTCTTTGGGTAATGACGTAATCGCGTTACAAATTGCATAAAAAATCCATCAAATCCATTTTCCGTTTATACAAGTGGAGTTGAACGGGAAACAAGTGGTTTCGGCGGATGTCACAACCGAACACGGAGAAACTGTAAATTGCAACAGTGAAACAAAATACCCCAACCGATTTTCAGGGATGAATTCCACTGCAAGGAAAAAAACTTCGCTGCTCAGTTATTTCGACTTGTCGATGATCGTGGTGAGTCTGGTAATCGGCATGGGAATTTTCCGCACGCCCGTGAATGTGGCGCAAGGGGCGTCCTCCCCTTCCATTTTTTTTCTCGCATGGATCTTCGGTGGATTGATGGCGATTTGCGGTGGACTTACTTTTGCCGAAATCGGTTCACGTTTGCCTGTGAGTGGCGGTTACTTCCGGATTTTCTCGAAATGTTATCATCCCGCTTTTGCTTTCATGCTGAACGGAACGATTTTGGTTTCGAATGCAGCTTCGGTGGCGGGAGTTGCATTGATCGGGGCGGAATACAGTTCGCATTTCATTTTCCCGGGCAGCCATTCACCGGAACAGGAACAGACACAACATCTCATCATTGCACTTGCCGAAATCTTATTGTTCCTCGGATTGAATCTTCTCGGATTGAAAACAAGTGCGTGGACACAAAATGTATTGACGCTTTTCAAACTTGCCGTTGTGCTGCTTTTGATTTGCACCATCTTCATTCCTGCCGATGCGCCCGTGCAAAGAATTGTTTCCGACACACATCTCGAATGGACCGATTACATAAAATCATTGGGACTTTGCCTCATTCAGATTTCATTCACGTATGGCGGTTATCAGCAAACGATAAATTTCGGAGGCGAAATAAACAATGCACCGAAAATCTTGCCGAAGTCCATCATCACCGGAATGTTGATCGTTGTGGGTTTGTACATCGCCATAAACTTCGCCTATTTCAAAGTCATCGGGTTCGACCATTTGAAGTCGTCGGAAAATATTGCATCCATCATGGCCGACAGGATTCTCGGACAAAAAGGCGGAATTATACTTACGGTGATGCTGTTTTTTTCCGTGCTTGCGTATGTGAATGTGGGACTCATGTCGAACCCACGTGTGATTTGCGCGATGAGCGAAGAGGGAACACTTCCGAAAATATTTTCCATGCACAGTAAAAAATTCGATGTGCCGATTACTTCCTTGATCACCTTTTCCCTTGCCACCATCATCATCCTGTTTTTCGCGAAAAGTTTCAACAAGCTGGTGGATTACGTCATCTTTCTCGATTCGGTAGGATTCATTGCAGCGGCTTCCACCATTTTCATCTTGCGCTACAAGCAAGGTCCGCGCACAGGGGAAATCTATAAAGTGAAATCCCTCGCCGTCCCGATCTTTTTCATCCTGACTTATTCATTCATCACTTGGAGTGTCATTTACAACAATCCGGTTTCCGCACTTTATGGAATTGGACTTTCCGTTTTTTTTCTTGTACTTTATTTTTTGTACCGCGCCATCAAGCCCGTATTTAATCCGTGAACGACAAGATGTTTTTAGGCGATTGTTATAAGTTTCTCGGAGTTCCACCGGACGCGGATGAAAAGACAATCCGTAAAGCCTGGCGTACCAAAACAAAGGAAGTCCATCCCGATGTGAACAAGTCCAAAGACGCTGCCGCCAAATTCAACCGATTGACCGATGCGATGAATGCCCTGCTTGATCCCATTGAACGGACGAAGCACGACCGTCAATTCGGTTATTTGCAGAAAGTGAAGAACAAGGACACGAATGCCAAGCAACATTTTTCCGAATCAGAACATGCAAAGGCGAAACAAACAGTCGATGAATGGGTGAAGGATTATAATGTTGCCATGGAAATGCGGGAAAAACAAAAGCACCAAAAAAAATTAAAGCACAAAAGGAACATGGCATTTATCCTGTTGGGGCTTTTAATTGGGGTAATAGCGATCACAGTCTGGATTCATTATCTCTATTCCGGTACAATGGATGAACTGCTTAAAATGTTGCACCTGACAAATTCATGAGGTGATTTTTGAATCTTTTTGACGATTTGACGTTATAGAAAAGTCGCATGAGAAGAATTCTATTCATAATCGGTTCGCTTTTTCTAGTCTTGCCCTCAATTTCGCAAACGCGAGAAATTACTGCTATTGTAATGGATGCTACCTTAACGACTCCCATTTCAAATGCAATCGCAGAAATAAGGGATTCCTGTTCGAATGAAATTCAAATCGATACAACCAACTCGATGGGGATTTTTCATTTTACTGTCGACGAAAACTGCAGGACATATTTCTTGAGAGTAAAAAACGATCAGGTCGATTGTGATGGAGGAAGCAATCACAATCACAATGAAAAAATCACGTTTCCAGTTGCCTTAGACACTATGAGGATATACCTTACTCACTTTTGGGTTGATTATAAAACGCCTGCATTAAAATTCAAGGACAATTCGCTTTTTTTCAAAGACGATTACGACTCTTCCGGTTATTGTAACCTGCTTGTTCCGGATACTTCTTGTATTGGTTTCAAACCGCTGAATTGGTTTGCATCTCAATATCCATGCGATCATTTCAGTAAGGTGGAAATCAGGAGTTATTACATCAAGTCCGAAGCAAAATCATGTGGAGACTCGTTGGCGAAAGAGCGATGCAAACTTATCATCGAGTACCTCCGAAAAAAAGGAATTCCGGAAAATGTTTCTTTTACAATTAAATGTTTTCCCTATGAAAAGCGTCCGATCAGAAGTTATGACGGAACTTTTTTATCTGAATTCGATCTTGTGACATTTAACATCTTAGCCTATTAAGTTTTCTGTTTTTTTCAATCATCCTCCCCTCTGCGTCCCTCGTCCCTTTTTTTGTAATTTCGCCTTCCAATACCAAAACACTTTATGAACTACGACGTCATTGTTATCGGCAGCGGTCCCGGTGGATATGTTACTGCCATCCGCGCTTCCCAATTGGGATTGAAAACCGCCATCGTTGAAAAATCAGAACTCGGTGGGGTTTGTTTGAATTGGGGATGCATTCCCACAAAAGCATTGCTGAAAAGTGCGCAGGTTTTCGAATACCTGAAACATGCTTCCGATTATGGAATCACTGTCACTGGCGGTGCACCTGATTTTGCCGCTGTCGTAAAACGCAGTCGTGATGTTGCCGGTGGAATGAGCAAGGGTGTTCAGTTTCTGATGAAGAAAAACAAGATCGATGTCATTGCAGGATATGCGAAAGTGAAGACAGGAAAAAAAGTGGAAGTCACTGCCGCCGATAAATCCGTTTCCACGCTCGAGGCAAAACACATCATCATCGCTACAGGTGCCCGCTCGCGTGAGTTGCCGAACCTCAAGCAGGATGGAAAAAAAATATTCGGTTACCGTGAAGCGATGTCATTGCCCGCACAACCGAAATCATTGGTCGTTGTCGGTTCGGGAGCAATCGGTGTGGAGTTCGCTTATTTCTATGCGGCGATGGGAACAAAAGTCACCATTGTGGAATTCCTTCCGAACATTGTTCCGCTCGAGGATGAAGAGGTTTCAAAACAACTCGAACGTTCTTTCAAGAAAACGGGAATCGATGTGCTGACGAATTCAAGTGTGGAAAGTGTCGATACATCCGGAACGGGTTGCAAAGTGAAAATCAAGACGAAAGACGGGGAAAAAATCGTGGAATGCGATGCTGTGCTTTCTGCTGTTGGAATTTCCGCCAACATTGAAAATATCGGATTGGAAGATGTGGGAATTGCAACCGACAAGGGAAAAATCCTCGTCAACAAATGGTTTGAAACGAATATTCCCGGCTATTATGCAATCGGCGATGTGTTGCCTACCCAAGCGCTCGCACACGTTGCATCCGCAGAAGGAATCACCTGCGTGGAAAAAATTGCCGGCTTGAATCCGGAAGCAATCGATTACAAGAATATTCCCGGCTGTACCTATTGCCAACCGGAAATCGCTTCCGTCGGTTACACTGAAAAACAGGCGAAGGACGCTGGACATGAAATCAAGGTCGGCAAGTTTCCTTTTTCGGCAAGTGGAAAGGCAAAAGCTGCCGGATCACCCGATGGCTTCGTAAAATTGATTTTCGATGCGAAATACGGAGAACTTCTCGGTGCGCACATGATCGGTGCGAACGTGACTGAAATGATTGCGGAAATTGTGGCGATAAGAAAATTGGAAACAACCGGACATGAATTGATCAAGACCATCCATCCGCATCCGACAATGAGTGAAGCGATCATGGAAGCTGCAGCAGCGGCTTATGGTGAAGTGATTCATCTGTAGCCACAGATTATACAGATTTACGCAGATTGAATTGCGCAGATTTTTTTTCAATGAAAAAGCCGAACGGAAATGTTTGGCTTTTTTTATTGGCTCCAACACCTACTCAATAAATCCCTACACTTATTCCAACTCCCATTCTTTTACATACCCAAAATCTACTTTTATGATAACCAAACACGACAGTTATCATGAATTCCACTCACACCATTCCCGAAATAAAACCTTCCTTTTTTTCCGCACTGAAATTCACGGCAAAATCTTCCGTCCACAAAATGAAACGTGGAATGGAAAACAAGTCACAAAAAATTTCCAGATTCCCGAAAGGGAGCATCATGGAAAAATTTTCCGTGTTGGCCGAATCGGTTTCGGACTTGTGGAGTAACGACAATGAAAAAAATAAAATCCTGACAGTCGGGAAAGTGCAGAACCTTCGTGTGGCTGCGCGCAAACTGAACAGTATTGAAATTCCCGCGGGAGAAATTTTCAGCTTTTGGAAACACATCGGCAAACCAACCTTGCTGAATGGATTTGTGAATGGACGGGAATTGCGGGAAGGCTGTATCATTCCAAGTATCGGTGGCGGGCTTTGCCAACTTTCAAATGCATTGTATGATGCGGCGATGAAATCGGGTTTTGAAATTGTGGAACGGCATAAACATTCGCACGTCATTTCCGGATCGTTGGCGGAACAGGATCGTGATGCAACCGTATTCTGGAATTATGTCGATTTGCGTTTCCGTTCCAAAAATGCATTCCGCATTGAAATCGAAATCTCGGATTCCGAATTGCTCGTGCGGTTTCGCGGAAAGGCAAATGCAAAAAACAATTTCAGTGAAAACAATTCATTCCAAAAAACAAAAACGGTAAACGATTGCCTTTCCTGCGGTGTCACTTCCTGTTTCAGGAATGTGAAAAAAACTTCTCCGGAAAAAATTTCCTCCGAATGGCTGCTCGACGAGAAATGGCCGGAGTTTGAAAATTGGTTTCGCGAAAATGTAAAAACGGGCGACACCGTTTTCACTCCAATGGATGGACAACGGTTCGGATTGAAACAGTATTCCTGGCAGACGGAAGTTGCAGTGAAAAACAAATTCGCAACAATCGCAACTTTGATCCGATCCCGCTCGCTCAAAAAAGTAAACACGGAAGGAAATCTTCTTCAAGCCACTTTGCTGAAAGCCGCTGCTCGTCTCGCAAAAACTTACAGCCGAAGATTGGATTTTCAAACCCGTCATCTGGTGATCAGCCAAAACCTGCTTCCGTTTCTGCACCTCGATTATTCAACAAGCGGACGCACGTATGATGTGTTCATGACCCGTCTTCCACTTTTCCTGTTGCATGAAAAACTGGATTCCGCTGCCACACTTCGTCCGCAAAGCAAAACACTTTCCGATTTCCGCGCTCCCGAGGAAATCGTAAAAGCAGAACGTGATGCGTTGAACAATGCGCAACACATCATCACACCGCATCCCGAAATTGCAGCACTTTATCCCGCCAAAACAATCTTGCTGGAATGGAAAAAACCGATGCCCTTCCTCAACAATAAGATCGGCGAGGAAATTCTTTTCCCTGCGTCTGCGCTCGGACGCAAGGGTGCGTATGAGTTGCGCGATGCTGCAAAAAAGTTGGGACTCACATTGAACGTATTGGGAAATGCAACCGAGTTCGAAGGTTTTTGGGGCGCGATTCCAACAAAAAAGTTCGACGGCGACTGGAATAAAATCGGATTGGTGGTGTTGCCGGCATTCATCGAAAATCAACCTCGCATTTTATTGAAAGCGATTGCAAGGGGAATTCCCGTCATTGCCTCTTCCGCTTGCGGATTGGGAAATAGAAACGGAGTGACAACCATTGATGCCGGAAATACTCTGGAGCTGATAACTGCGCTCGAAGTTTTTTTGAAAAAGGAAAATCACCGGATGCGTGAAGCCGTTTGAGAATATTTTTGAAAATCGAAAAAGGGCGTCCTTGGGGTTAAAACAGGACAGCCCTTTTTCTTTACACACGCACTCTCCCACTTCACTGATTCTTGCTGAGAATGATTTTCTTCTGCTCGAACTTTTTCGTTGTCGGATTTATCATTCGTAAAATGTAAACACCGTTTGTCTTGTCGCTGATGTCAAATTGGAATTTATCCGTTTCATCTTTTCCGTTCAGCACCAATTGTCCGTTGGTGTCATACAATTCATATTCATAATTCCCTTCGGTATTCATCAGCACATTCACTTCACCGCTCGAGGGAACGGGATAAACGGAATTGATCAATGGTGTTTCCTTGAAGAACGGGGCGGCTTCCACACCTTCCGGCAAAGGGGAAATGATGACAGGATAATAATTCATCAACACACCGTGCGCCTTTGATTTCGCAACAATATCCTTGAGTGTGTATTGCGATAACGGCGGAGCAAGACTTGGTGCGTCTCCCAACAGCAAAATCATTTTTTTCGAATCGGTTCTCCACTTCAGGGAATCCATCATGTGGGCGGCACCGTCAAAAACGGATTCCGGATAATCGCCTCCATCCGTCAAAACGATTCGCTGCACAAAAACATTCGCCTTCTCGAAATCGGTGGAAAAAGGCATTTCCTGAAACCAATATTTTCCGTCGCTGTTTTTATCTCCATAAGCCGCCACTGAAATCCGCACGTCCGGTTTTTTACTGAGTGCATCAATGATTGAAGAAACACTTTTCTTGATTTTGTCAATGTCATCTTCCATGCTGCTCGTCTTGTCGATCAGGATCACCACATCCGATTTTTCCTCAAGGTGTTTGTCGATGATGGAAAGAATCTGCTGACTTATTTTCCTAGCATCAGTCAGGAAATAAGTTTCGCCGCCTGTTTCGCGCGCAAGACTTGAAAACTGGGTTACCTCCATTGGCGAATAAACAGTTGTGTCATAAAGTTTCGGCAAGTTCACCTGTATGCGCAACAGCGAATCGATTTCATGAACGTTCATCTGGAATTCTTTCGGTGCAAGTGATGAATCCGCAATCGGTCGGTTTTCAGGGGCAAGCGTATCGCCTGTAGCAAGGAAATCCGGTTTCTGCGGTTGGCAGGCGGCAAGGAAAAGAACAAGTAGCGGAAAAAGCGTTTTTGGGAATTTCATGGTCTTGGTTTTGGAAGTATTTATCTCTTAATACCTCAAGGCGCAAAAAGTAACCGTCAACTCCAAACTATTTTGTTAAAAAAGGAAAAGACCGCCGGTTAAAACGATCTTTCCCTCACGCCTCCTGTCTGCAGCAGCCTCCTTCATTTGCAGACATCCATCGCGCATGCATTACTTTCCGAAATAAATTTTCGAATTGACGAACCTTTGTTCATGCGTCGGATTGCTTTCCAACGAGGTGAACAGGAATATTCCCGCCACTACCAGAATGATAAAATGAATCAGCTTCATGACCGCGTTTATTTAGTGAAGTAGATTCATTTTCATAATGAAGGTGATTGGAAAAAGTCACATAATTAAAACGGAATGTTTTGGAAAATATTTTGGTCGTGTCCTTCGTTCCTCAAGCCGGCTTCCCGAAACTCGGAAATCAGAAATCAACAAATCAATCGACAATCAGCAAATCAATCGACAATCGGAAATCGGCAATCAACAAATCGATAAATCCTCTTTTCCGTATCTTTGTTCCCAATTAAATAACTCTGAAAAGATGGAAAAGGTGCTGAACAAAATCGAAGACGCGATTGCCGATATCAAGGCGGGAAAAGTCGTTATTGTTGTTGATGATGAAGACCGTGAAAACGAAGGTGATTTTATTACCGCTGCAAGAAACATCACTCCCGAAATCATCAACTTCATGGCCACACACGGTCGCGGATTGATCTGTGCGCCGATCAGTGAAGACCTCTCCGATAAATTGCAATTGGAAATGATGGTGATGAACAATTCATCCGTTCACGAAACACCATTCACCGTTTCCATCGATCTCAAGGGACACGGTTGCACAACGGGAATTTCAGTGCACGACCGCGCAAAAACAATTCTGGCATTGATTGATCCGAACATCAAACCCGAAGAATTCGGAAAGCCCGGACATATTTTTCCATTGCGTGCAAAAAAGGAAGGTGTACTCCGCCGAACCGGACATACCGAAGCCACAATCGATCTCGCCCGTCTTGCAGGATTCGAACCTGTCGGTGCGCTGGTCGAAATCATGAACGAGGATGGAACAATGGCACGCCTTCCCGAATTGATCCTGATCGCAAAAAAATTCGACCTGAAAATCATTTCCATAAAAGACCTCATCGAATATCGTCTTCGTACGGAATCCGACATCACGCGCGAAGTCGAAGTGACACTTCCCACCGAATGGGGCGATTTCAAAATGGTCGCGTATACTCACCTTTCCACGCAAGAACAGCATCTTGCCATTTACAAGGGAGAATGGAAATCGACAGAATCCGTTCTCGTGCGTGTGCATTCATCGTGCATGACAGGAGATATTTTCGGATCGTGCAGATGTGATTGCGGTCCGCAATTGCACAAGGCCATGGAAACGATCGATAAAGAGGGAAAGGGTGTCATCGTATACATGAATCAGGAAGGCAGGGGAATCGGTTTGTTGAATAAGTTGAAAGCATACAAATTGCAGGAACAAGGCCGTGATACGGTGGAAGCGAATCTTGAACTCGGTTTCAAAATGGACGAACGCGATTATGGAGTCGGTGCGCAAATCCTCCGCGATCTCGGTGTGCGCAAGATCCGTTTGATGACCAACAATCCGAAAAAAAGGGTGGGTTTGATGGGATACGGTTTGGAGATCGTTGAAAACATTCCGTTGGAAATCCAATCCAACAAACACAACCGCCTCTATCTGGAAACCAAACGCGACAAGTTGGGACATTCCCTGAAAGTGACAAGGGACGAGTGACAAGAGACAGGTCATAAGTAGTAATAAAACACAACCTCTCGGTTATATCGGCTCCAAGTCAGATTCCCATGTCACATGCCACACGCCCCATTTCTCTTCCCAAGTGCATCATCTCCTGGAGTGGTGGAAAAGATTCGGCAATGGCGTTGTGGAAAATCCAGCAGCAAAAGGAATTTGAAATTTTCGGATTGCTCACCACCATCAGCCTTCCTTACAACCGCATCAGTATGCATGGCGTGAGACGCGAGTTGCTCGACGTACAGGCACAAGCAACGGGATTGCCGGTTTACACCGTTCAGGTTTCGGAAAAGACAAATGCCGCTTATGAAGATGCCATGCTTCTTGCATTCTCAAAACTGAAAAGCAAAGGTGTCACCCACGTTGTTTTTGGCGATATTTTCCTGGAGGATTTAAAGCTGTACCGCGAACAATTGCTCGCACGAGTGGGACTGAAATGTGTATTTCCATTGTGGAAAAATGACACTGCCGAACTTGCACAACGGTTTTTAGCCGATCATTTCAAAACCATCACCTGCTGCGTCAACGATTTGCATTTCGGCGAGAAAGATTGCGGAAGGGAATTCGATGCTGATTTTTTAACCAATCTTCCCAATGGAGTGGATCCCTGCGGGGAAAACGGTGAATTCCACACGTTCTGTTATGCAGGTCCCATTTTCAAATCGGAAATCAGGTTTTTGATCGGTGAAAAAATCTACAGGCCGCTTGAAATGAAAACCGACGATGAAAAAATTTCCACGAAAGGTTTTTGGTATTGCGATCTGGTTGCACTTTAATACAACTTCACTTTCATTCAAACCAACGGGGAATTCCTCAATGGGGAGTGCTGTCCGCTACCGGTTTCTTTCTCCGGTTTGGATTATCCGACTTCAATGCCTTTTTGTAACGCGCTTTCAATTCCGCTCCCGTTTCAAACTCTTCCCGGTAAAAAATACCGACACCTTGCGTGTAAGGTGAATTCTCGATCAGGACCGAATTGTCATTGTATCGGTTGAATCCGCGCAAACGGACTTTCCCGTCGGGCGTGATTTTATATTCCACGTTCACATCACCCACCCATTGCCCATTGGCATTTGTTGCCGTCGCCTGATTCGCATTTATTTTTCCTGCGTCGACGTCCACACTCACCCGGTTATTCAGCAATTCCCTGCTGAGATAAACTTTCAATTCCTGCGTACTCAAATCATCATTCGGACGGTACACCACTTGCGCAGAATAATCGGTACTGATTTGCCCCAACCAATTGTTCAGGGTTCCGGACACGAAATTGCTCAACAGCGTCGCACCGGTTCCACCGATCACATTCGTGTTTGTCGCAGTTGCACCTTCGCGCAATTCAGTGGGTGTCATGAAACTGTTCAACACCATGAGCGAAAGCACCTGCTTGTTTTTTTCGAGATCGGTTGCCGTATAACTTTTCACCGTCTCCTGGATATTCTGGTCGGCTGTAGGAAGATTGATGTCAAAGGTCACGTCGGGATTCATCAGGCTTTTTTCCAAGTGCATGACCACATTCACAGGATAAACCCGGTGATAGGCCTGATTAAGTGAATCCATCGGAAAGAATGGTTCGACGGAAGCGGAACATTTATAAACCGCATCTGCATTGATTTGCGCTTCATAAGGATCGCCGCTCCAACTGATCACTCCCCCTTTTGCAATGTCAAAATGTTCGTACAGCAGGTTTTTCATTGTAAAAAGGTAATCTCCCTTGTCAACGGCATACTGTCCGGAAATTGTAAAATCGCCCGTTGTACTGACATCCATCTTGAGAAGTCCCGATCCGTAAGCGGTGATCTCATCCCCCACCGTTTTATCGAAAACAACTTTCACTTCACAATCGGGAGTCGCTTCCACATTCATGTGCAATTCAACCCCATTGCTTCTCAATGCATTTTGTCCATTGATTGTCGTATCAACAACTCCTTTTTTGGCGACGAACGTAATGAAATCACTTGAACTCGCTTCGGATGTGGAAGACATCGGAATATAAAATTCGGATTTCATTGTCGTACCGTTGTAAACGATCTTGTCCGTACTCACGCTCATGTCGATGCGCACATTATCATCCACATAACCGAACACGTTCATGTAACCGGTTGAAAAGACGCGACCATAATACAATTCATTC
>CAYMZV010000096.1:0-13346 GCA_964394965.1 uncultured Chryseobacterium sp.
CACCAACAGTTTGGACTTCGAATTCTTTGAGATATTCTTCCGGAATATCAAACGCAGTCACAAAACCAGCATAACCAGAAAACTGATCTTTTGTATTCCACTCCAATGCGATTTGTTCTGCATAAGGGCTGTTTAATACTGGATAGAAAATGGGTTGCCATTCCAGCCTCGGAGGGAATGCCTTCATTCCAGAATCAATGATGAGTTCAAGTTCTTTGACCCCAACAGGTCGATATAATATTACAGTTCTCATTTTACAGAATTTTATGCAAAGGTTTCCTTGAATGGTGTAATGACCGATAGCTCTTTCGTTCGGTCATATACAGCAAAAATTATTTGTGCAAAATCAGTTGCGAATTTTCCTTCATTAGTCAAATGCTTCTTGAAAATAGTGGCAATTAATTTCGGATCATTTCTGAAAACTCCACAGCCCCACGCACCAAGAATTAATCTTTTGTATTTATACTTCGCGGCAATCTTCAAAACTTTTTCAGCGCGAATTGTCATTAGCTCCTCAATGCGATCAATTCCAGGTTTATTATTTTGAATCAACGCTCCTTTGTTTGTAGCTGGACTTGTTACGACAGAAATCAAATAAGGATTGTCAAGTAGATTACCTTCATCACTTCTGAAAACAGGAACACCAGGAGAATAAATCATGTTATCAGTATAAAGTAAATCACCGCTGTTACGATGTGTTGCATAATAGTTCGGTGCTTTTAGTAATGAAGGATGCAATCCCGAAGAACGTGCAATACTTTCCTCCTGCGCAAGACTTCCATTCAGAAATCCGCCTCCGGCATTTTTTGCAGATGCAAAATTCAAAACAAAAATTGGTTCTGAATTATCTAATGCAAACAATCGCTCGGCAGCTTGCAAAGTTGTTTCTCCAGTAACTTCAATTTTTGTTTTTTCAGAACGATTGTTGGTCACAGAAAGTTGATCAAGCATTTCAGGTGTATAGTGAACAGTATTGTTCAAACAATTATCAAGTTGCTCACGCATTGAAACAACTTCATTTTTTCGATTCGTATAATTTCCAGCTTCGCATATTTTTAATGTTTCTTCTGCAAGTAGAATTCTGTCTTTATGATTGTTGATATTCATTTTGTTCAATTATTTTTTTCATACTCATTTAGTAATTCATGTACTTTTTCCCAATCCTCCAACGGATCAAATCCCGCTTTGTCTTCAAATAAAACATTGAAATAAAATTTTGCATCATAACATCCGTAAGCACCGCTTTGTACTTCTGGATTTTTATTGAGGTAATTGAACCGAATATCATGCTCTCGAAAGAACATATCATATTCAATCAATTCATCAGGATGCGAACAGGTGAAAAGAATCAACACAATGTCATCGCGTTTGCTTATTCTTTGTAACGCTTCTTTTGCAAGTGGATAAAACAGTTTGGGAATTTCACCAGGTTTGTAATTGGGTTCGATCATTGTTCCGTGAATGTCGAATGCCCAATATGTTTTTTCCCAACTTCTATCCTTTGCAAATTTGAAAGCGTTCTTTATTGCCTTAGTGATCATGATTGTTATTCTTTAAAATATTTTCTGCTAATAATTCACCTACCGTTTTCACATGAAGAAAATCGTTTTGTAACGCGACAGCATTGGGATGTGTATCAGTGCTTACAATCTGATCGATGACTTTGCTATTTTTTAATTTCTCAATTGCATTTCCCGCAAAGATTCCGTGAGTAGTAATTACACTTACTCGTATTGCTCCCGCATTGCGATAAGCTTTCGCTGCTTCAATAAGAGAACCACCTGTTCGTATCATGTCATCATAAATAATAACATGCTTGCCTTTTACTTCCGCATTGATTCCACTGATTTGCGTTTCACTTCCACTCAGTCTTCGCTTGTAAACAAATGCAGCAGAAACATTCATATCATTCGCAAGTGATTCTACCCACTTCGCACGACCAGCATCAGTGCTTGCAAGTACAAAATCATTTCCACCAATTTCTTTTGCAGCTTCCATGATAATTGGCTTGCAATACAAATGCACGGGTCGAATTCCTGCTTCGAAATAATGTGGTAAACCTTCAGTGTGTAAATCCATCAACACAATTCGATTTCCACGACTCGTTTTGGGAATTGATGAAAATAATAAAGCGCGAGTTTTTGCTTTTACAACTTCACCTGATTTCACTGAACGTTCCATTGTTGAATAACCGAAATATGGAATTGCAAGGGTAAGAGAGACAGCGCCACCTTGCACAATTGCACAAGCTAAATCATATAATTCCATTGTCTCGCGATCATCAATGGAACCTCCAATAATAACAACTTCACGATTATTTACTTCGGAAAGAATGCGGTGATACCGTTCTCCATCAGGAAATGTTTTTTGTTCAATTTGACCATCTTCAAAATTGTAATTTGATAACATTGACATTTTTAGATAACCATAACTTGAACTATTGAAAAGAAGAGTTTTCATAAAATTATTTTTTTTCATTTGTTTCTTTGAGAAGATCTTCTCTCAGTTGAGTCAAGACTTCTCCTAACCAATTTGTTCCTTTCCATTGTTTGCGATCATGGGCTTGAGGTTGATCTTCAGTCAAACCAATTCCCCAAACAATATCTGTTGGACTAGCTTCAACCAATGTTGTTCCTTCAGTTTTCAGCAAGTGTTTCAACATTGGAGGGTTCTGAGTGAATTTGGCATAATTTGCTTTGTAAACAATTTCCTTTGCTTTTGCTTCCCAGATTTCAGGAACAAATCCAATTACTTGTCTACCTAAAGCTTTCTGATCACGCGGTAAACTTTTTTGCATAATCTTTTCCGCTGTTGAATTATCTCCGAAAAGCAAAGCTTTTTGTTGCATCATATATTGCTCTGCACAATTATATTCCACATTTTCAATAGTAAATGTCGAAAGATGCCATTGCGAAAACACATCTCCTGTTTTGTAAAAAAAAGTGAATTTTTCCATGTCATTTTATTTTAGGCATTTTGAAGTTTTGTTACGTTTGAATTTTCTTTCACTTCTTCAAAAGAGTATTGTTTTTTAATTTCTCCATTTTCAAAAACGGTTTGCAAAATATCTTCGCCAGAATTTTTTTCAGAACACGTTATATAAGTTTCATTTTCACGAATAAGTTTTAAACGACCACGTTTTGATCGCTTTCCTGAATCGGTAACAGGATCTTTGAATACATCTCGCTCTTCGCCATTTACAATTGCACTACTGCACTTGAAAGCAAACTTCTGTGTATCACGATTTAATTTCTGAAGCAATCCACCGCCCATACCGAATGCAATATTGTCAGCGGACCAACCATGTTGTTTCAAATTTTCAAGAATTTCTCCAATGGAATCATAGTCAACTCCATCTCCCTGTATGACCCGAACGTTTGGATGTAAAACTTTATATCCTTTGGCATTTGTTGTGTAGCCAAATCTTTCACCAAGAATTTCTGTGATTTTTAAAACAACATCTTTTGGAATTCCAGAATCAGGGCGAATAACTAATGTTCCTTTTCTTTTGAGAATTTCTTCTTTTAATTCCTTTCCCCAAATATTTTCACAAGCATTATACACATCATACGAATCGCTTACAACTGAAACCAATCCTTCTTCATATTGTCTCAACATGTTTAAATAAGCGGCAGATTCATTTTCTCTTCCCCATGAAGTAATCGTACTGTGTTCAGCAGCAGGAATTGAAAATCCAAAAATGTCTTTGGTGTTGTAATAATCCTGAATGAAAGTGAGCGCAGCAATCGTATCCGATCCCATAAAATTTACAAGATGTGCAGCTCCACCCATTGATGCAGATTCAACAGATGAAACACCTCTAAATCCAAAATCGTGCAACTTGAAATTTATCAATGATGGATCACCTGTCTCTTCGAGATAAGTAAGAATCCGTTGCTTGATTGCATGTGAAAGTGTAGCGACTGTAGAACCATACCATACTTGCACCAAAAGAGTTTCTAAAAAATTAGTGAGCCACCAGCATTTTGGATCAGTGTTCTCAATGGTCATCATCACGCTGTGAACTGGAGTAGAAAGTCCTTCTGGAATGGCTTTTATTCGCACAGGTAATTTTCCGCCGTGCTCTTTTAAAATATATTCCCATCCTTCGCGATAGAAAATATTTTTTCCGAAGTGTCCATTATAAAGTGTTGCTGCTTCTTCGATTTTTTCTTTTGTAACAACTTGTCCTTCCAAATAATTTTTTAAATAATACTGAAGACCGAAGAATATTACTTCTGGGAATTCTCCGCCACGCGATTCGAAATAAGAATAAATACTAGTTGTGCCAGCAGGATACTGTTTGTAGTGGCTCACTTTGTAACTGTCGGTTAGTAAAAGAATGTTGTTGCGTATCATGATTGAAATGTTTATGGGTTAATATTTTACCAATTTTTCATTAGCATTTGGAATAATGGTTTGTGTTCTTGAACAAAAAGTTCTTCCTTCAATTCAGAACGAAGAAACCAATCGAGCTTTGCAATGTCATCTTTCGCTTCAACGCGACCGTGTATATAATATGCAAGAAAAAAAAGTGTTATGATTTTATCTTCTTCGTTGCGATAACGCCAATCATCAATTTTAGCAGATCCTATATATTTTAAATTCCCCAATTCTAGACCAGTTTCTTCCATCGCTTCCCGTTTTGCAGCCGCTTCGAAAGATTCGTCATTCGCATCAGAAAATCCTCCAATAAACCGATACTTCTCTTGATTTTCTTTTTTTCCCAGCAAAACCTTATCTCCATTTACAATTGCAACGTCAACTGTAGGATAAACTTTTGAATATTGATTGTACGCTGCGAAAATTACACCTGAGCGAAAATCTGCTGAAGATTTAACTTCACGACTTACTTCTTTACGAATTTCAGTTCCGGAAAATGCACCGAATTCTCCAAGGTCTGCCGTGTCGAAATGACCTGAATAATATTTTGTGAAATTGTCTCGTCCACCATATAGAAGAACACTTCCAAGAGGACAAGCTTCACGTAATCTTTTATCTAGTTCCAAACTCCAATTATGATCGGAGGGCATGTCAGGAATGGAAAGAACAGAAATGTTAGGAAATTTTTGAATGATCATTTCCTTGCGAGCAACAAAATCAAGTGGATTGTTTTTGGTAACAAGAGTTGGTGAAATTCCAAGAAGAATAACAACTCGCTTGTGAAGCGCCATTACATTTTCAACTAACTTGATATGTCCATGATGCAACTCATTGACTTGAAAGCGTCCGACTATAACACCGATGTCATATATTTTTGGAGTATCCATTCTTGTTTGGTTTATAATTCGAAGTTGAATCCTTCAGTTGTAAATTCTTTATATTTCTTTTTATCGAAACTATAAAAGCGAGCGGCCTTGTGAGCAACATTTTTTTCTTTTTCGTCCAAGGCAGTCAGCAATCCCATTCCCAATATTTTTTTTCTGAAATTACGTTTGTCAAGTACCTCTCCAAGAATTGCTTCATATAAATGTTGGAGTTGTGTCAATGTGAATTTTGATGGCAATAATTCAAATCCAATTGGCTGATAGCGAACTTTTCCTCTGAGACGAGTGATGGCAGTTTTCACAATTTCATTGTGATCAAAAGCTAATTTGGAAATTTGGGAAACAGCAACCCACTTTGCATCTTCAGTATCTCGGCCTGCCTTCACTTTATAATCTGCAAGTTTGACCAACGCGTAATAGGCAACTGAAATAATCCACCCACGTGGATCTCTTTCAAGATCAGAAAATGTATAGAGCTGTTCAAGATAAATTTTACTCACGTTTGCCTTTTCAATAAGAATTCTCCGTGCTGCATCTTCAGCAGATTCATTCTCCTTAACAAAACCGCCTGGAAGCGCCCATTTATTTTTGAATGGCTCTCCGGCACGTTGCAATAAGAGAAGTTTCAATTCGCCTTCATCAAAACCAAACAGAACACAATCGCTTGTAAGAGCTGGTCGTGGATAATCGTAAGTATGTTTTTTTGCTGGCATAATCTTTTAGTGTAATTCGGACACTAAGTACGAAAATATTATTATCTTTGACAAAGAGACAAGTGTAAAATATACACTAAGCATAATTAAACCACTGAAAATCAAATAAATAAAATTAATCTATGATTACGGAAAAAGAAACAACACGAATCAGCAAATTCCTGAGCCTCGTGTTGAGACATCAACCTGATGCAATTGGCATTGAGCTTGATGAAAATGGATGGACAGATGTTGAACTGTTAATGTATGTCTTTATCACTTTTTTAATTGTTCATTGATCGACTTCAAATTGCAAGTGATTACAAGCGCTTGTAAATGAATAAAATTAGATAGTAAAAAGAGGGAAATGATTAGATTTGAATAGAAGGTGTTGCGCAAAGCCATACTGATTGGAGAGCTAAGCGAATGTTTATCAAGCAAGTTCCATATTTATCTGTAAGTGCAAGAATGAGTTAATAAACAAATACCAAACAACCCCAAATATTATAGATGAATGTAGACCAACTTACTGAAGAAGACCACAAAGCACGTTCTCGCTTTATTCGGAAGCTTGTTCAGAACCCCAATCAAAATATCAAGTCCTCGGTATATTATAGAAAAATACCTTTGAGAATTGTACAATTTTGGGACAGATTAGATAGACTACCTCATGATGTGCAGGGATGTATCGAAACCTGGACAGGAATAGAAGAGCAAGGCTTCGAGAGACTCCTCTTTGACAAGCAAAATGCAAGGGATTTTATTTTAAAAAAATTAGGTCTAAGATATTCGCATGCATTCGACAAGTGTTACCACCCAGCAATGCAGTCAGACTACTTTCGGCTATGTTATATTTTTGTGGAGGGTGGTTGCTATGTAGATGCTGATGATATTTATCATCGAGCTAAAATTCAACATCTCTTTAAAGATGGGAAATTAAAGATACAACCTCTTTGCTATGACATAGCTACGAGTATGATGGTACCAGCTCATTTATTTACTAAAAAGGAGTCTGATTCTGCGAGTTGGATATTTTATTTTAATAATAATCCCCTAATTGCTGGTAGTGGTCATCCTGTTATTGAGCGTGCGCTTAATGAAGCGACTTTCTCACTAGAAAGAGAAATAGAGAATGGTTTACCTGAAATCCAATCTACAACTGGACCTGGGAATCTTAGTAAATCAATCTTTGATATCGTGACAGAGAATGCTGAAATGGAGGATACAATTCATGTTTTAAGTAACTGGGAAGACATTGCCAAAAGTAAATGGGAACTTGATTATAGAAATGATGCAAGAAACTGGAGGCATTCGAACTGCATCAGTTATCAAGAATCAAAATCTATTCACAACAAATAATTATGAATATAACATCTCCGTTGTCTGCATCCTCGAAATTAATATTTCGAATTATAATGAAATGTCGAAAATTGCTGCCGAAGAAAAGATCGTTTGCATTTGGAGCACTCAGCACTAAAGAGAAACCAAAAATTGAACGTATTTATGTCATCAATTTGATCAGACAAACAAAACGTTTGGACAAAATGGAGCAAGAACTAAGGAGTGTGTTGGATTACTCTGGAGTAGAACTTTGGAATCTAACTGAACCGTTTGCTGCTGTAGACGCCAAGCACTTTTTAAAAGATCCGCAAAAAAATGAAGAGGTCGACCCAATATATATACTAAGAGATCAACTCTTTGTTGAACCGCAACCGTTAACTTTACCTAGCAAGATTGAACTCGATTCTCCAATCAAAATGAGTCGGCCTGAGATTGCAATAGCTCGTTCACACATTGAAGTTTGGAAACAATTGATTGCCAATAAATACGAGTATGCACTCATTCTTGAAGACGATGTTTGGTTTCATCCTAGGTTTGCTCGGAATTTAGACCAAGCATGGTCAGAAATTAAACCCCAATATAATAAGAAAAACAATTTTGATATTCTATATCTTTCTTACAAAGAGGTGAAACATGGTGCACATAAATCCTTTACATCGAGCAACCTCTTCCGCCCCGAGCGTGGTTTATGGTATCTATCGGGATACGTTGTTTCACGCGCAGGTGCTGAAAAGCTACTTGCATTACTTCCATGTAGAGGACCGGTGGATCTTTGGATTAATCACCAATTCAAATCACTAGATGTACTTGCAATACGAAAATCTATCATTTACCAGCGAAGAGATATAGGCTCCACAAATTCATATTCAATACTTCCAGCACTCACAAAAATTGGCGCTATCAATAGTGAAAGCGCCTCATTGTTTCATATTCGCCCAAATGAACGACCAGTGTTTGTATTTGGAACAAAGAATTCTGGACTTTCATCACTTGCAATGGCACTCTCAATGCTCGGTTACCGATGCTGCAGTGATCTCCAAACACTTCCGGACACAGAACTAAAGATGCTCCTTGATGGAAGCGGTGATCGAATTTTTGACGCATATGTGAACATAGGGTCTTTAATGGGTGAAGCACTTACTCTTAAAGAACGATATCCGCAGGCTAAGTTCATTATAACTAAAAGCGAATCTGAAATTTTAGATGATATAGATTTAAAAATCATTAATGATCTCAGTGGTCTTGATGTCACCGTCCTTAATTTAGAGGCTTCCAATAAATGGAAAGTTGTTTGCGAGCATCTCAGATGTGCACCACCTGTTTGTTCTTTTCCTGAACTAGCTGATCTGGGACAACGAGAACTCTTTGGTAAAGCTGGTGAAACTGATTTATATCTAAAGGGTGGGAATCCTAAACGAGATATGTCTCCATGGATTGCTAAGCAAAATAATTGGTGGAAGGGCATTCATAGTGTCACGGTAGAACTGAAATCAATTAATACCGAAGGTTCAGTTATAATTAATGACAATTTGAAATTTCTTGATACCAAACAATGGTATTTACGCGACGATACTTTCACAGGCAACATGGCATTATTTCGCCCATCAAATATTGAAATTATTCCTGAGCTTGGAGCTTCTATCAGCATAAAAAAGGAATCCTTGGGTGTTCGAAAATATAGTGCTGCTGCTTTAACGAGTCGAGGTCGATATTTATATGGAAAATTTGAAGCTGTGATTAAAGCATCAAACATTTCAGGTGTAGTTACTGGTATTTTTTTACATCGCGATTCACCTAGGCAAGAAATTGATATCGAAATTGCAGGAAATCGAACGGATCATCTAATAGTTAATGTCTTTTACAACCCAGGTAGTGAAGGTGATAAATTTGATTATGGATACAGAGGTTCTCCAAGTTATATTGCTCTTGGTTTTGACGCATCAGAATCCTACCATCTCTATACAATAGAATGGGACACCAGTGAGATCCGTTGGTTTGTTGATAATCGTTTAGTTCATAGGCGTCTTGACTGGGATCCCACCCCAATACCACATCTTCCAATGGCATTCCACGTAAACATATGGCCAACTCGTTCTAAAGAACTTGCTGGACGATTGTTAAGTCACCGGTTTCCAACGAGCACCTTTATAAAATCCATAGTGCTGAAGGCTAATCAACCGATGACAAATTATCCTTTATGAAAATACTTTCTTATAATCCGGGTCATGACGGTGCTATCGTATATTTAAAAGATGGTCATTTGAAGTTTTCAATTGAGGCAGAGAAAAACTCTAACTATAGATACTCACCAGTTTCCAGTCATGATGTTTTTCGCGCTCTTGGTGAACTCGACGAAATACCCGATGTCATTTGTACCGGTGGTTGGTGGCCTCGTGATGACCATGAGCACTCTCACGGTTCGAATGTCCATGTCGGATACCGGGGAGAATCGAAAAACGACATTATCGTAGATCAACGGCGATTATTAGGTAGTCAGATACACTATTTCTCATCATCTCACGAACGTTCACATCTCCTCTGCGCTTTCGGAATGTCAAGTTTACAAAAAGGTACCCCATGTTATGCATTAGTATGGGAAGGCGCGATAGGATCCTTTTATGCGGTTGATTCCGAGTTGAACATAACTCGCATTGCAGATGTACTAAATCAGGTAGGGAATCGCTATTCATTACTCTATGGCTTAGCTGACCCAACCTTTTCTAAAGATGTACCTTATTTTCGTTTTCAAGATGCAGGTAAACTTATGGCTTTAGCCTCATTCTCTAATCGTGGCAAGCCTACAAACGAAGAAAAGAAATTACTAACTTTTCTTCTGGACGGCCCATATCAACAACTTAGCGCATATAAAGACATTGAATATTCACGATACTATAACATAGGATTTGACGATATTGAATTTCGCAATTTCGCGGGTATTTTTAGTAACAAGATATTTGATATTTTTTATCATTTTGCAAAAGCTAACTTGAAAAAAGGAATGCCTCTAATTATCGGAGGCGGATGCGGATTAAATTGCGACTGGAATAGTAAATGGAAAGAGTCTGGCTTTTTTTCAGAGGTTTTTGTAGCGCCAGTAACTAATGATTCTGGTTCCGCAATCGGAACCGCCATTGACGCACAGTTCCACTATACAGGAAATCCAAAAATCGACTGGGATGTCTATTCAGGTCTTAGTTTTGATTCAAGTTGTTCTTTTGATATTGCACAGTATGATATTTATGATAGCAATGAAATGATTGCCGATATGTTGGCTAACGATCTTATTTTAGGATGGGTTAATGGGAAATATGAAATTGGTCCGCGAGCTCTGGGTAATAGATCAATTCTTGCTGCTCCTTTCAAGGACAGCACAAGAATGCGGTTGAATGAGATCAAACAGCGAGAGCAATTTCGTCCAATTGCTCCAGTTTGCTTGGAGGAAGATGCTGCGAAGTGGTTTGACTGCAACCATCCTAGTCCACATATGCTATATACTTACATTGCGAGGACTGATGCATTGGCTGCGGTTACTCATGTGAATAAGACAGCTCGTCTACAAACAGTGTCATTTAATACTAACAGAAATTTGTACAACTTACTGATAGCCTTTAAAGCGCGTACGGGTTATGGTGTCTTATGTAACACCTCTTTGAATTTCAATGGTCGAGGTTTTATAAACAAAATTGATGATCTTTCATCATATGTCATAGAGCATAATTTAGATGGCTTTGTTGTTGATGGACGAAGTTATATTTTGAAGTCATCGAAAAATTATCAAGCATACTTAAAATAAAATTTCCCCAATCCAAAAATAATAAGACACTTAAATATTTTTTAAACACTTGCATTTCGAAAAAAAGAAACTGAAATAATTTACTGATAAGATAACCTGTTGCAATCAACTTGAAAGGGAAATAGCTAATTAAACTTGAAACAATGAAAGCCTTTATACCTAATCAGAAACTATATTTTGGTCTTTTATTCTTACTAAATTTTACGAATTGTAAAAATGAAAACCAAACAGATTTAAAAGAGAGTCAAACGAATTCAAATGGGATACCGTGGAGTCAAATTAGCATTAGACTTGATGGTCAAACAATAGATATTTATGACAGAAATAATTCCCCTTCTTTTTCACGTCTTTTAGTGCCTAAAGACACTGTAATAGATTTCATGTTAACAAGTCAACAAAAAGACAGTATTTATAATTTAGTCTCTGGCATAATTGAAAATCCAATCGTCCCCGATCATCTTATTACCGAACAAGTCGCTCAGACCGCAACATTTTCTATTTTTTACGAAAAAAAAATTGCACGCTCAACGAGCACAACTACGATAAAAAAAATAGACTTCCAATTCATTCAATCTTGGGGAAGTGTTTCTGATAAAACAAAAAAACTTTCTTTGATTTTATCAAGGAAAATAAAATTAATTAGGTGAAACGCTCCTTGGAGTATCTCTTCCAACAAAAAGTATTAGATCGGGACAAATGAAGCAAGCATTTTTAATCGTTGTGAAATCAGAGTGATGAAAATTTGGAAAAATCTTTTGTAAGAACTCACTAAAAATATACCGATGAAAAAAACAATCGCCCTGATATTTTTGTTGCTTGTTTCCAAACTCGGCTTTTCTCAATACGAATATGGGAATCAATTCAATTTGGATTCGAACACTGTTGCCGTTGCTTACGACACAAGCAACTATCATGATATCCGGAATCAGATCAAGGTTGAAAACATGTTCCTCAAGATTGACAGCAATGATATCAGTCCGCACATCAGGCGTGCGATGCTGGAATTCCAGATGAATGATTTTGAAGCGAGCATTAAAGACTATGATAAAATAATAAAGATCCGACCAAACAGTGCGGAAGCTTATTCCAACAGGGGTTTGTGTTATCTCATGCTCAGGAATTATAAAGCGGCCCTGAGCGATATGGATAAGGCATTGCAATTGAATCCTGATGCACAGAGTTATAAGTTGAGATCAGGCGTAAAATATTATTGTAAGGATTTCGCCGGTGCAATTGCCGATTTGGATACAGCCATTGCCATGAAACCCGATTATACCGATGCGTATAATGCCAGAGCGGAAAATGAAACGGAAATGGGAAAATATCAAGAAGCACTACAGGATTTCAATAAGGCATTGGAGCTGGATCCCAAATTCGCGTTGGCTTATGGAGGCATGGCGGAAACGAAATTCAAACTCGGGGATTATGACGGAACAATTTTCGACTTGTATCAGGAAAGGAAAATCATGCCGATGAGTGAAAATTATGATTTTTACGAATTGCTTGCGCAGGCCTATGAAAAGAAGGGCGACAACGAAAATGCAAAACTCGCTTACGAAAAAGCGGCTTCATATAAAAAAACCAGCGCTGTCAAGTGAGCGAAATGCTTTTCGGATTTCTGGAGAATTACATTTCGATTGGCAAAAAATAATTCACACACATTCCGGCAACCTACAAAAAACAAGGAGCCATCCCCCTACAGGACGGCTCCCCTTTCAGACAAGGGAGGCAACAAACAAGCTGCCGATTGATCTATTATTTGCCTCCGTTTGCCCTTAGGTCATTGATGCAATTTTCATCGAGTGGCGGAATATTTCCGCTGACGAGATTGGAAAGTATGTCTGTTGTTTCAGTTGCGTAATACATCAGGCAATTCTGATTGTCGCAATGTTTTCCGTGTGCCTCATCCAAATGCGCATTGACCATTTTTGTTCCGTTGTCAACCAATCCCATCAAGTGACCGAATTCATGTTCAACAACTGTCGACTCCAAAGTTGATCTTGATGGCTGGCCGATTCCATCGGAATTGTCATCGACTGTTTTTTCAAAAATTGCCAAGGCGGTTGAGCCGTAAGCCATGCCAAGCACTTGCGGATCGGAATAAGGGGCGTCGGCAAAAAATACGAATGCGCAAAGTGTGCTTCCTTTTGTATAATGTTCACGTTCCTTTTTTTCAACTTTTTCCACATCATCAAGCGTGTAATATGATTTACCCGGAGAAGGAATGTTTTTGTAAATGACCGTTATCCCTCC
>CAYMZV010000097.1:0-13325 GCA_964394965.1 uncultured Chryseobacterium sp.
TCCCGGAGGAGGGAATGTCGCACTTTCAAATCCTTCAGAATAAGGAAGCGATTGCCCACCTGAAATGGCCGTGAACGTCGAAGTGGATTGATCGTTCGTTGCATTGCCATCCGTTTGATTGTTCGGAAGGGTGGTGTAACAGGTGAAAGTATGTGTGGCGGCTGTCGTTGTCATTGAAGCAAGTGTAACGGATGTTGTTGTGTTTGTTGCCAATGAACCGGACCACGAATAGGTCTGCAAAGTGTTATTGTCAATCTTGTACTTGATCGTACAGCTGGTGAGTGTGCTTGTTCCGAAATTCTTCAAGGTAACCACCGGTGTGAAAGTCAATCCGCAAACAGTTCCTGAGGGAGTTCCAATGGCAGAAATCCCTGCGTCGAATGAAACAGTGACTGGCGATTGACATCCATTGGAAGTTTGAAGTGCATTATAAGGCGTAGTATTCAGGACGGCAAGCATCCGCGTTTTCTGATTGGCGGTAAAAATATTCAGGCAATTGTCATCCGAATAGTCCATATAATTTTCGAACATGATTCCGGGATTTGAGGTTGAGCAAGCATCGGTATGCGGAAAAGTGTAGCAACCGGAAGTTGCATCGGCCTGGTTTGGTGTATCGGCACACTGATCGGATCCAGTGCATGCGCCATTGTCGTCACCCCAAATATGATAGAGGTTGAAACAGTGGGAGAATTCATGTGTTACCGTACGGCCACGATCGAATGGAGCCTGAACATTGGCGAATGTTCCATAGGAAGTGTAGTTGCTGCCGAAGCAGATGTAGGCGATTACCACACCGTAAGTTTGACTTACAGTTGAAGTTGGGAATTCACCATAACCGAGAAGACCCGCAGAAAGGTTGCAAACCCAAATGTTGAGGTAACGTGTAGGATCCCATGCATTGAGTCCACCGTTTGCATAATGCTTTACATTGTCGTTGGTAGACCAAGAGGTTGATGCTGTTCCGTATTGACGGGTTTCCAATCCTGTTGTTGGATTTCCGCTTGGATCCTGTTGTGCAAGACAGAACTGAATGCCTGTGCTCGATGCCTGCGCCCAGTGATTGTTTGCATCCGCATTTGTACGTCCGTGGTCTTCGTTGATTACCTGGATTTGGGAGAGACACTGATTCAATGTAATGTTTTGCGCAGCCGATCCATAGACACAGTGAATGACAACGGGAATTGTAATTACCGACTGTGTGCTTTCAAGTGTCTGGCGATTTGCAGCGACATAATCGTCGATTTGCTTTTCATAGGCATTTCTTGCAGCATCATAATTCGGATCGCGTTGAACCCATTGGTCATGTTGCTGCTGGTCATATTGTGCACGTTGCTCTGCGGTGGTATTGTGCATATCATAACGAATGGTGGATTTCGTACTCACATCGTTAGGGTCCGCTTTGGCAATTTGTGCAGCATAATCGGAATTTTTGCTGGCTGTGATCGGTTTGTTTTTTACCTGCTGCGCATTGACGGCAGTGAGTCCCAAAAACAAACTCATTCCAAAGAATAAATTTTTTTTCATGCGGTGAGTGATTGGTGTGTTTTGTTTGATTGTTAGGTGGTTGGGGCAGTTGTGAAGGTCAGTAATAATTTTTTAAAAAACAAGCAGCTGCCTATCAATCAGGCTGTTGATTTGACAAAATGCCGGTTTTATGCGATTGGATTTTGTTTTTTATCCTTTATAAGGGCTTGTTTTTGCAATTTTGCATAAATGAAAAGGAAAATTTTATTGGTCGAGGATGAAGAAAACCTGTTGAAAACTATTCGACTGAATCTCGAAATGGAAGGCTATGAAGTGATATGCGCCATTGATGGAAAAAGTGCGGTACGTGTTTTTGAATCGGACGAAACGGATCTGGTGATCCTGGATGTGATGCTGCCGTTGATGAATGGTTTTGATGTGTGTGATGCCATCCGCAAAAAAGACAAGGATGTTCCGATCTTATTTTTAACAGCGAAAGCGACAGGCGAGGATAAAATAAAAGGACTTCGGATTGGTGCGGATGACTATATGACGAAGCCATTCAATCTCGAGGAATTTTTGTTGCGTGTCCGGATTCTCCTGCGCCGTTCGGCGAAAAAGGAAATTCCGTTGCGGGGAAATCTTGCCGAAAATTATTCTTTCGGAAAAAACAGGATCAATTTTGCAACGTTCGAGGGTTTTGGCATTTCGGGCAATGTGATGCTTTCGAAAAGGGAAATCGAATTGCTGAAATTATTGATCGAGAAAAAGGGGGAAGTGGTTTCGCGCGATGAAATATTGGAAAAATTATGGAAGGACGATGCATTGCCCACCGCACGCGCCATCGACAATTACATTTTGAACTACAGGAAATATTTCGAGAAAAATCCCCGGGAGCCGGAGCACTTTTTTTCCATCCGCGGAGTGGGATATAAATTCGTGGAGTGATTGCCGATTTCAGGTTGATCGGGAATTGCAGAAAAGAAAAATGTTCCGGAATAGCCGCGATTGCAGTGGAAAGCCCGAAGTGTGCAGGAATGTGTGTTGACGGACTTGCAACGTAAAGCGCGATGAATGTTGCCTGATCGGGAAATATTCTCCGCTCCAACTTTTTCAACACGATCTTTTTCCCACGTCTCTTTCCTTCAAAGATCACTCTTCAAGATCGGTTTCGTTTTTACGGAATCCTTTTTCACGGAATCCTTTTTGCGAATGGTATCGGCGGGGATTTTATTTTTTTCCGATTGGCGCTCACCGAATTCGATGACCATCCACACGAGTGAGAGAATGAGAATGACAGCGAGAAAAACTTTCCGGAATTTGTACAGCGGTGTGCGGTACAGCGGATTGGTCATGCGCTGGTAATTGTGCAGCACTTTTCCGAAATCCTTGTGACGCGCGATCTGGTCTTCGCGTGGATCTTTTGGGTCGATATTGAATTTAAAGTTGCTCATGGTTCATCTCCCTCCGGCTTTGGTGAGGAGTATTTTGAGTTTGTCGAGTATCCTGTATGTACGCACTTTCGCATTGTTTTCGGTGATGCCTAAAATTTCACCCACTTCGATGAAGGCTCGCTTTTCAAAAAAACGGAGTTCGATCAGATGCATGTCCTCCACCGATAAAGTTCCCAATGCCTTCAGCAATAATTTCTGGTTCTCGTCGGAATCCGTTTCGCCGCTTTCAGCAATCATTTTTCCCAGATCGGATTTGTCGAGACTTACCACGCGCTCGCGGTTTGTTTTCCTGAAAAACATGTTCACCTCGTTCGATGCAATCCGGAAAAGCCAAGCGGAAAACGGAACGCCACGGAAAACATATTTCTGCAGCGAGAGCATGGCTTTCAGAAAAGTATTCGAGACAATGTCACCCGCCTGTTCCTCATTTCCCGTTCTTCGAAACACAAACACATAAACCTGGCGATAATATTTTTCATACAGCGCACCGAATTTCGCAGGATCGTTCTTGGCAGCTTCAACAATTGCCAATTCCGTCCGAAGATCCTCTTCCGTTTTGTGGTGCTCGTTCAATTTCTTTGCCGTTTGCTGTTCCTAATGCCGAATGGATGCGAAAGATACAGGGAAAAAATCGGTGATTGGGGAATTGTGTGGAATCAGTGCAGGAAATCAAATCGCATAACCAACGAATAAATTACACTTGACACATTCCATCCGTCACACATGAATTGTGACCTGCCACTTGCCATCTGTCTCTGTTTTCCCCAAAGCAACGCTTGTATCTTTTCCGCGTCTGTGAATTATAAATGTAAATATCAAAGCCATGAAACGCATTTTACTTTTTCTCGCCACTCTCATATCAGTGTCAACATTCGCTTCGCCCGGCATTCATGAAGCGTTGAAAAATCCATCCGCCATTTCCATCCTGAACTTGTGCGGGGAAAAAGATGAGGCTGCATTGCTCACAAAAAATGCAAAAAGATTCACATCGCTGAATCGGGTTTTCATTTCCAATATTTCCGATTCCATTTCGGTGGAGCAGGACATTTCCGCCATTGCCGCCTGTTCCAATGTGCATCGATTGGATTTTGAGAATTGCGGAATCCGCAATCTGTCCGGTGCCGTGAAGATGTTGGTTTCGGTGAATGAAGTCGGGATTTCGAATTGCCAAAAACTTTCCGCGGATCAGGCATTTTCCGTTTTGTCGGAGATGACCGCGTTGAAGAAATTGAATTACGAAACCGATCACCTTACCGAACTTCCCGATGCATTTTTTCGTTTGCGCGGTTTACAAAAGATAAGCATTCGCAACACCGACCTTTCGCTTGCCGATGGATATGCATTGAACAATTCCTCACCCGAATCACTTTATGCAAGCGACAGTTTGAGTTTGGGTTTCGGTGCGGATCAATTGGTTTTGGAATATGGTTGTTATGACAAGACTTCATTGCAGTCGCACATCAACATCATGCGCGACCTGTTGCAGGGAGCTGCCGGCGTAAGCGGAAAAATGACACTTCCGCAACGGGCGATTGCCTTCAACAGAAACAATCCGCTTGTCCATCCTCCATTTCCTGGAGTGGATGTGCGGAAAAACATTTATGAAACGGATGCCGCTGCCGGTGGTGAAATAGAATATCCATCGGGTACAAGAATTTTCATTCCACAAAATGCTTTTGTCGATGCGAATGGAAATGAGGTGAAAGGAAATGTAACGATCGACTACCGTGAATTCCGCGATCCGGTTGATATTCTTGTCAGTGGAATTCCAATGGACTATGACAGCGGTGGCGTGAAAAACCATTTTGTTTCCGCCGGCATGTTTGAAATGAATGCATCCGTAAATGGACAGGAAGTTTTTCTTGCACCAGGAAAAAATGTGGACATGAAATTTGCAGTGGTGGATACCGGCGACGATTTTAATTTTTACAAACTCGATGAACAGAAAGGCTGGCAATATTTGAACAATCCCGGGAAAGTTGAAAAGGATAATGCCGACACAGCCACACAACCGGAAACTTTTTCAGAGGCGCTGATCTCCTTTTACAATTGGAGGGATCTCCAACGCATTTCCGAAAAGGGTTTTGATTTTGACGAATATGATACAACCGATTCCGATACACGTTATGCAAGCACGGACTACATTTATGAACGCAAGAAAAAAGCATTCGAGGAAAAGAACAGCGGATCGGTCATAAAGAATTCCAGTTATTTTTCATTGCAAAAAACATTTCACAGAAAAGACACCACCTGTTTCAAAATTGCAAGGTTGTCGCGATTGAATTTCAATAATCCGGAGTTGAGTGCGTATGCGGGTGTGACATGGATGACAACCGACAAGATAAACAGCCGTGAAATGAGAAGGCTCTTCCACAAGAGAAGTGGTATCAACGATTGCCGCATCACACAGGAGGGAGATGGCTTTGTGCTTGAATTCAAGACGTTGACGGGTTTCAAGAAAATAAATGCGGTTCCTTCGCGCATGCAGAATGGGCATCCGGTGGAGTACAAGGAAAAATTTCAAAATTCATTGTACAGAAGATATTCCCGTCAACTGACGAGACGTGAATGGCATTTGGATCGTACCGCCTTGCGGAACATGAAAAAAATGGCGGCGCAATCCCCAAAGACAAAAATCATTTCGACGGATTCCATTTTGTATTGGAAAAAAGTCAAGCCGCAGATGACCCCCGCAGAAAGGAAAATGGATTTCAATGCGTGGATGGCCTATTACGAGGAACAGCTTCCAAAATTGATTCAATGGGAAAACAGCTTCAAGTCCGGTATGGTGATGGAAGGAGTCAAGGGTGCTGGAAATGCGCAGGCTGAAGCATTGTACCAGGCACTTTCAATTTCCAGTTTCGGCATTTTCAATTGCGACGGTTATCCGCCTTTGCAGAATCCGGTTGCAACAAATGCAAAGATCGATGTGCAGGGAATGAAGGATGTCCACACGACGAATATTTATCTCATCAATAAGGATGTGAATACTTCCGTCAATTTTATGTCTTGGAGACAGGAACCGATCAACATCAAATACGATTCCCAAGGCAAAAATGTCTTGATCGGCATTGATGCACAAGGAAGAATTTATTTCACGGATGAGAATGCATTCGGCCAAGCAACGAGAGAGGGCGACAACACAAGATTTCCTGCAGTGCTTGTGACCGATAAGCCTGCCACTCCACAACAGTTGCGTGATCTTATTTCAGGTGAGAAAAAATAAATGAGAAATGAAAATGGTGATCGGTATTTTTCCGGTCACCGTTTTTACAAATTGATATTCGTTGTCGGAACCACCGTATCCTTTTTCGCACTGTCCGTTTTCGGATTTCTTAGATTATCCAGTGGCGAATTTGTGACACGCTCATATTCGAGCATTTCTATTTTCGGCATTCCCTTGTCAATCCCTTCCAGTTTTACCTTGACGATATTATCCGATTCGAGCAAATAGGAAATCCGTTTCGGGAAATCGTGTTCCGTGTTTTCGAAAATCGCATTGTGGTCATCGCCCTTGATCATCTTGAACAGCACAGGACCTTTTATTTTTGGAATGTTGTAAACGTAATATTGGTTTCCATCCGTCGATTCGATTTTCAAAGTTTCGCGGTAAATCGTATCGTCGTCGGCATTGAGAATGAAACCCAATCCTGAAAAATTGTTTTTGTCTTCGCGTTCCCAATTCTCGTAAAACACACGAGCATTTTTATCCGTTCCCCTCCATTGTCCAATCATCCATTTCAAGTCATCCAGATTACCGGAGGAATTTCCACAGGAGAAAAAAACAGTAGCAGGAAAAAGTGGCAGGAGCAATAAAATGAAAAAATGGGGTCGCTTCATGAATGCGAAATTACTAATTACAGAATTACCAATTACCGATGATTGAGTTACATCATTGGTAATCGGTAATCCGCAATTGGCAATCAGTGATTATTTGGCAGCGGGAAATTTCGCCAGCACATCTTTCACCGCATCCTTGTGAATGGTGAACGTCATCATTTTCAATTTCACATAATCTTCGTGATAATAAAAGTAGCCAGGATTCTGTGGATTGTTCCTGCTGCTGCTTCCGGAATCCTTGATGAGAAACCACATGCCATTGGATTTTTCGCAATAGCCGCAGAGGTGAATGCCATGATCGTCTGTTGTGCTTCCGTTGCTGAAACGGAATTGTCTTGCGTTCTCGTCTATATAATCGTGCGGAATGTCGTAGGAAGGAATCATTGCCACGCCGAGTTGGGGATTCAACCCGCTTTCGGAAACGTCTCCACCGATGGCCATGCTGTAACCGTTCTTGATTCCTGTCTTGATGATGTCCATCCATGTGTCGAGCGGAACATTGTAATAATCTGTCGAATGCCACCAATTGTCCGAAACATTGTATTCCGCTTTTGTCCAGTAAGGCGATTGCATGAGCGACATGAATTCGCAATAATCATCGGGAACCAATTTGCAGACGTCTTTCAGGTAAGCTGCGGGAGTCATTTGTTTTCCTGCAACGGTTACCGATGTCGGTGGCTCACCCATGTGAAAATTCAAAATCGATTTTATGGTTGCCACCACTTCCTCCTCATTCCATGCACCACTTGTCTTTACGTTTTGCAGATAGGTATTCAACTCGTCAAACAACGCAACGTGATCATAAAAAGGCTGATTCGGTTTCATGCCGGTGAAAATATCATTGGGAACGATGCCATACATTTTCATCATGCGTGTCACCGCGTTGGATTCCGAACCTTCCCCGAAAGCGGATGTGCCGCGTGTGCGTACGAATTCCTTTGCCTTCTCGATATATTCCCAATACACAATCCAGGATTCTGAAAGATGGATTTCCTGTTTTGAAATGCGGTTGATTTCAGATTCAAAATAAGAGAGTGAGGAAAAGCACCAACAGGTATTCGACGCACCTTGCGAAACGCATCCGGTTGTAAAAACAGTCTTGAATTCACTCAGCGATTTTGGAATATCCACATTGGTATAATCCATCATGAACCTTTTTTCAGGTTCAGCCGGTTTATTGTTGAAGTCATTCAGCTTTTGTTTGATGCTTGCAAAAAACGGATTGGAATACGGTTGCATGCCGCCTTTGTCGTGACCGGTTTGTGCGAAAGAAAAAACGGAAATGAAAAGTGCTGCAGAAATGAATAGATTTTTTTTCATGTGGTTTATTTTTTGAACGGGACGAAAATACGGGAATGAGTTGTTAATAAAATGGGTTTTCGATGAAAGGAAAAATGCGTCTCATGGCGGTCATTTTTTGGGAGATGAAAAAGATTTTCGGGTATCGGTTTTCAGTTGGCGGACGATTAACTTTCACCTTGGCATTCGATCTTCAATGTTCCATTTTATTGGGATCGTTTCTCAATCCGAATAAAAATATTAATGAACCGACTTCACTGAATCGCCTTTGTTCCCGGGCACAATTGTTTCTTCCCATTTCAGCAAAATTTGTTTTTCAAACGCACGAACGTTTCCTTTCAGCATTTTCAAAGCAAGCTGCGCATTCGAGGAGGGTTGCTGAAACATAAGCGTCTCCCAACTCATCATGTTTTGCAATAAACGATTGCCGATTTTAGGGTGATCAACAATCCTAAGTGAATAGAGAAGGGAACTGTCTTGCTGACCAATTGGCAATGCCTTGAATTCATTTGCCCTGTACGAAAGCAATTTTTTCTTCAAGAATGTTGCACGGCCTGTCTTTATGAAATATTGGACAGAAAAATTCGGATCAAAAAACATCGATTTGGTTTCTCCGATTGTATCACGAAATCCATTGTAATATTTATCAAGGAGTCCACACATCGAATCCGTTTCAACTTTCAGTTTTTCGGTTTGGGCACGGATGGCAATTGAAATGGAATCCGTTCCGAGTTTTGAATAAAGAATGGAGTATTCCCCATCATTGGAAATATTCGAAGTCGAGTCTGCCTTTTTTAATCGCTGATCGTTCAAGTTCCCCAACTGCTTTCCAATATTTTTTCCCAAGAGGGAAATTTTATAAATACCTTCTCCCATCAGAAAAAGAAAAGCAACACCAACCACAACCCAAATGATCCATCGTTTGTTTTTCTTCGGCTGTTTCTGTGGAAGGTTCCAATTCTGCCGGTAAAAATCATTTCCCTGATCCATGATTGTCCTTCGTGCTTTAGCGGTAAAATTATTTTTCCGGAAACCGTTCTGCCAATGAATCCGTGCAACTCTGTCCAAACATCTGATCGTTGTAGATATCCTGTTCCGGCAAATAATAAATCGCCGAACCATTTGCTTTTGCTGAATCAAGAAACGGGCATTCCTCATAAAAACGGAAATGCTCATCGAAATCTTTTCGTGTTTTCAGCGATTGCACTTGAAGTTCATTGTACCACCAACCCGAAATGATTACGTAACGGTAATCCATCTTGCCCGCAATTTTTATCGCCTCATCGCAATAGTTCATTTTGTTGACCCGCTTCGAGCGTTCGGAAAAAATAGGTCCGCTCAGTGGATCCAGAAATATTTCCTGTCCCGAAACCTTGAATGTCATGGCGAGTGAAGACGCCGTTGATCCCCGCAAGGGATCTGTGAGATTGATGCTGAAAATAAAAGGGGAAAGGATAAATAAAAATGAGGCAATGCGGAATTGTTTTTCGGTAAGCATCAAGCCGATTGCCAGAATGAGGAACGGAATGGCCGGAACCATGTAACCCGATTTTTGCGGGAGACGCAAATAGGAAACAAGGTGCAGCACAATGATCAGCGCGCAAACGAAAATCAGTCTTTCCGTTCTGAAAAGTGTAACGGCTTGGAGATTTTTCCTGTAAACATTTTTCAACCCAACCAATTTGTAAAATCCCAAAACACAAATCCCTACAAAACCAAAAACGCCAAATGTTGCCTTGTAAATCACTTTCGCCAAAGACGGATACGGAAATTGGTCGGAGAAATCGAAAAATGATTTTCCGTATTGATGGTAAACCGGAATGAACCAAAGTGCACCAACAAGTATGGCAGGAATTGAAATGCGGAAAATATTCCTGATTGTCGTTTTCAAATCAAGTCCACTGTACAAAAGCAGCGCCCATGGCAAAAGGAAAATTTCCGAAGTGATCCTGCAGCCCGTTGCCATGCCGATGAAAATTCCGCTGAGAATCAATTTCCTGTCCATCAGGAAATAAAACGACACCATCACAAATGCAATCGTCCATGCAAAATCGATGGTGTATGTTCCTGCAATGTAAAAGACAGGAGTGAAGCAGAACATCAGCGCAGCAAAAAACGCCCCGCTGAATTGCATCTTGCGCAATGCCTTGAAAAAAAATGCAACCCCGACAACTCCGGCAAGCAAAGAGAAAAAATTATAAACCCATGCTGGCTCATCATAAATCAATCGGTAAATGTATTCCTGCAATGGATGTCCGGGAAAACGCGAGGCAAGGTAATGCCCCGTTCTTTTCATTTCGTATGCATTCACAACCAATCCCCACGAATCCTCTTCCACACCGTAACCGTCGAAAATAAAAGGCAGACGGGAAAGTGCGGTGATGAGAACAAGCAAAAACAACTGTGTTTTTTCGGAGAAGGATTTTATCATGATTGGCAATTCGTATTTGGCATCAACTAGCGGGTATAAAATTCAATCGGGAATTTTATGGGATCAATATTCGAATACCTGCTTAATCTTTTGAAATTTCCCGTTGCCGCAAAACTTCAAAAAGGATAATTCCGGTTGCGACTGAAACATTGAGGGAGGAAATTTTTCCGCGCATGGGGATTTGCACGCGCACATCCGAACGTTTCAGGTATTCCGTTGAAATGCCATCCTCTTCCGAACCCATCACAATCGCGAGCGGACCTGAAAGATCCGTGCTGTAATGCGGTGTGCTTCCTTTTTCCGTGCACGATGCAATGCGCAAACCGGAATCTTTCAGATAATCCAATGTCACTTTCAGATTGTCTTCGCGGCAAACCGGGATTGAATGCAATGCACCGGCAGATGTTTTTATCGCGTCGCCGTTTACCTGTGCCGATCCGCGTGTGGGTATGATGATCGCATCTACACCGGCGCACTCAGCACTGCGCGCGATCGCACCGAAGTTGCGCACGTCGGTGATGCGGTCGAGAATCAAAATCAAGGGAGTTCTTCCCGCTTCGAAAATTGTAGGCAGCAGATCTTCGATTTTGGAATAGGAAACGGAAGAGAGAAACGCAACACATCCCTGATGGTTTTTTCCCGCTGCAATACGATTGAGTTTTTGCGCAGGAACCATCACGTACAGGATATTGTTTTCTTTCGTGAGCCTTCTTAATTCCGAAGACAAATCGCTTTTCAAACCTTCCTGTAAAAAAAGTTTGTCGATTTCTTTTCCCGCACGTATCGCTTCCGTCACTGCGTGAATTCCATAAATCATGGAAGAGGATTCGTCGTTGAAGTTTTCGTTTCTCAATTTATCTCAGGTTATAAACTTGTCCATGCCGCCAGGAATCAACAGCGGTAATCCAATTCACTTTGTAATCCTCGTTTCTGTCCAACACAAACTCTTCATCCGAAAATGAATTGTCCCTGTGTTCAAAAACCAATGTCAATGATCCCGGTCCGAGTGTACTTCCATAAGTCCATGATTCGGATCCTGCATTGCGATAGACACTTTCCGGCGGACCGAACGCGAGGTAAATCATTCCTCGATCCGTTTTCCAACCTTCGATATTCGTCGAGAAAAGCTCGTTCACGATTTCAACGCGACCATAATAATCGCGAATCACTTCACGGGCACGCTCTTCATTTCCCGAACAATTCAACCAAAAGGCGTCAACCGCTTTTTTTGTGTTTTTCGCTGTGTCAATCGCAACATAATCATCATGCGTGGTGAGGTAACGTAACGGGTAAAGCAAATCTTTCGCAACAGTGATTTTCGGAAATCCATCGCTGAACCTTGCAATCATGATACCATCCGTATTGGCTGAATTCGTGTCGGTATTGAAAACATAGAAACCCTCATTCGGCAATTTGAAAACGGAATTCGGAGTGAAATCCATCCAATATGTACTGTCGGGAAAAAAAAGATTCGGTTTCCTGTCGTACGCGTAGGGCGGGGGAGCGGGACCGGATTTGTTTTTGTAATAGCGCACAAATAATCTTTTCACTTCCGGATGATAATAACGGATACTGAACTGTTCGCTTGAATCAATGTAATTCTTGAAAAGCGGCATTTCCCTTTGCGGTTGGGAAATCAGGAAATTGTTCCGCGAATCTTTTCCCCTGTGATCGAGATAAAGCAATTCATAGCTGGTCGTATTTTTCCTCAAATCGCGAAATCTCACATCGAGATAAAATTTTCCACTGCCATACACATCCATGTCCACCGCTTCAGCAAGCAATTTCGAATCACCCGGATTTCCTGCATCAGACATCACGACATGTCCGCTATCGATTACGATTTTCGGATAATCGATAGGATGCACGACGTAAGAAAGTTCGACGCTTGCAGAATATCCATCGTCACCATTATTTTTTGCGTAAAGCAAATCGGTTGAGTTGATGGAAAAATAAAGTCGCGTGAGACTGTCGGTAACATTGTACAGGCAATATTTCGGACGCAATACTTTTTCCTGCGGTTTATACTTTGAATTCAAATTATGATTGGTAACGGAATTGGGTGACGAACAGGAAAAGAATATGAAAATGAGGAAAACCGCCAATGCCGAATAGGCAGAAAGCAAAGGGACAGCAGGCAGGAAAAAGGATTTTATGTTTTTGTGGGGTCTCATTTTTCTGTTTCTTCTGAACCATTGTCATTCGAACGGTCAATTAGTTTCTGGTCAATTGATTTCGAAACTTTCAATCCGAGTTTTTTTAGGTTTTCTATCCGTTTCACCACATTTCCGGAACCGGTCGACAAACGTCCCATTGCTGTTTCGTAGGATTTTTTGCTGTCGTCCATTTTCTTTCCCACATCAATCATCGCATCCGTAAAGCCGACAAATTTATCGTACATCGCTGCGGCTTCATCGGCAATCTGCAACACGTTGCGGTTTTGCAATTCCTGTTTCCAGAAATTATCCACTGTCCGAAGTGTAGCCAATAAAGTGGTGGGCGAAACGATTACGATATTCTTATCGAACGCATAATTGAAAAGCTCCCTGTCGTTTTGCAATGCGGCTGAAAATGCGGGTTCGATGGGCATGAAAAGCAAAATGAAATCAAGCGTGTTGAGCTGATAGATTTTTTGGTAATTCTTTTCACTGAGATCCTTGATGTGTTTTCTGACTGAAGCCAGATGTTCCCTGATGGCAGAATTTTTTTCCTCCTCACTTTCCGCCGAGGCGAAACGCTCATAAGCCACAAGCGAAACTTTGGAATCAATGATCAGGCTTTTGTTTCCGGGAAGGTCAATGATGACATCGGGTTGGAATTTTTTTCCGTCCTCTCCC
>CAYMZV010000098.1:0-13141 GCA_964394965.1 uncultured Chryseobacterium sp.
TCCCGCTCCGAAGGATTCCATTGGACTATCCGGTCGCGGAGCTCCCTGCTCCCGAAGTTTCGGGACAGGGTTGGTTCCTGTCATTTCATTTTCAACAAAAATATTTCGCAATCATTTCCCCACAATCGGCAACTGACAACCGACAACCGTTTTTCTTACCTTCGTACACCAATGAACGACACTCGCCGTTTGATCCAACCCTCCATTCATTTTCGCGATGCCGCATTCGACACGATGCATTGTGAAAAATTCTGTCTTGTGCTGCAAATCGGCGGGGAGAATTTTACGCTGGCGGTACTCGACAACCTCACCAACGATTTTTTGGCTTTCGAACAATATGCTTTCCGGAAAGTGAACAATGAACGTTCACTCGCCGAACAAATTGAAAAACTGATTGTCGAACACGAATGGCTCACGGGCGGATTCAAACGTGTGGATGCAATGGTGGTGACGGAAAAATTCACATTGGTTCCCGCCGCTTTTTTCGACAGCACAAAAATTTCCGACTACCTGAAATTCAATCAGCCCGTTGCAGAAAATGATTCGGTGCTCAACGATGTGCTCCGCAATGCCGATGCACGCAACGTGTACGCGTTCGATTCCCACTTGGAAAAAACACTGAAAAAAATTTCCCCCTCCATCCGGATCCGCCATCACTTTTCGCCACTCATTGAAAAAAACCTTTCCGTCAACAAGAATAAATCCGGGCGGCGTGCATTCGTGCATGTGCAAGACCAGCGTTTCGACCTGATCATTTCCGAAACGGGAAAACTTTTATTGGCGAACACATTCAGTTTTCAGACGAGCGAGGATTTCATTTATTACCTGCTCTTCGCGTGCGAGCAATTGAAAATGAATCCGGAAACATTGGAACTTGAAATTACAGGAGAGGTCGAAACAAATTCCGCCATTTCCAGTCTGGCAAAAAAATACATCCGCAACATAAAATTCGGCCAGCGCCCGGTGGAAACGCGGTTTGCAAAAGAATTCGAACAGTTTCCCTCTCATTTTTATCATAACCTTTTTTCACTCCACTATTTTTCATGATCCGCATCATCAGCGGTTCCCACAAAGGCAGAAGGATTCAAGCTCCAACTTATTTGCCTGTGCGACCGACAACCGATTACGCCAAGGAAGGACTTTTCAATGTGCTCGTTCACAAAGTCGATTTCGAGGAATTGAAAGCGCTTGATCTTTTTGCAGGAACGGGAAACATCAGTTATGAATTGGCTTCACGCGGATGCACAGACATTACGTGTGTGGATTCGGATGCACGCTGCCTGAAATTCATTGCTGAAACTTCCGAGAAGATCGGCTTCAGGAAATTCCGCACCATCCGTTCCGATGTATTCAAATTCATCAACGCATCGAAAGGCAAATGGGATTTCATTTTTGTCGATCCGCCTTACGAACAGGTGGAGACCACAGGCAAAATTCCCGAATTGATTTTCGCCAAGGAAATGCTCGAACCCGGTGGATTCCTAATCATCGAACATCCCGAGAGGACTTTTTTCAGCGACAGCTCCAAAATGACCGAACAGAGAAAATACGGTAAGGTAAACTTCAGTATTTTCAGGGAAAAAGAATTGTAAATGAGAAGTGATGAATGATGAATTTAGTAAAGGAAAAGCTAATTTTATTCACGATTCACGATTCATCATTAATCATTAATCATTAATAATCCATCATGATGCCCAACATCGCAGTATTCCCCGGCTCCTTCGATCCATTCACCCTCGGGCATGAATCCATTGTAAGGCGTGTTTTGCCCCTGTTCGATCAGATCATTGTCGGAATCGGGGTGAACAGCCACAAGAATTATTTTTTCTCCATCGAAAAAAGAAAACTGTGGATTGAAAAGACTTTTGCCGGAGAGAAAAAAGTGCGTGTGGAAATTTTCAACGGGCTCACGATTGATTTTTGCAGGAAGATGGATGCAAAATACATCATCCGTGGATTGCGCACGACCACAGATCTTGAGTTTGAAAAAGCGATTGCGCAGATGAACAAGACAATGGCGGATGAGATTGAAACATTATTTATTTTGCCTACACCCGAGCTTTCCGCAATAAATTCGACAATTATCCGTGATATAGTGAGGAACGGTGGAGATGCTTCCCCTTTCGTTCCAAAGGCAATTGACTTGAAACAATAATTGGGGCATGGGATTTGTCCTGAAGTTTTCATTGGAGAATAATTTGAGCAGTATGCTGAAACGGTTTTCATTTTGTCTTTCATTCATTTTTCCCTTTCTGGAAATCGCCGCGCAAACTGTGGATGCTCCAATGGAAATAAAAACGTGTACCGTTTTCGGAACAGCTCCCGGATACTCGGGAAATGTGATCGGTGCATATAAGTATGATGATTACATCACCTCAACCGAAGACAAATTGGGGGAAACGGTTGTGGACGACAGTGGAAAATTTTCGTTGACAATTGAAGTGGATGAAGTCAATTACATTTTCCTGAAATGCAAAAACGTTCGTGGTTTCCTGTATGCCGAGCCGGGAAGAAAAGTGGAATTGGAATTTCCGCAACTCGATACAAAAAGTGCGGTAAATCCGGATGTGGAATATACTTTGCCGACATCCGTTTACATCAGCGATTCCACCGACATGAATTTTCTCGCTGACGATTACATCACCTACTTTGATAAATTCTGGGGGTACAATCGGATTCATTTCGTTTCGAAAGATTCGCTCATGGTACTCGACACCTTCCATTTGCAAATGGACCGTCATTATGCGTGGGTGAAAAATCCCTATTTCAAACCCTGGATGGATTATGGTTTGGCGTCGATGGAAGATGGTGTTTTTCACAGCCAGATCCAATCGGGCATGAAATATATCGTAGGAAAGAAAATTTATTACAACAATTCCGAATACATGGAATTCTTCAATAATTTCTTCAAGGATTACATGTATAAATGGTCACCGAAAAAAGAAGGCGAGGGAATGGTTGCGGCAATCAACCAACTGGTCAGTTACGACAGTCTGTATGCTTCCATGAAACGTTTGCCTTGGCTGAAAAATGATTCGTTGCGCGAATTGGTCATGCTCAAGGGACTTTTCGAATCGTATTCGGATCCCGCTTTCAATTCGAAAAACATCCTTGCGATTTTGTATCAGGCTTCCACCAGAAGCAGGATTGCGGAAGACCGCCGGATTGCACGCAACATCCTTGCCTTTTTCACAAAACTGAAAGTGGGAACAATGGCTCCGCATTTTTTAGCGGTCAACAAGGCCGGTGTGGAAATCGATCCGTTGGAAACCTACAAGGGAAAATACATCTATCTTTTTTTCTTCGCCACTTGGAATGAACATGCGATGAGTGAATTCCGTTACATGGCCGCCTTGCAGAAAAAATACGGGAAGAAAATCACGTTCGTCAGCATTTCACTCGACGACGACACAAATGCATACAAGGCTTTCCTGAAGGCGAATCCGAAATACAATTGGATGATCCTGCATTACCATTATGTGAACAAGACAAAAACGGATTACAACCTTTACGACGTTCCTGCAGGTTACATCATTGATCCCGATGGAAAATTATATGTTTCACCCGCCGATAATCCTTCCGGCGATTTGGAATACAATCTATACCGCATTGCCAATCCGAGAGCGCAACCGTTCGTGAAAATGAGTGACCGGTGATGTTTGATTGCCGCCATTGGGAATATTATCAACCCTTTCGCCGATAAAAGTTCAAACACGATCACCTATCGGGAAATCGTTGACCCTTTTACCCTTTCCGATTTAACGAAGCAAAAAATAAAGTTGTGCGATTTGTTTTCCCATTGGAGATTTCGGTTTTCATGCCCTCAAAACAGGATTCATTTCAAAATTTCATTCCCTGAACCTTAACCTTCCATCGGGATACAACTGAATGTCAGTGATTGTCTGCACTACTTGTATCTCTCCCAAGGTTCCATCTGCATTGGCCGTCTCTTCTTCCACCACTCCTGTCGGACAACTGACATGCTGAAGGTTTCCCCTTGAATTGAAATTCATCAGTGTTTCAATGCCATATGTTTTATCGTGGCCGACGTCAACACCAATTGTAACAATCGAACTGACATGCATCTCGCGCAAGTGACGGGAGGAATCGTAGTACAATGTCAGCTCATCGTTTGTATTGTCAAAATGAATGGTTCTCCAATACACCATCATGACAGAATTCCAAATCCGGTAATTCACCTTTACCAATGAGGGATCCGAATCCAATGAATCCATGTTGATCGGCTTATGATCGCAATGTTGCACATTCAATATCTCAAAGTCGTCACCAAGGTTTTTTTCATTGGCATTCTTGAATGAATTGTACACATTCGCCCGAATGATAATGGATGTGTCGTGAGGGTCTTCATCCCTCATGTCAAATGCATTTTTTCCAAGCGGTTCCAATTTCGAAGTATCGTTGTAGAATTCCTTTTGGAAAATGGAACTCAGTTTGCTGTTTGGATTCGCAACGCAAAAATGCAACGAGTCGATTTTGCCCGACTTGAAATAAATCGAAATGGAATCATTTTTTTCATCGCCGCCATTCGACCAATCCACAACCGTCAGTTCTTGGAGCTTGCCCGAATTGAAATTGCAATAGTAACGGTCGAATCTGCAAACGCTGTCCGGTATTCCATTCGACATTTTCAAGAACGGTACAGCCACACCATTGTTTTCCTGATTTCGGTAATACCATCCGTTGGTCAATCCCTTATTGATGTTTCCCTTGAAAAAAATGTTTTTGGAAGAACTGTCGGAATAAAAAATATAATTGCCATCCTTAAAGGCGTTTTTTTTAATTGCGTTTCCCAGAAAAGAATCGTAAGAATCCGTACAATAATGAATCGTATCATCCGTATTGAGATAAATGACCGATTGCGCGGAAATTTTTCCGGTAAAAGAAAAGAACAGGAACACAGGCAAGAATAATCTGGTCATGCTTTATTTTATTGAACTGATTTTGCGAATAATCGGAAGCGGATGATGTTGTTGGGTTGGAATGATTCGCGGTAATATTACAAAACATTCTCTTGCACGATGTCCTCGATGGAACCATACGTGTTCCTCAAATTGATTTTCACTTCCCCGTTATCACACCATTTCACTTCGGTAATTCCCTCTTCGAGTTGCGGCTTCAATCTTGAATGGTCGGTACACAACATTTCAAACCAGAAGGTTTTTTTCAGGGCAATTTTTTCCTTGTGCAGGTAAGTGTGAAAAGTCGGCGATAATTTTTTCGTGATCGTCAATCCTGAAATTCCGCATTCCTCTTCCACTTCGCGCACGCCCGCTTCCTCGGGAGATTCTTTTTTTTCAATTTTCCCTTTTGGCAAATCCCATTTACCGTTCCTGAAAATCATCAGCAGCTTTTCGTTTTCATTTTTCACCACACCACCCGCCGCCAGGATAATCTTGCATTTCGATTCCAGCAATTCAAAAAGCCGCTCCGGATTTTCCGCAACCAGATAGACCTGTTTGAAAAACTCCTTTTCGGCATGTGCCAAGCCAAGAATCTCATCCAGCACTTCGGAAGATTCGTCACGCAAAAAAAGTGTACCCGGAATCATATTCTCCCGAACATCTTCTCCGGCAATGATCAGCGGACGGTTGTTGATGAAAACTTTATACATTTGCGCACATGGTTACGAACGCCGGAATAGCAGCGAAAGTTGCAGAATTTCTCCTTCAGATCAAAGCCGTCAAATTGCAGCCCCAACAACCTTTCACATGGGCTTCCGGTTGGCAATCCCCGATTTACTGCGACAACAGAAAAACACTTTCCTATCCGAAAGTGAGAACGTATATCCGACAGCAATTCGTGCAAATCATCCGCGATAATTTTTCCACTCCCGATGTGATCGCCGGTGTTGCCACGGGTGCAATCGCGCAAGGCGTGCTCGTAGCGGAAGAAATGGGATTGCCTTTTGTTTACATCCGTCCCGAACCGAAAAAACACGGACTCGGAAATCTGATCGAGGGTGAAATCAAGAAAGGCCAATCCGTTGTTGTCATCGAGGATTTGATTTCCACTGGCGGAAGCAGCTTGAAAGCGGTCGAGGCTTTGCGCGAGGCAGGTTGCGAAGTGAAAGGAATGGCAGCCATTTTCACTTACGGTTTTGAAAATGCAACGGAAAGTTTTCGCAATGCCGAAGTGAAACTCATCACACTCAGCGATTATCCCTCTCTCATCCGTCAAGCCCTGCACGATGAATTCATCACCGAAAAAGACATCGAGACTTTGGAAGCCTGGCGAAAAAACCCAGCCCAGTGGGGGAAATGATTTTGGATGGCCCGATTGCTGAATGAAATTTAATAGATCCCGTTGCGAAATTTTCAAATAGTGCATCTCATCCTAAAATTTCATTCATCCTAAAATTTACCATGACCAAGATCGAATCCGACATCACTGAAATTCCGCAACCGCAGGAAAAAATATTTTCATTTCTCGGCGACTTCAACAATTTTGAAAAACTGATGCCTTCCCAGGTTTCCGATTGGAAATCGACAAAGGACACCTGCAGCTTCAACATCAGCGGCATGGCTCACGTTGCCATGAAAATCGAATCGTCCACACCGAATTCCAAGATACACATGGTTTCCGATGGGGGAAAACTCCCTTTCGCATTCACGCTCGATGCCTTGGTCAATTCCAAAACGGAAAATTCCTGCACCGGACAACTCATCTTCGAAGCCGACATTCCCATTTTCATCCGGCCAATGGTTACCGGACCGCTCACCAATTTTTTCAACGCCCTCGCAAAAAAAATGGCCGACATAAAATGATGCGGTGATTTGCAAATGAAAATGTGCGGATGGAAAATTTGAAGCGGAACATTTTATCGGTTTAGAATCACCTCACCTGCTATCCGTCCCGAAGGATCGGGAGGCGGAGCTCCCTCCTATCAGGGCTATTTCGAACCCTCTCTTTTCTACAAACAATCGGCAATCGGCAATTACCAGATCGGCAATTCCTTTTTACCTTTGCATACCTTAATCAAGACTATTTTTTCCTGAACCCAACACGCCGAACCAAGAACCTTATACCATGCCCAAAGGAATTTACAATGTCCCCGCTCCGCGCAACGAACAGATAAAAATGTATGCACCGGGAAGTCCCGAAAGGGCCGAATTGAAAAGCATGCTCGCACATCTGCGCTCGATCGAATTGGATATCCCGATGTATATCGGCGGAAAGGAAGTGCGCAGCGAAAACAAGATCCGCATCGCTCCACCGCATGATCATAAACATACGCTTGGCCATTTCCACAAGAGCGGAAAAGAACATGTGCAGCAAGCCATTGATGCCGCGCTCGCGGCAAAACCGAAATGGACGGAATTGAGTTGGGAACACCGCGCAAGCATTTTCGTGAAAGCCGCCGAACTCATTGCCGGACCTTATCGCGCAAAATTGAACGCCGCAACCATGCTCGGCCAATCGAAAAACGCTTTTCAGGCCGAAATCGATTCCGCTTGTGAAATCATTGATTTTCTCCGCTTCAATGTTTTTTACATGACGGAAATTTATCGCCAGCAACCCGGTTCCGCTCCGGGTATGTGGAACCGCTTGGAATGGCGTCCGCTCGAGGGATTCATTTATGCGCTCACACCGTTCAATTTCACGGCCATTGCGGGGAACCTTCCAACCTCTTGTGCAATGATGGGAAATGTGGTGGTGTGGAAACCGAGCAACACACAAGTGTACGCTGCAAATGTGTTGATGGAAATTTTCCGTGAAGCGGGTGTTCCGGATGGCGTCATCAATCTCATTTATCCTTCCGGTCCCGATGCGGCCGATGTCATTTTCAATCATCCCGATTTTGCGGGAATCCATTTCACCGGATCAACGGAAGTTTTCCAAAGCATTTGGCAAACCATTGGAAACAACATCCACAAATACAAATCCTATCCGCGCATCGTTGGTGAAACGGGTGGAAAGGATTTTATCCTTGCACATAAATCCGCTGATGCAAAAGCGGTGATCACTGCAATTTCAAGAGGCGCTTTCGAATACCAGGGGCAAAAATGTTCAGCTGCCTCGCGGGCATACATTCCATCGAACCTGTGGAAAGAAATCAAGGCCGGATTGATTGCCGATCTCGCTTCCTTCAAAATGGGACCGACTGAAGATTTCGGGAATTTCATCAATGCGGTGATTGACGAAAAGTCGTTCGACAAACTTGCAAAATACATTGACGCGGCGAAAAAGGACAGCAACGTTGAAATAGTTGCAGGTGGAACGTATGATAAATCGAAAGGTTATTTCATTGCACCGACGATCATTCGTGCAAACGATCCGAAATATGTGACGATGTGTGAGGAATTGTTCGGACCGGTAATCACCGTTTTTGTGTACGATGAAAACAAGTTCGATGAAACACTTCAACTTGTCGACCAGACCTCCATTTATGCACTCACGGGTGCTATACTCGCGCAAGACCGTTATGCAATAGAATTGGCGACAAAAAAATTGGTGAACAGTGCAGGGAATTTCTACATCAACGACAAACCCACCGGAGCGGTAGTCGGGCAACAGCCTTTCGGTGGTGCACGCGGTTCGGGAACGAATGACAAGGCGGGTGCGATGATCAATCTCCTGCGTTGGGTTTCTCCACGCACCATCAAGGAAACATTTGTTCCGCCGACAGACTATCGTTATCCGTTCCTGCTGCCGGAATAATTTGCCCATGAAATTCATTGCTTCTTTTTGAGCATGATTCTCATCAGCCAATTCCATGATGTAAGTGGATTATTAATTATTTTTTAATTTTATTCTAAAAATAATTTGCACCTTTAGCTCCTGTTAATCGGAAACCCTTTCTTTTATTCTCATCATCTAAATTTGAAAAAGAAGTTTCATGTCTTTCCACATCGGTAAACTGATCAATGACCAATTGAAAAAAGTCGGAATGACAAAAAGTGAATTCGCCCGCAGGGTAGCTTCATCGCCCCAAAGCATTCATTACATATTGAAAAGGAAATCGATTGATACGGATATGCTGCAGAAAATCTCGAGGACGTTGAATTATGATTTTTTCCAGCATTTTCTCGGATTGGACAAACCATCAAAGGCAAATGACGAATTGTTGGGATTCACCACCAATGACATCAAAAAGGAATTGGAAAGTGTAAAAAGTGAAATAGAAATCGTATTGCTTCACAATGCTTACCTGAAAGAAATCCTACAATTGATAAAACCAAGCACCTTACCCGGTGCGGAAAAAAGAAATAACCCTAACCCAAAAAACAATTCCCCGAAAGTAAAAACCAACCCAAAAACCAAACGTCAAAAAACAAAAACAACCTCAAACAAAAATTCACCAAAAAAGATTCGGTAGTCCCCCTACCCTATCGATTTTGCAATTAAACCAAAAATTCCCAAGACAAACAACATGGCACTCCACATCGGAAAAATTATTCGCCAACACCTCGAGGAGGTGGGCATGACAAAAAGCGAATTTGCTCGTAGAATCAGCACATCGCCCCAAAACATTTATGGGATTTTCAAACGAAAATCCATTGACTCGGAATTGCTGCGTGATATTTCACGCTGCCTGAATTTCGATTTTTTCCAATACTATTCGACCTCTTCACTCATCCTTGATGAAAAGGGCGGAAGTGGAAAAACACACGTTGTAACAGCGTTGGATATGAAACGTGAATTGGACAGTTGCAAGAAAGAACTTGAAATCATCCGCAGTGAAAATGAATACCTGAAGGAAATTCACCGGCTCATGAAGGAAAAGTCAACGAAAGCCAAATAAATTTTTTCCATCCCATAAAAAAAACGTCCTGCAAAAATTGCAGGACGTTTTTTTTATGGGAAAACCGGATGGCGTCTTAGCGAAGGTGAATTGTATAAATATGATTGTTGATCGTCACTGTTGCCAAATCATCGCAAGCTCCGTTTCCGAAATCTACCGTGCGGACAGGTTTGTTATCGGGAGTCAAATCAAAAGTTCCCTGCACAAAATGGCGGCGGCAACCAATGGACATGACACGGATCAATGGGCTGGTGATATTTACAGTGAAAGAATGTCCATTCGCCCCCGTTCCGGAAGCTGTTCCAGTAACGGAATAAACATCATCGCTCCATATCAATGTGGATTCACCTTGTGTCCATTCGCGTTGACGATCCGAATTCCAGGTGACGGTTCCTCCATTATTCGCCAACACGATTTGTCCCGCGACATGAATGGCATAAACCAAATGTCCTGCGGAATTATGTCCAAGGTTCGTGACGGTTTTTGTTCCGAGTATCTGATTGTCATTCACAAAATAATTATTGAATGTGATCGTGTGTACGGAAGCGGAATCGCGGTAGTGACCGGAATAAGAAACAATGATTTCGCCGCGGCGTTGACGCCCGTCATTGCCGGTACAATCCGTCGAACCGAAATTGATGAGAAGCGTATCCTGATCGGAAGTGTTCAACGAATCAAAAGTGATGGTGGCACAAGACGTGAGCAATCCGTCATCGCCACCCAACCTATAATTGGTAAGCGATCCCGAACGACCCGCCTCATCGGTAATATTGGTTACATCGTTGAAAGATGATTCTGCAAATGCGTTGTCGCTTGCCGTAGACGTGTCGTTATCCTCTTGATTTTTTTTGCAACCCGCAAAAACGAGTGCACTCGCCGAAATCAAAACCAATGACCGGAGGAAAAATCGATTTGTTTTCATGTGGAATTATTTTTTCTTTTTGTTTTTCTCGAAATGGTTAACGGGCCAATGCTAAGACGCCGGAACAGGATAAAGGTTTATTGCCAAGTTAAAGAATTTTGCTCATTCGCGCTTTCCCCGTCTCACTTCGGAACAGACAATGGCCGTGGCAATGGCGGCATTGAGTGATTCCGGATTGCCGATGGCATCACCTTTTATTTTCCACGACGGAATGGTTATTTTTCGGGAAATCCATTTCTCGGTTTCAGGACGGATTCCATTCGATTCATTGCCAATGACAATGACGCCGCTTGCAGGAAAATCCGTTTTGTAAATGTCATTCCCATTGAGGAAAGTGCCATAAACGGGAGGAACAGTCAAGCGAAATTCTTCCGCCTTTTTTTTCATTTGGGAAATAAAATCGGTCGGCAGCATTTCATGCAGACGCACGCGCAACAGTGAACCCATGGAAGCCTGCACCACTTTCGGATTCCAGGTGTCGGCCGAATCGGGTGAACAGATGATGTCGCGGATTCCAAACCAATCGGCAATGCGAATGATGGATCCGAGATTGCCGGGATCGCGTATGCCATCGAGCAACAGGCAATAATCTTTCAGCAACCTTGAAAAGTCAATCGAGTATTGAGGGATTTCGGCAATGGCAAGGACTTCCTGAGGTGTGACCAATGAAGAGATTCTGGAAAGTTCCTCTTCATTTACCTTAACGGTTTCACCTGCATTTTCCAAAAATTCAGAATTTTCCCCCAGCCAGTTTTCAGTTGCATAAATTGTTTTCACCTTTACATCCGAAGCAAGCAATTCCAACACCAGCTTATGCCCTTCGGCAACAAAAAGCCCGAGCTCGGAACGGTTTTTTTTCTGCCTGAGCGCGCGAAGAAGGGTCAATCGTGATTTGGAAATCATGCTTGGTATAATCGGGGCATTATCTTTGCGAAAATACGCCGATCTTCCGCATATCAACTACGTGAAACATTTAACTGCCAATTTTCTTTTCTCGTGTCTCGCAACTGCAGCGATCATCCTGTGGTTGGGATGTTCTACGACCAAACGATTGCAGTCGAATGAAGTGATGTTGAAAAAGGTCATCATCAAATGCGAGAATCCGCATATCAGCAAGGATGACATTTACGGATACCTGAAACAGAAACCGAACAGGAAACTTTTCGGAACAAACATTCCGCATCTTTTGAAGCGTGGAAAAATCGGCAAGAAAAACCTGCTTACCAATGGGGCCGGCTATCCATTTTATCTCCACATCTATAATCTGGTCAATCCGGTACGCGATGCAAAACGCGCGGCAAAACGCGATTTGCGTTATGAAAAAAAATATGCGCGATGGAACAATCACCGCACAACAAAAAAAGGGCGTGCCATACGTGAACCGAAAAAAAGGAGAACGCTCGGGGAATTTTTTGAAGACATCGGTGAACCGCCTGTGATTATCGACAGCAGCAAGACCAATCGTTCGGTGCATCAGATTGGGTTGTATCTCGACAACAAGGGATATTATTACAGCACGGTGAAAGACACGTTGATTTATCCGTGGTTTCAACGCAAGAAAAAAAAGAAAGGCATTCTTGTCTTTATCATTCAACCTGCACAACCCTATACGATTCGCAGTGTGACTTGGAAAATCAATGATCCCAACATTGCTTACGATTTGCAAACGGATACGAGTTCCCAATACTGTCTATTGAAACCGGGAGCGAATTGCGATGCAGATGATTTCGAACATGAAAAAGACCGCATTACAAAATCGCTGCGCAACAACGGATATTATCTTTTCTCCAAGGATTATATTCGATTCACCGCCGATTCCGCATTGGGAACACATCAATGGGATGTCACCATCACCATCAACAAGCAACTCATCAAGACTTCCGATACCACTTGGATTGAAACGAACCATCAGCGGTTTTATGTCCGGAACATCATCGTGAAATCATTGACCAACCTTGGGCAGTTGCGAGAGGATACGATGACGTATGATTCCACCTTATACAGGGAAATTTATTTTTTGAGGAATTCCGAATCCGTCAATGGCATCCCGATTGAAAAACGGCTTCGTTATAAACCCGATGTGCTCCTTTCAAGAATCACTTTCCGGCCGACACCTTTGTATCGGCAAAATGATTATGAGGAAACGTACAATCAGCTTACGGCATTGCGGGTTTTCCGACAGGTTGTAATCGATCCGGAAATTGTCGGAACGGATAAGATTGATGTTGTGGTAAAACTTTTCCCCGTTTCCACACAAAGTTTCACCACACAGGTGGAAGGAACCACCAACAGCGGAAGTAATTTGGGAATCGGCGGATCATTCGGATATCAAAACAACAATCTTTTCCGTGGCGCCGAAATTTTCAATTTCAATGTCAAGGGGGGAATTGAAGTCCAGCAAACCATTTCGGGTGCAACCACCGCAGGAAGCAATCTCGCTTTCAACACCATTCAAT